>NZ_CP040509.1:0-349676 GCF_005845365.1 Rhodoluna limnophila | reverse complement strand
TTTGTCAATGCAGGCGTCTTACGCTGCGCCCCTGATTCTGTTGGCTCAAAACCGCCAGGATGACCGCGACCGCGTTCAGTTTGAACAGGACCGCCAGCGAGCCGAGCGCAACCTAGCCGACACCGAGTACCTGGCCCGCGAGGTTGTTGCTCTGCGTTTGGCGATGGAAGACCTGGCGACGAAAGACTTTGTACGCGATGAGTTACGCGACCTACTGAAAGAAATTCTGGATGAGCGCAAGCGCGATTGAGCGTGCGCTGGGAACAGTAATTGACCCAGAACTTAGGTTGCCCCTGACCGAGCTCAACATGATTGACCTGACCGACGGTCTAGTCACGGTAAAACTGACCGTTGCCGGCTGCCCGGCGGCACAAAAAATTGAAGCCGATGTTCGGGCCGCAGTTGCCGAGTTTGACGTCGACGTTGCCATGACCGTGATGTCGCAGGCCGAGCGCAACGAGCTAAAAGAGAAATTACGGGCCGGTAAGCCGCCCCGCACAAATCCGTTTGACAAAGACACCCTCACTCGGGTTTATCTGGTCGGCTCGGGCAAAGGTGGGGTTGGCAAGTCCTCGGTAACCACCAATCTGGCTGTGGCGCTCGCCGAAGCCGGTCACCGCGTTGGGCTGATCGATGCGGATATTTTTGGCTTCTCGATTCCGGGGCAACTTGGCATTACCGAAAAGCCGACGCGGGTGGATGAACTGATTTTGCCTCCGGTGGCTCAGGCCGGCAAATGGGGCGTCAAAGTAATTTCCATCGGAATGTTTCTTGATGACAATAAGCCGGTGGCCTGGCGCGGACCAATGCTGCACCGCGCCGTGGAACAGTTTTTGTGTGACGTCTTTTGGGGCGATCTAGATTTTCTGCTGGTTGACCTGCCACCGGGCACCGGCGACATTGCAATTAGCTTGGGCCAGTTGCTGCCAACCGCAAAGAGCATCGTTGTAACCACCCCTCAGGTCGCTGCCGCCGAGGTTGCTGAGCGTTCTGGTTCGGTCGGCCTGCAGACCGGGCAATCGGTGTTTGGTGTGATTGAAAACATGAGTTGGCTCGAGCAGCCAGATGGCTCAAAGTTTGAAATTTTTGGTCACGGTGGCGGTTTGGCTGTAGCCGAACGATTGAGCACCCTATCGGGTCAGGCGGTCCCTCAGCTTGGGCAAATTCCAATTAGCGTTGCCCTTCGCGAGGGTTCTGATGCGGGTTTGCCGGTGGTTCAGAATCACCCCGATGACCCCGCCGCTAGGGCTATCCGTGAAATTGCTGTGAAAATTAGCCAAGACAAGATTGGACTGGCCGGCAGACTGCTTAGAGTTAGCCTGTGAGTGAAACCAGCATTGTCTCGTTACTGAGCCACCTACCCCAGGGTCAATCAACCGTTCCGGTTTTGAACCCGGCAACCGGCAAAAAGATTTATGACCTCCAGCAGCTTTCTGCCGAGCAGGTAGTCGATGCTGTCGCAATGGCCAGAGACTACCAACCTACTTTGGCTAAAACTGGGCTACCACAGCGCCAACGCCTGCTGCTGAACCTGCACGACATCCTGTTGGGTTCCGATGAAAAGCTCATGGACCTAGTCCAGCTGGAGACTGGCAAATCTCGAGCACACGCATTTGAAGAGACTGTCGGCGCAATTGCCGCAGCCAGCTACTACGGCAAGATTTCGGTCAAGACCCTGGCTAGGCGCCGCACACGCGCCGGTGTTCCGCTGCTCACCAAAACCTATGTTGACCAAGTGCCGGTTGGTGTGGTTGGCATTGTGACCCCTTGGAACTACCCGCTGGCTTTGACCCTGCTTGATGTGCTACCGGCCTTGGCTGCGGGCAATGCCGTAGTCCAGAAGGTAGACAACCAAACCGCTCTGACCGCCCTATTTGCTCGCCACCTTGCCATCGAGGCTGGCTGGCCAGAAGAAGCTTGGACTATCGTGACCGGAGATGGCGAGACCGTCGGGAACGCATTGGTCGATAGCGTCGATTACGTGGCCTTTACCGGCTCAACCGCGACTGGCCTGAAAGTTGCCCAGCGTGCCTCAGCGCGGCTAATTGGGTACTCGCTAGAGTTGGGCGGCAAGAACCCGATGATTGTGCTCGAGGGCGCCAAGCCTAAGCGGGCGGCCGAAATTGCGGTTTCGGGGGCATTCAGTTCAGCTGGCCAGCTCTGTGTGGCAATTGAGCGAGTGTACGTGCCGAGATCGATGCATCAGGAATTTTTGACTGAGCTGACCAAGCAAATTGATGCACTTGAGGTTGGCCGGTCTGATGATTTTTCTACCGACATCGGCAGTTTGGGCGGGTACGTTCAACTTCAGCGCGTGTCAGGTTATGTATCAGATGCAGTAGCCAACGGAGCCGAACTGGTCGCCGGCGGCCATGCCCTGCCCAACACTGGGCCGTATTTTTATGCCCCAACGGTTTTGAATAATGTTCCTGCCTCAGCCAAGCTCTACCGCCGCGAGGTTTTTGGCCCAGTTCTGGCCGTCGAAGCCTACGACGATCTAGACGATGCAATCGATCAAGCAAACGACAGTCAGTACGGATTAAACGCCGCAATCGTTGGCCCGGTAAAACTCGCCACCCGAGTGGCTAGCCGACTCAATACCGGCAGCGTCAACATCAACGAGGGTTTCCGCGCCAGTTTTGCATCAATGGAGTCGCCGATGGGTGGCATGAAGGCTTCTGGTCATGGGCGCCGAAATGGTCCGGGTGGATTGCTGCGATTTACCGAAACTCGAGTTATCGGTGTTGCCGGCGGCCTGATTAGGCTGCCGAGTAGAGCAAGGGACTACGAGAAGATGGCGCCGCTTATGAGAATCATGGTCAAAGCCATGAAGCTTTTTAGCTAAATCTAGGTGGCCTCAGAGTCAAACGGAGCTTGTTCACCGGCAACCAGTCGGGGCTGGGTTTGAACCTTGGCTGTGTTTAGCACCTGGGCAGGATTCGCAGCAGGTGCGCCATCCTCGACCAACGCCTCACGAATAATTCTTCGCGGGTCGTACTGGCGAGGGTCCAGCTTCTTCCAGTCCAGCTCTTCACCGATTTCAGCGGATAGTTGGTCCTTGGCGCCATCGGCCATTCTGCGCAAACTTTTTACCAGGTTGGCCAACTGTTTTGCATAGGTTGGCAGCCGATCTGGCCCTAAAACAAATACGGCGATAAGCCCCAAGATTAGGAGCTTTTCACCAGTTAGACCGAACACCCTTTCAGATTACCGCTTTGCTACCGACCAAAGAGCAAACCGACCTTTATGCTTTGAGCAAGGAGAGCCAAATGGTAGACAAAATCAGCAGTTGGAAGTTTGCAGAAGACTTCGTGACCGAACCTGAAGTGTTTCGTGAAGCCCGAATTCGTGCGGATGAAATGGGCATTGAATGCATCACTCCTGCCGTTGGTTCTCAGTTGGCCCTCATTGCCTCAGCCCTTGGCGCAAAGGCTATCGTCGAGGCCGGAACCGGAACGGGAATCTCGGGGCTTTGGCTTCTGAACGGTGCACCCAACGCAGTTTTAGCAACCATCGACAGCGACCCTGAGGCCCAGATTGCTGCCCGAAAGGCCTTTGCCGAAGCAGGAATTCCGGCCAACCACACGCGTGTGATCAGTGGGCGGGCCATCGATGTGATGTCGAACATGGCAGATGCGGCCTACGACCTAGTTTTTCTCGATGCCGACCGCGACACCCTAGAGGCTCAGCTTCACGAGGCATCGCGACTCTTGCGCCCCGGCGGCGTATTGGCAATTGCCCACGCCCTCTGGCGTGACCGGGTTCCTGACCCTGCGATGCGCGATGATGCCACTGCTATCTACCGCGATGTCTTGCGTTTCTTCGTGAACAACAGCGATTTTGTGTCCGCGCTTTCGCCAAGCGGAGATGGCCTGCTGATGGCCAGCAAGCGAGCACACTAGAGTAATTCGAGCATAAAAAAAGACCAGTCGCTATTGACTGGTCTTTTTTTGTTGAGCTTAGTTTTTGACTACGCCCGCTAGAACTTGGTGAAGGTTCTTGGCCTCTTCTTCGTTTACTGAAACGACAAGGCGACCTCCGCCTTCTAGTGGAACTCGAAGGATGATCAGTCCGCGAGGTTCGCGTTCTGCCTCCATTGGACCGTCGCCGGTACGTGGCTTCATTGCTGCCATTGAGAACTCCTTGAATAGCTGGCTTTTTACGGCCGAAGTTCTATTATCCCACGGTGAGCCAAGATCTAAGACCGCTTTCGCAGGCATAGATCTGACTGCACGGTACCGCTTCATCATCGGCGTGAGCCTTTGATGGGTCACCCGGTCCGTAGTTCACCGCTGGCACACCGAGTTCACTGAATCGTGCAACGTCGGTCCAGCCATACTTTGGCCTTGCTTCAGTTTTGGTGGCAGCAACAAAAGCTGCGGCCTCTGGTCGGTCAAGACCTGGGCGGGCACCCTCGGCAACATCGGTGACTACCAACTCAAAGCCGGCAAAGACCTCACGCAAGTGGGCCTCAGCCTCGGCGCCGGACTTGCTAGGTGCAAACCGATAGTTAACCGTGACTACGGCTTCATCTGGAATGACGTTGGTGGCAATTCCGCCGCTGATCAAAACTGCATTCAGGCTTTCGCGATACACCAAACCGTCAACGTCAATCTCAGCCGGCTGGTAGTTGGCCAAAATGGTTAGCGCCTTGGCAGCACCGTGAATTGCATTTTTACCCATCCAAGGGCGAGCCGAGTGGGCCTTGACTCCTCGGAAGGTTAGGTCAACGCGCATCGTGCCGTTACAACCGCCTTCGACCTGCGCCGAAGTTGGCTCGCACAAAACAGCAAAGTTGGCCTGAAGTAGATCGGGGCGGTTGCGCGAGAGACGGCCCAAACCGTTCTTTGAGGCCTCAACCTCTTCGTGGTCGTAGAAAATCCAGGTGACATCTACATTTGGTTCAGCAACTGTGGCAGCCAGTTTTAGCTGAACGGCAACCCCAGCCTTCATGTCAACTGTGCCGCGGCCATAGAGCACCTGCTCGCGCTCCATCGACAACAACTGCACCGGAAGGTTGTTGGCAACCGGAACAGTATCGATGTGACCGGCGATAACCACACGCGAATCGCGGCCAAGGTTGGTGCGGGCCACAATTGCGTCAGCATCGCGAATTACCTCTAGGTGCGGGTAGGCAGACAGAGCCGCTTCGATGGCATCAGCCAAAGCTTTCTCGTTACCCGAAACCGACTCAATGTCGCAAATATCGCGGGTCAGTTCTACTACGTCAGCTTCTAGATTCAGGGTTACAGGCGCCATAGAACGAGCCTAACTTGTAACCTTGACTCTATGACTCAAGCGGCTTTCCTAGATTCCAAGGCATGGGGCCACGGCCTAGCCACCATCGCAACTGACGGCACTGTTCTCGACGTTTGGTTTCCAAACCCACAACTTGGTGATGCCCCAACCGATGATGCCCTTTGGGTTACCCCTAAAGAACTAGATGCTCTTGCCGGTGAAGATGCTCGCCGCCGCGTGACCACGCAGGTGGTCCGCACCGAGGTAGATCTAACCCAGCCGGTAGCTTCGACTGCCGACGCCTACCTGCGCCTGCACCTGCTCTCACACCTGCTGGTCAAGCCAAACTCAATCAACCTTGACGGCCTAATTCCGGCCCTCCCGATTGTGGCCTTCACCAATGTCGGCCCGGTATCCATCGATGACATCGATGAACTTCGCCCAACTCTTACCCGCGCTGGAATCAGCGTCTATGCCATCGACAAGTTCCCAAGACTGGTCGACTACGTGACTCCGAAGAAAGTCCGAATCGCAGACGCATCACGTGTTCGTTTGGGTGCACACCTAAGCCCGGGCACCACAATCATGCACGAAGGTTTTGTGAACTTTAATGCCGGAACTCTGGGCACCTCGATGGTTGAGGGACGAATTTCACAGGGCGTCATTGTTGGCGACGGAGCCGACATTGGTGGTGGCGCTTCAATCATGGGCACACTATCCGGCGGCGGTAAAGAGCGCGTTGCCATTGGCGCCCGTGCGCTGCTCGGTGCAAACGCAGGCGTTGGCATCTCGATTGGTGACGACTCAGTTGTCGAAGCCGGCCTCTACGTAACTGCCGGGACCAAGGTCACCATCATCGATGGCGAGGGTGAGAGAACTGCCAAGGCAGCAGACCTTTCCGGAGTGGCCAACCTGCTGTTCCGCCGCAACTCGGTCACTGGTCGCGTCGAAGTCCTACCTAGATCAGGCGTTGGCATCACGCTGAACAGCCAGCTTCACGGCTAGTCGCGAACTGAATCCCAGCCGAATTCAGGCATTGGGTTTGCCCCCAACATCACCGGTGCGTGGCCAACGGGCAAAACCACACCGATGGGCTTGAAGGCGCGCGGAATTACCACATCACTCGGAAAAGTTGCCAGCAGTGAGTGGTCCTCTCCCCCGCCGATGACCCAGTCAAACTCATTTGCTTCGATGGCACGGGCTGCTTCTTCAAGCACGGCCTCAAAACCCTGAAGCTGCAGGCGGTCGATTTGAATGGTCACCCCTGACGCCTTGGCGATGCGTGCAGCATCCTTTGCCAATCCATCAGATAAGTCCAGCATCGACGTTGCTCCAGCTGCGGCTGCGTCTACTCCCGAGGTAATCGGGGGTTGCGGGCGGCGCTGGGTGTCGACCAAGGCGTCGTAAGCCGAAATGGCATCACGGTTGGCGCTTTGCAATAAAGCCAAGCCGGCTGCTGCGCGCCCCAGGGTGCCCGCTACAGCAACGATGTCGCCAACCTGAGCACCTGAGCGCAAAACCGGCTCGCGGCCCTCGAGCGACCCGTGTGCGGCCACTGAAATCATGATTTGCTCACTCGCAGCCAAGTCTCCGCCAACAACTCCACAGCCCGGTGCAAGGCGCTCACATGCGTCGCGCAGACCGTCGGCAAAAGACTCAAGCCAGTGAATCTCGGTTGACGCCGGGGCACTTACGGCAACCACCAAGGCGGTTGGGACGGCACCCATCGCTGCCACATCGGCAATGTTGCTTGCCACAGCTTTCCAGCCAAGGTCATAGCCGGTGGACCAATCCAACCTAAAGTCATGGCCTTCGATCATGGTGTCGGTGGTAACGACAAACCTGCCATCGGGGGCACTGACTACCGCCGAATCATCGCCGGGCCCAACCAAGGCATGCTCTGATGCGTTGAGGCGCGATATGGTGCGCTTGAGGCTTTCGTTCTCGCCGAGTGAGCCGATGGTTTCTGCAGTATTCACATAACAAAGGTAGCCTGTTGGAGATGAAGATTTTGAAAGCTCAGGCAACTGCAGGCGCACTGCTTTTGGCGACGATTAGCCTAACCGGCTGCGCCACCACAGTGACACTTGATCCGGCACCGCTAGCCAATGACCCAAACTGCGCTGAGGTAATTGTTCGTTTGCCAGAGTTGGTCGGAGATCAATCCGAGCGCCCGACCAATGCCCAGGCCACAGCAGCTTGGGGAGACCCGGCATCGGTGTTGCTGCGATGCGGACTGGAACCAGTTTTAGTTAGCGACCTACCTTGCGTTACCGCTGGTGGAGTTGACTGGCTGGTCGATGAATCAGAGAAGCCGTCTTACAGATTCATAAGTTTTGCGCGGACCCCCGGCACTGAAATCATCGTGGATTCAAACACCATCTCTGGAATAACCGCTCTCGAAGCGCTTGGCCCTGCGGTGCAAAACATCGAGGCATCAAAAACCTGCACCGCCGCTGAATAGCCAGTGGTGGGCCAGTCTAGTGCTTGGCGTTTAGACCCAAATTGATGAGTTCGTCGATCAAATCCGAATAGGCAATGCCCGATGCCTGCCAAAGTGACGGAAACATTGATAACGGCGTAAACCCAGGCATGGTGTTGATTTCATTCACGAAAAAACCGTCGGCGGTCAAGAAGAAGTCGACTCGCCCCAGACCCTGGCAACCCAGTGCCTCAAACGCACGCCGAGCAATGCTCTGCATTTCGGTCAACTGGTCTTCGGTCATGGCTGCCGGAATGATTAGGTCGACGGAATCTTCATCCTGGTATTTGGCATCGAAATCGTAGAAATCGCGACCGGTGACGACAATCTCACCGGCAACCGAAACCCGAGGCCGAGCGCCATCGCGACCAGAAAGCACAGCGCATTCAACCTCGCGGCCAACCAATCCGTGCTCGACTACCAATTTGTTGTCGTGCTCGAGAGCCAAGGCCACGGCCGGGGCAAAATCATCCCAGTTCTTGACCTTTGAAACACCCACCGATGAACCGGCGCGCGCAGGCTTGACAAAAACCGGGAGGCCAAGGTTTCGGACCGCCTCTAGAGATGACTCTGGGTCGCGCATCCAGTTGGCTTCGCGAATCACAACGTGCGGGGTAACCGGAATGTTGGCATCTTGAAAAATTGCTTTGGTGAACTCTTTGTCCATTCCGGCAGCCGAGGCCAAAACGCCGTTGCCGACGTATGGAATACCGGCTAGCTCGAGGAAGCCCTGAATCGTTCCGTCCTCACCGAACGGGCCGTGCAGGACCGGAAATACGATGTCTACCGCGCCGAGCGAGGAACGACTGCCGTCGATGCCAATGCGGTAAATCTGACGACTTCCATCCATGGAAAATTCAACTCGCGCGCCTTCATCCTGAACGACAGCAAGCTCACCCTTGCGCAACGCCCAACGCTCAGCATTGTCTTCGGCGGGCACAAAAACACCCTGACGGGTAATACCTACCGGAATAACGTGATATTTGCTGCGATCAATCGCGCCTAAAACACCGGCCGCTGTTGCGCAAGAAATTGAGTGTTCGCTTGATTTTCCGCCAAAGAGCAGAACCACGTTGAGTTTGGCCACAGTTACTCCCCGACCGGGCCCAGGGTGCCGTTGGTTAGGTGCGGCGCAATGTCCTTTGGCGCCAACTTGCCCTGCAGCACTAACTGAACCTGCTCAACAATCGGCATCGATACGCCCTTGGCTTTGGCCAGTTGAAGAATTGGAGCCACCGAAGCCAGGCCCTCTGCCGTCTGAGACATTCGCTTTTGAACCTCTTTGAGTGTGTATCCCTTGCCCAGCATCTCGCCGGCCTTGTGGTTACGCGAAAGTGGCGACTCAGATGTGGCAATCAAGTCACCCAATCCAGCAAGCCCGACCATAGTGTTTGGCTCGGCACCGTATGCCACCGAAAAACGGGTCAGCTCGGCCAGGCCGCGGGTCATGATTGAGGCCTTAGTGTTTTCTCCGTAGCCAACACCGTTGACGATTCCGATGGCTACCGCAATTAGATTCTTGAGGATTCCGCCAAACTCGGTGCCGATTACATCGGAGTTGGTGAAAGTTGTGAAGTACTCGTTGGTAGCCGATTTTGCTACCGCCTGAGAAGTCTCTTGGTTGATGCTCGAAGCCACAGAGGCGGTTGGCTGCTCAGCTGCAATTTCTAGGGAAAGGTTTGGACCAGAGACCACTGCAATTTGCTCCTTGGCAAAACCAGTGACCTCGGCAATAACCTCACTCATACGCAGACCGGTGTCTTTCTCGACGCCCTTCATCAAGCTGACCAGGATGGCCTTCGGCGGAAGTAGCGGCCCCCAGGATTCAAGGTTGGAACGCAGAGTCTGCGAAGGAATTGACAGGTAAACCTGCTCAGCACCCTCTAGGACTGCGGCGACATCACTCGAAGCTTTTAGGTGAGCCGGAAGGTGGATGCCCGGCAGGTAATCGCCGTTGCGGTGGTCTTCATTGATCTCTTCGACCACGTCTTCGCGGCGAGCCCAAAGGGTGACCTGATTTTCAGGATTATCGGCAAGAACTTTGGCAAAGGTGGTTCCCCAGCTACCCGCACCCATTACAGCAATCTTGGTCACGGTTACTTGCTCTCTTTCTTGAAGTTTCCGGCAACAGTTTGCCCAGCCTTCACTGGGTCCCAACGCTCAGCCGGGGCTGATTCTTTGCGGAGTTTCTCGACTAATAGTGTGATTTCGTGCATCACCAAATCGGTAGCCTCATGCAGTTCGGCCGGGGTTAGTTGCCTTTTCCGGTACTTATCCAGATTGATTTCATCGCCAACGATGATGTCAACCGGCTTCCAGAATCCCGGTCTAAATTTGCTACCGTACTGCGGCAGAATCTGCTCACTGCCCCAGTGGGCCATTGGGTAAACCGGCACATTGGTTTCAATAGCCAGACGGATGGCACCTGACTTACCGCGCATTGGCCAAAGATTTGGCTCGCGAGTGAGTGTGCCCTCTGGGAAGATCGCGATGGTGTGGCCGGCCTCTAAAAAGGCGTTGGCAGCGCGCATCGGAGCGTCGTTGCGTTGGCCCGAACGGTAGACAGGAATCTGCCCAGCCGCCCGAAGGATTGAGCCGATAACCGGAACCCGAAAAAGCCCCTCTTTGGCCAAAAAGTGCGGTGCCCGCTTGAGCACTCGATAGACAAAATAGGCAACCGCTAGAGCATCAACGTTGGTAACGTGATTGGCCACCAAGATGTACGGGCCCTGCTTCGGCAATTTTTCTTGGCCGGTCGGGCAAATCCGAAACATGGCACGCACGATCGGAATAAGGATGGCTGCCACCATTGCCAGCACCGGGTTGAGTTCCGGAGACTTGATCTTCGGCATTGGAAGTGCTTTTTTGGACTTTGCCATGGTCGGTTATTCGCTGTAGCTGAAGTCGGCGCCGAGGTCAGTCAACTTCTGCAAGAAGTGCTCGTATCCTCGTGAAATAAGCTGCACGTTGGTCACGTTTGAGGTGCCCTTGGCAGCCAACGCTGCCACCATGTGGCTAAAACCGCCACGAAGGTCAGGCACCCGGATGTCAGCTGCGTGCAACTCGGTTGGGCCAGAAATAACCGCAGAGTGGTTGAAGTTTCGCTGACCAAATCGGCAAGCGGTACCGCCCAAGCACTCACGATAAATCTGAATCTGCGCGCCCATCTGAACCAGTGCGTCAGTAAAGCCAAAGCGGTTCTCATAAACAGTCTCATGGATGATCGACAAACCCTTGGCCTGGGTGAGAGCTACCACCAGTGGCTGCTGCCAGTCAGTCATAAAACCAGGGTGTACGTCAGTTTCAAGAACTACCGGCTTGAGGTCGCCACCCGGGTGGTAGAAGCGGATGCCTTCATCTTCAATTTCAAAGGCGCCGCCAACCTTGCGGAATACGTTCAAGAAGGTGGTCATTTCTTGCTGACGGGCTCCGCCAACAAAAATGTCTCCCTTGGTGGCCAACGCAGCACAAGCCCATGAGGCAGCTTCGTTGCGGTCAAACAGAGCGCGGTGGGTGTATCCCTTTAGCTCCTTAACACCCTCGATGCGAATCACGCGATCGGTGTCTACCGAGATTATGGCGCCCATCTTCTGCAGGATTGCGATGAGGTCCATGATCTCAGGCTCAATCGCCGCGCCAGAAAGTTCGGTAAGACCCTCGGCACGGGTTGCGGTGAGCAATACCTGCTCGGTTGCACCCACCGATGGGTAAGGCAGGCTGATTTTTGCGCCCTTCAACCCACGAGGTGCCGATAGCCGGGTGCCGTTCTCGAGTTCTTCGATGACAGCTCCGAAGTTTCGAAGCACCTCAAAGTGGTAGTCGATTGGGCGATCACCGATGTGGCAGCCGCCGAGACCAGGGATGAATGCCTCACCCAGACGGTGCAGCAACGGGCCACAAAAAAGAATTGGAATTCGAGAAGATCCGGCATGTGCGTCGATGTCAACCATGCGTGCCGAGGCAACATTGCTTGGATCCAGGCTCATGACGCCGTCTTCAGAGTGGCTAATGGCCACTCCGTGAAGCTGAAGAAGTCTCGAAACAATGTCGACGTCACTGATGAACGGAACGTCTTTGAGAACGCTCGGGGTCTCACCCAGCAGCGCGGCAACCATAGCCTTGGTGACTAGGTTCTTGGCACCCTTGAGGTCAACTCGGCCGATTAGTGGCTTGCCACCGGTAACGGTGATCTGACTCATCGGTCTCCTTAGTTCTTGATTGGAAGGGTCTTAGGCATCCAGGCTGGGCGCTTGGCTTCAAAATCGGTGATTGCCTGTTCGTCGCGCAAGGTTAGACCGATGTCATCTAGGCCCTCGAGCAGACGCCATTTAGTGTATTCATCAATCTCAAACGGAACGGTTAGGTCACCAATCGTGGCGGTTTGCTCAACCAGATTGATGGTGATTGATGAACCAGGATTGGCCTCAATTGCCGCCCAGAGCTTCTCAGTGTCTTCTTCGGTGATCTGACCCGCAACTAAGCCCTGCTTACCTGAGTTACCGCGGAAGATGTCGGCAAACTTGCTCGACAAAACAGCCTTGAAACCGTAGTCGCGTAGTGCCCATACCGCGTGCTCACGGCTTGAACCGGTGCCGAAATCTGGCCCGGCAACCAGCACCTGGCCGTGCTTGTATGGCTCTTGGTTGAGCACAAACTCAGGGTCATTGCGCCAGGCCGAAAACAGTGCGTCCTCAAAGCCAGTCTTGGTGATGCGCTTGAGGTAAACCGCTGGGATGATCTGATCGGTGTCAACGTTGCTGCGGCGAAGCGGTACAGCGACGCCAGTGAAAACTTCGAACTTTTCCATTAGTTGTCTCCGTCAAGGTCAGCAGGTGATGAAAGGGTTCCGCGAATCGCCGTCGCAGCGGCAACCAGAGGAGACACCAAGTGGGTGCGGGCACCCTTACCCTGGCGGCCTTCAAAGTTTCGGTTTGAGGTTGAAGCGGCTCGCTCGCCCGGCGCCAACTGATCTGGGTTCATGCCCAAACACATTGAACAACCGGCAAAGCGCCACTCGGCACCAAAGTCCTTGAAGACCTTGTCAAGGCCTTCGGCTTCTGCCTGCAGGCGAACACGTGCCGAACCAGGAACAACCAAGAAACGAACACCGTCGGCCTTCTTGTGGCCCTTGATGATGTCGGCGGCAGCTCGAAGGTCTTCGATACGACTATTGGTGCAAGAACCAAGGAACACGGTGTTGACCGGAATGGACTTCATCAGAGTTCCAGGCTGAAGGTCCATGTACTCGAGCGCACGCATTGCCGCGGCCTTCTCGTTTGGGTCATCGATGTCATCAGGGTTTGGCACAGCATCGAGCAAGCTAACGCCCTGACCAGGGTTGGTGCCCCAGGTTACAAATGGGTCAAGCAGGTTGGCGTCCAAGAAAACTTCAGCATCGAACTTGGCGCCCTCGTCGGTTGGCAAGGTGTTCCAGTATTCAACTGCGGCATCCCAGTCAGCGCCCTCTGGTGCGTGCGGGCGACCCTTTAGGTAGTCGTAGGTAGTTTGGTCAGGCTCAACCATTCCAGCGCGGGCTCCGGCCTCAATTGACATGTTGCAGATTGTCATTCGGGCTTCCATCGACAGTGCGCGAATCGCGCTGCCTCGGTACTCAAGCACGTACCCCTGGCCACCACCGGTGCCAATTTTGGCAATTACGGCAAGGATGATGTCCTTGGCGGTAACACCTGGGCGCAGGGTTCCCTCAACGTTGATCGCCATAGTCTTGAAGGGCTTGAGCGGAAGAGTCTGGGTAGCCAAAACGTGCTCAACCTCGCTGGTACCAATACCCATGGCCAAGGCACCGAAGGCACCGTGGGTCGAAGTGTGAGAGTCGCCACAAACAACAGTGATACCCGGCATGGTTAGACCAAGCTGTGGACCAACCACGTGCACAATGCCCTGGTCTTTGTCACCAAGTGAGTGGATTCGCACACCAAACTCTTTGGCATTGGTGCGAAGGGCCTCAATCTGGGTGCGGCTAGTTGGGTCAGCGATTGGCTTATCGATGTCCCAGGTTGGGGTGTTGTGGTCTTCGGTGGCGATGGTTAGGTCGGTGCGGCGAACCGGTCGACCGGCCATGCGAAGGCCGTCAAATGCCTGTGGGCTAGTTACCTCGTGCACCAAGTGCAGGTCAATGTAGAGCAGGTCCGGAGAGCCATTCTCGCCTTTGACCACCAAGTGGTCATTCCATACCTTCTCAGCCAGAGTTAACGGCTTATTTGTCATGCAAACACCTCAGAACGATTGAAGTTCAAGTTTACCTTTTAGGCTGACTTGATGAACCTAAAAGACCTTGATTATATTCAGCGCCGAACCGTCAAGGTACTGACTGTTGGTCAGGTACTCGGCGGGTTTGGCCTAGGTTCAACCCTCTCGATTGGTTCACTTTTGGCCGCCGAACTTTCTGGCTCGCCCGCCTGGGCAGGGGCAGCCGCAACATTCAGCACCTTGGGGGCCGCAACCTGGGCAATTCCTCTGGCTCGTTTGGCCTTTGCCAAGGGCCGCCGCGTCTCGCTCGCATCCGGAGCCGCTCTGGCTATCTCCGGCGCAGCTTTGGTTATTGCCGCTGCTGCGATGCACGTCTTTCCGCTGCTGTTGGTAGCGCTATTCCTGCTCGGCGGCGGCTCTGCCGTTGGCCTACAGGCAAGATTCGCCGCAACCGATGTGCCAACCGATAAACCTAAGGCGCGAGATCTTTCAATTGTGGTTTGGGCCACGACCGTTGGCGCTGTAGTTGGCCCAAACATGTTTGGTCCGGGTGAAGTCGTTGGGCAGGCTTTGGGCCTTCCGACGATGACCGGCCCGTTTCTGTTCACCATCCTTGCCCAGATTTCTGCCACCACGGTGTTTTGGTTTGGCCTACGCCCAGACCCACTGCTGTTGGCAAAAGAACTCAACGCCGAGACCAAAGGACTCAAACCAAAGGTCTCGTTTGCTTCGGCACTGGCCACCCTACAGGCCTATCCCCTGGCTAAATTTGCTGTAATTTCTATTGCACTGAGCCACATGGTCATGGTTTCGGTAATGGCCATGACCCCAATTCACATGCAGCACCTTGGCTACGACCTTGTGGTGGTCGGGTTCACGATTAGCCTGCACATTGCCGGAATGTATGCCTTTTCGCCGGTATTCGGCTGGTTCGCCGATAAATTTGGGCGACTAAAAACAGTCCTCCTGGGACAAATGATTTTTGTTTTTGCCCTCGGCTTTGCCGGATTTGGCTCAGAGGACAGATTCATGGTCACGGTGGGATTGTTTCTGCTTGGCCTGGGCTGGTCGGCCGCTACGGTCGCAGGTTCGGCACTTTTGGCCGAGTCATTGCCAGCTGACGAGAAAACCAACGTTCAGGGGCTCAGCGACTCTTCGATGAACCTAGCCGGCGCCCTCGGTGGCGGCCTGGCCGGATCAGTGCTGGCGGCGTTTGCGTTCATCGGTGTAAATGTGGCGGCCCTGGTGCCGGTTGTGATCATTGTTGGACTGGGCGCGTTTGGTCGCCTTGAGCGCCACTAAATAAAAAACTCCCTCCCGAGAGCAAGTCATCGAGAGGGAGATTTCGTGATCCCAAGGGGATTTGAACCCCTGCTGCCGCCGTGAGAGGGCGGTGTCCTAGGCCGCTAAACGATGGGACCGTTTTGTGCAACCTGACGATTATGCCACATCTTTTGCGGCGATGCTAGTTGAGGTCAAACTTAGCGAGAGTTGCCCAAGAATTTGCCAGCACTGCGGGCCATACCCCAGACCGGTACAAAGCTGGCAGCCACCGCTAGTAGCGGACTGGCCGGCAGACCAACTGCACCGATGGCAATCGGAAGCCCCACAAGAGTCGCACCAGCAAACCAAATTAGGTTGACCCTGATGGCCCGAGACGCCTTGGTAGATAGATCAATCGCGTGCACCACAGCCATCGGGTTCAAGGTGTTCAGAATTAGACCGGCGGCTTCGGAATCAACGTGCGCGTCCACCCCAACCGCAATCGCGATGTCTGCGCGTTCAAGCGATTCGAGGTCGTTCTCGGCATCGCCAACCATGGCTATCACCGAGCCGTCAGTCTTCAACTGATCGATAGTTTTGGCCTTCTGAATCGGGACAAGTTCACCGTATACCTCGGCAATTCCCAACTGGCGGGCAACAAAGTCGGCAACACCGTGGGCGTCACCCGTGATTAGCACGACGCGCTTTTTGCGCAGGTGCAATTGGGTGACCACGGAGTCGGCATTTGGCCGGATGATGTCACTCAACTCGATGTAGCCAAGCAGCTCGCTGTCACGAATAACAAAAATTACCGAGTTACCAGACTGGTTGGCCTGATCAGCCTGAACTAGATCGCCAACAAAAATGTCGATATTGCGACCGGTTAGCAGAGCGGCACCACCAACGATGATGGTTGAGCCATCGAGAATGCCGGTTACACCCTGGCCAGGAATAACCCTGAAATCTAGAATTTCAGGTATTTCGAGGCGACGCATCTGGGCCTCGGCGACAATACGAGCAGCTACCGAGTGCTTGGCAAAAACCTCAACGCCAGCTGCAAGGGCAATAAGTTCATCGATGTTTTTCAACGGTGAATTATGAGTCAGGCGGGCCCTCACGAAGGAACGTTCTGCAGTGGTCAGAGTGCCGGTCTTGTCAAAAACCACAGCGTCAGCCTTGGTAAGCGCTTCAAACGAGGCTCGATCCTGCACCTGTAAGCCAGTCTTGCCAGCCCGATGAATTGCACTGATTACCACTGGAGCAACCACATATTTGAGGTTCTGCGGCGAGAAAATCAAAAGGGCGGCAGCAAACCCAGTTATCGCCCCGGCCAGTTGCGAGGCATCTATCGCGACAGTCGCGGCCAGCACAATTACAGAAATCAACACGGCAGCGTAAAAAACCCAGGCGCTGGCATCGTGCAGTGTCTGTTCGAGTTTTGACGGCTTGGATTCGGCGCTCAACAGCAACCGATGCTGCGCACCTATGTGAGTGGCCGAGCCAGCGCGTTCGACCTCAATCTGCAGGATTCCCTGACCAAGCTTGGCGTCAGCACTTGTCTGTGTGCCGGCCCAGACTGGAGAACCCTCAGACTTAAAAACCGCTTGGCTTGAACCGGTGATGACAAAGTCATTTACGTCTGCAGAACCTGACAACACCTTGCCATCGGCCGCGATTATTTGCCCTGGTCGAACCTCGATTAGGTCACCGATGCGGAGTTGGTCAGCGGCAACCTCGCGGAGCTGGTCACCGTCAAGGAGCACCGCGGATTTAGGTAGCAGCTGGCCAAGGTTGCTCTTGATCCGATCGATGCGCTTGAACGCACGGGACGCCAGCCAGTTGCCCAGCAATACCAGCAGAACAATGAGGGCAAATTGCCACCAACCGCTGGCATAAGTCGGTTCAGCGCCGACCAGTGCGGTCACACTCCAGGCGAGGTTCAGCCCGAACAGGGTGATTAGAGCCATTGCAGTCAGCACTGCTCCACTCGGCTTGCGGAGTGATAGTTCGGCTATGGCAGTCCGGAGAATTGGGGTGAGTGTGGCTAGCAAAACTGCGCCCAGACCCAAGAGAATGGCTGGCGCAGCCGAAGGGACCAAGCCCAAGCTCAGCCCCAAAAGTGGGTCAAAGATAAGCGTCGCAATCGCAAAGGGACTGGCCAAAAACAGGTAGTTTCTGAACACCGATGGGCGCAGCAAACCAGCCGAGTGCTTGGCTCTGTGCTGTTGGTCTTGCGTCATTGGGTTGCTCTCTCAGTAATCTTTTGCCCTCCAAATCCTAGTCTCGGCCGGCGGATTTACTTGGCAGAATGAGACCATGCAGATCACAAAATTTGAGCACGCCTGCCTGCTACTCGAAGAGGGTAGCGACAAAATAATCGTTGACCCTGGGTTCTATACCCGACCAATGGAGCAGCTCACCGGCGTTCGTGCCGTAGTAATTACGCACATTCATGATGACCACTGCTACGAGGAGCAACTGGACCGGATCTACGCAAGTAATCCGGGTGTAAAAATTTATGGCCCGGCCGAGGTGTGCTCTCGGCTGGCAGCCTCGCGACCAAATTTTGATTTAGGCGTGGTTTGCCACGGGGACTTTTTTGTCGAAGGTGAATTCACTCTCGAATTCTTTGGAGACCTGCACGCAGAGATCCACCGCAGCATTCCCCTAGTCCAAAACTGTGGAGTGCTGATCAACGGAAAGCTTTACTACCCTGGCGACAGCTACACCCAGCCGGATTGCGAAGTTGAGCTACTTGCCTGCCCAGCCTCTGCCCCGTGGCTGAAGATAGGTGACGTCATGGATTTTCTGGCCGCTTTGCGACCGAAAAGGAGCTTTGCGACTCACAACGCGCTCTTGAGCGAAGTTGGCCATGCGCTCAATAACAGCCGAATTCAATTGGTAACCGAGCAGGGCGGCGGGGTTTTTGAGTACCTCGAGCCTGGGCAAACCACCAGCGTCTAAACCCGATTAGCAACCGAGGATTAATTTATCGGTTAACCGATAGCCACTATGACCGCGCAAATCAAGATAAGCGCGGTTACCGGAACCCACATTTGACGCTCTTTTTTGCTTCTCGAAATGCTGTTTAGCAGAACACCCAAACCGGCAAATCCAACCAGCCCCCAGTTGGCCAAAACATTGAGTTCGGCGGGCAACAATTGCGGCAACACCGATGCCTGAGCCAAGAAGTGGCCGGCAATTGCGAGGTTTATTGCCAGAGAAAACACCGACGCAACCCTAAAGCCAACCGGCAGTTTGCCAGCGTTCTGGCCACCAAACGCGTACTCACCCATCGGTGCACCAAGGGCCAGTGCAAGCTGAAACATGGCAATAAACACGCAGATGATAGCGACGCTGAGAGCGGCAATTGATGCTGGATTCATTGGAATAGTTTAGGCTCCTGCAATTGCCTCAACCTAAATAAAAATGGCCTCTCCCTTGACGGGAAAGACCATTTTCTAAAGCTGGGGTACCTGGACTCGAACCAAGAACAAAGGTACCAGAAACCTCCGTGTTGCCAATTACACCATACCCCAGAGTATGCACCGAGCCGTGGGCTCGACTTTCAATCTTAGCCCTGTTAGGCCACTCGAGCAAACGCGTTTAGACGAGCGATGGTCTCGGCTTTTCCGAGAATCTCCATCGACTCAAACAACGGCGGAGAAATGCGACGGCCAGAAATTCCGGTGCGCAGTGGACCAAATGCCACGCGTGGCTTGAGGCCCAATCCGTCGATCAGCGCTGCCTGGAGTGCCGCCTGGATAACCTCAGTCTTGAAGTCAGATTCTGCAATTGCCTCCAGTGCAGCAACACCGGCGTTTAGAACTTCGACGGTGTTTTCTGGCAGACCCGCTTTGGCATCTTCTTCAACGACAATCTGGTCGGCAGTCTTGAACATAAAACTCACCAAATCTGGTGCCTCACTCAAGACAACCAAGCGCTCCTGAATAAGCGGAGCCGCAGCATCAAGGACTCGCTGTTCAGCCTCCGAAAGAGTTGCCCCGACAACGCCAGCGCTCTGCAGGTAAGGCATCAAACGAGCCTTGAATTCATCGGCACCGAGCAAGCGAATGTGAGCCGCATTGATAGCGTCGGCTTTCTTCTGGTCAAATCGGGCCGGGTTTGGGTTCACGTTGGTGACATCAAATGCCGCTGCCAGTTCATCCATGGTGAAAATGTCTTGGTCGGCACTGAGGCCCCAACCAAGCAGTGCCAGATAGTTCAACAAACCCTCTGGAATAAACCCGCGGTCGCGGTGGTGGAACAGGTTGGCCTCTGGATCACGCTTCGAGAGCTTCTTGGTGCCCTCCCCCATCACGTAAGGCAGGTGGCCAAATTGCGGAATGAACTTTGTGATTCCGGCTTCGTAGAGTGCGTTGTAAAGCGCAATCTGACGAGGGGTAGAAGACAATAGGTCCTCACCGCGTAGCACGTGGGTTACCCCCATTAGGGCGTCGTCAACCGGGTTGACCAGTGTGTACAGCGGCTGACCGTTCGGGCGGACCACAACAAAGTCAGGGAACGAACCTGCCGGGAAGGTAATTTCTCCGCGAACTAGGTCGGTAAAAGTAATGTCAACATCGGGCACTCGAAGTCGCAACGCCGGTGAACGACCTTCGGCTCGGTAGGCTGCCTTGGCTTCTTCGGTTAGCTCACGCTCAGAATTGTCGTAGCCCAACTGCACGGCACGCCCATTTGCGCGGTTGCGCTCATCAAGCTCTTCTCCGGTCAGGTAACTCTCGTAGATGTGACCAGAGGCCTTGAGCTTCTCGATGACCTCTTGGTAGATGTGGGTGCGCTCTGACTGGCGGTAAGGCTCGGCCGGGCCGCCAACATTAACGCCCTCATCCCAGTTAAGACCCAACCAGTTGAGTGCATCGAGAATCATCTCGAATGACTCTTCGCTGTCGCGCTCGGCATCGGTGTCTTCAATGCGGAACAGGAATGAACCGCCGGTGTGGCGGGCATAGGCCCAGTTGAAGAGTGCGGTTCGAATCAGGCCAACGTGTGGTAGACCGGTTGGAGATGGGCAGAATCGAACTTTGACATCGGCGCCAGTGGCGTCGGTAAAGGGAGCTGTGATGGCTGAAGACATAGTTTCTCCAGTCTAAACGACCGGCTTGCCCTACAGCGGGGCGCTAAACGACAGGGTTCAGCAGGGTGCCGATGCCCTCAATCTCACATTCGATGATCTCTCCGCGTTGAATCTGAGCAATTCCGGCTGGGGTTCCGGTCAAAATAATGTCACCGGGCAGCAGGGTCATGTTCTGACTCACGTAAGAAATAATTTTCGGAACATCGTGAATCATCAGATCAATCGAGGCTTGTTGCTTGGTCTCACCATCGATGCGACTTTCAAGAATTTGACCGTCTGGAACAAACTCGGTTTCAATCCACGGGCCTAGCGGGCAGAAGCTATCAAAAGCCTTAGATCTAGCCCACTGGTCATCGCTAAATTGCAGGTCGCGCGCCGTGACATCGTTGGCAATTGTGAAACCCCACACGTAGTCCAGCGCATTTGCCTCTGAGACATTCTTGGCAATCTGACCGATCACCACAGTGAGTTCAACTTCTAGCTCAATGCGCTCACTCTGCTGCGGAATCTGGATTGGGTCACCTGGGCCGACGATGGCGCTTGAAGGTTTGAAAAAGATAGTTGGCTCGGGGTTGAGCGCCAGACCCAACTCTCCCGCGTGGTCGGCATAGTTCTTACCGATGCAAACCACCTTGGACGGAATGATTGGCGCCAGCAACTTGACCTCTTGTAGCGGCACTCGCTCACCCGTGGTCTCGTAGCCGTTCACCAGCGGGTGCCCTGCCAAAACAACCAGCTCAGGCCCGTCAAGCACACCAAACTTCGGCTCGCCGTTCAAACTGAATCTGGCAACGCGCATGATGAGGCTTCTTTCTAGTCGGCTAGCTTAACCATCCAGCCGTGGCGGTCTTCGACCGTTCCGTACTGAATACCGGTTAGTTCGGCACGCAAACTTGCAGTTAGTTGGCCAGGCTCACTGGACTCTGAACCGATGGTTTCTTCGCGGCTCTTGAACTGCCCAATCGGTGTAATTACCGCAGCGGTACCGCAGGCAAACACCTCAACGATTTCGCCGCAGTTGATGCCCTCGCGAATTTCGTCGAGAGTAATCTTGCGCTCTTCTACCTCAAGGCCACGGTCTTTAATCAACTGGATAACCGATGCGCGGGTGATGCCGTGCAGGATTGTGCCGTCGAGCGCCGGGGTGGCAACGTGACCATCCTTGTAGACGAAGAAAAGGTTCATGCCACCGAGCTCTTCGATGTAGGTGGCTGATTCGGCATCGAGGAACATTACCTGCGAGCAACCGTTTTCGTAGCCCTCACCCTGTGCAAGAAGTGAGGCAGCATAGTTTCCGCCGGTCTTGGCCTCACCGGTACCGTGGCGACCAGCTCGCGCTGAGTCAAGGGCAATCCAAATCGACACTGGCTTGAGGCCACCGGTGAAGTATGGACCAACCGGAGAAGCGATAACGCGGTACTCAGCACGGTGCGCTGCTCGGACACCCAAGAAGTTTTCGGCAGCAATTTCAAATGGACGGATGTAAAGGGTCTTTTCATCAACCGGCTGCGGAACCCAGGCGCCATCAACGGCAATTAGCTGACGGAGCGATTCAACAAATAGTTCAACCGGAAGCTCAGGCAAAGCCATGCGGTGTGCTGACCGCTGCAGGCGAGCCGCGTTAGCCTCTGGGCGGAAGGTCCAGATTGAACCATCGGCGTGACGATAGGCCTTGATACCTTCAAAGATTTCTTGACCGTAGTGCAAGACAGCAGCCGATGGATCCATCATGATCGGGCCGTAAGGAATTACCTCGGCACTGTGCCAACCCTTGTCCTTCTCCCAGACAATAACCACCTGGTGGTCAGTTAGGTTAGCGCCAAAGACCGGCGCAGCCAAGATGGCCTCGCGCTCTGCATCTGGCTTTGGGTTTGGGTTGCGGGTGACTTCAAATTTTAGATCGGCCATGATCTGCTACTTTCTTGAATCCTTGCGGTTTAGAGGAGAGCGAAAATGCTCTCGGCTACCTCGGTGGTTGAACGCTTTTGGTCGCCGCGAGTTGCGAGGTCAGCCGCAACGGCTTTTTCAATTCGTGCAGCTGCCACCGGATTGTTTAGGTGGTTTAGCAACATTGCAGCCGAGAGAATGGCTGCGGTTGGGTCGGCAAGGTTTTTGCCGGCAATGTCTGGAGCGGAACCGTGTACCGGCTCAAACATGCTTGGGAATTCACCAGTCGGGTTGATGTTTCCGGAAGCACCCAGACCAATACCTCCACCGATGGCAGCAGCCAAGTCGGTGATGATGTCGCCGAATAGGTTGTCGGTGACAATAACATCAAAGCGCTCAGGGTCGGTGACCATAAAAATAGTTGCGGCATCGATGTGCAGGTAATCGTGGGTTACACCTGGGAATTCTTCGGCAACCTTGTTAACGGTGCGCTGCCACAACCAACCGGCGTGAACCAAAACGTTGTGCTTGTGCACCAAAGTGATTTTTTTACGGTCGCGGGTCGATGCCAATTCGAAGGCGTAGCGAACCAGGCGCTCTACACCGTAGGCGGTGTTCACCGAGACCTCGTTAGCTACCTCAGCTGGAGTGCCAACGCGGATAGCGCCACCGTTGCCAACGTACGGACCTTCGGTTCCTTCACGAACCACAACAAAGTCGACTTTGCCCGGGTCGGCAAGTGGACTAACCACACCGGGGTAGATCTTGGTTGGGCGAAGGTTGACGAAGTGATCAAAAGAAAAACGGAGCTTTAGCAGCAGCTGACGCTCAAGCACGCCTGATGGCACTTTTGGGTCACCGATGGCACCAAGAAGAATTGCGTCGTGCTCTTTGAGCGAGGCCATATCTGCATCGGTCAAGGTCTCACCGTTGGCAAGATAGCGGCGGGCGCCTAGGTCAAACTCTGTGGTTTTGAACTCAACTCCCGAACCAGCGGTGGCTCGGTTCATTGCTTCCAAAGCAATTTTGGTGACTTCAGGCCCAATGCCATCCCCACCGATTACGGCAATCTTGTATTCACGCGTCAATTGAAGCTCCCAGGGCAGTTGATACCTTGAGTTTACTGCTTAGCAGTGCCTACTAGAGGCGCTTGGCCATAAGAACAAGTGTGGTCGATGGCTTGAGTCCATCACGAGTCTGAATTTGACCCTCAAAGTTTTCGAGAGTTTCAATCTCAACGGGCAGTGTCTCTAGAAATTCGCGAACTTCACTGGCAGTTGGCAAGACACTTGGGTCCTGCGGTCCCCCAAAACCCTCGACCAGATTCTCACGGGCGTGCCAGACGCCAAACAGGTGACCACCGGGTTTGATGTTGTCTACCAGGGTGTCGATTGCGTCGAAGAGGTCTTGATTATTGACCTGAAGGTAGGCAATCACCCCAAGGTCTACTGGGGTGAGCACCGATTCAAAACCGGTTGCATCAGCAATGTGAGCAAAATACTTTTCAGCCACACCGCGTTCCTCGGCAAAGGCCAAGGCTTTGGTGAGTGCTTTTTTTGAAAAATCGATGTTCTCGGCCTGCCAGCCGCGTTCGGCGAACCAGACTGAGTTGCGGCCCTCACCACCGGCAAGATCAATCATCTTGCCGGCAGGGAGGTGCTCACAAAACTGCTTTACAAAGCGGTTTACTTCTTTGGTGTAGATGTATTCCGGTACGTCGAATTTTGCATCCCAGTACTCAGAATTCATCGCCATTGTGTTGCTACTTAGAAAACGATTGGAAGGCCGGTGACCGAAGCGGCGTCGTCTAGACCGCCCGCATTGGTTAGGGTTCCGGTGAAGCCAAGGCCCTTCATGGCTTCGATTGCCTGGCCAGCGCGGTTGCCCGAGCGGCAGTAGATTACGTAGTTTGCAGCCTTGTCTAGCTTCTCGATTTCGGTTCCGAAATCTGGGCCCTGCCAGTCAATAAGTAGGGCTCCCTCTAGATAACCCTCTGCGGTCTCTGCTGGGGTACGAACGTCGATTACTGCTGAAACTGATGACATGTCAATTGGTCCTTGGCTGCTGCAAGCGGATAGTGAGAAAGTAGCGAAAAGCGCTACTACAAGGGTAGCGAGAACCTTGAACAAGTTTTTCTTCATTTTGATCTCCGTAGTAGAAAAGTTACTGGCGATTTGTATACCCCCTAGGGTATGCTAGAACTAGATTTAGGTCAAGCCAAGGAGAATCATGCAAATCGATCCAACTGAACTCAAAGCCGCACGCGACCGCCTTGTCCGTGTTCAGGGGCAAATCGGTGGCATCGTGAAGATGCTCGACGAAGGCCGCGACTGCACCGAACTACTGACCCAGCTGTCGGCTGCCAGCACGGCACTTACCCGTGCTGGATTCACCATCATCTCAACCGGCATGGCCAAGTGTGGCAACGACCCCGAGGGCAAAGCCAACCGCGAGACCCTCGAAAAAGCTTTTCTGTCACTGGCCTAAAAGCCGCCAATCTATTCAAGTTTTTCACTAGCAAAGGAATCATCATGGGCCTATTCGGCAACCTGTTCAAAAAGAAGTTTGAAACCGTTTCACCAGCCCGCGCCAAGGAGATGCAACTTGATGGCGCACTTCTGGTCGATGTTCGAGAGAGCCACGAGTACAAATCTGGTCACGCTGCCGGTGCAAAGCACATTCCCCTTGGGTCTGTCCAGAACCGCCTGAGCGACCTCCCACTTGAGCGCGAGATTTTGGTGATTTGCCAGAGCGGCGCTCGTTCGGCCCAGGCCGCAGCTTTTCTAGCCGGCAAGGGCTACAAAGTGACCAACGTTTCTGGTGGAACCGCCAACTGGCGCCGCCAGGGACTATCGATGTCTAAGTAACCACAGCAGAATTTTTTAGCCAAGGAAATCAAATGAAGGTAATCGTTATTGGTGGCGTGGCCGGCGGAATGTCGGCAGCGACGCGTTTGCGTAGATTGCGAGAAGACGCTGCGATCACTGTTTATGAAATGGGCGAGCACGTAAGTTACGCCAACTGCGGGCTGCCTTACTTTGTTAGCGATGTCATCGCCAAGCGCGAACTACTGTTGCTTCAAACACCAGAATCACTATGGGATCGCTTCCGGATTGACGTCAAGGTCAACACCATGGTGACCTCGATTGACAAGGCAGCCAAAACTGTATCGGTGTTGAATGTACAGACCGGCGAGACCGGCACTGATTCTTACGACAAGCTAATTATTTCGACCGGTGCAAAACCACGGAAGTTAGCGATACCAGGAATTGAACGCGCACTGACCCTGAGAAACGTGGTTGACGCTGACGAGGTCAAGGCTGCCGCTCTTGAAAACGTTGGCAAGCAGGCAGTCATTTTGGGTGCCGGATTCATCGGCATCGAGCTGGCTGAAAACCTGACTCACCTAGGCATCGAGACCACCATCGTTCAGCGCGGCACGTCTGTGTTGAGCCAGTTTGACCCAGAGGTTATCGAGCCATTGCAGGCCAGATTGGTCAGCAACGGCGTAAAGCTTGAACTGGGTAACGAGCCGGTAGAAGTTACCGCAGATGCAGTCGTCTTGGCTGATGGCCGCAGCCTTCCGGCAGCACTGGTGTTCTCAGCTGCCGGTGTTTCACCAGACAACTCGCTGGCACGCGAGGCAGGCTTGAAAATCGGCACTACCGGCGGACTTTGGGTTGATGATCAGCAGCGCACCAGCGACGAACACATCTACGCTGCCGGAGACGCCGTTGAGAAGAATGGCCACCTAACCGGTGAGCACTTGCTAGTTCCGCTGGCAAACTTGGCTAACCGCCATGGCCGCCTAGTTGCCGACGCAATCGCTGGAATTGAAACCCGCGTGCACCCAGCAGTTGCAACCGCAATCATCGGGGCATTTGGATTTGTAGCAGCCGTGACCGGGTTGACCGAAAAGACCGCTAAGCGCGCTGGAATCGCTCACCAGGTCATTCACCTGCACCCGAGCAACCACGCCGGTTACTACCCTGGCTCAAAGAGAGTCTCGCTAAAAGTTCTCTTCGACCCAGAAACCGGCAAGATTCTTGGCGGCCAAGCTACCGGCGAAGATGGTGCCGACAAGCGAATCGATGTGATTGCAACCGCAATTTACGCTGGCCTTACGGTGGACGATTTGATGGACCTCGAGTTGGCATACGCACCGCAGTTTGGTTCGGCCAAAGATGCCATCAACCAGGCCGGTTACGTCGGCAACAACGTCATCACCGGAAACACCCCGACCATCCAGTGGCATGAGCTGAGCAGCGCAATGGCAAACGGGGCGCAGCTAGTCGACGTTCGGACCACAGGTGAGCATGAATTCTCCAGCATTCCTGGTGCCGTGAACATCGATGTAAATGAACTTCGCGATCACCTGCACCAGATTCAAGCAGAGGACGTAATCGTGCACTGTGCGGTTGGCCAGCGCGGACACACCGCCACCCAGATCTTGAAGGCGCACGGCATGAAGGTCAGAAACCTCGACGGTGGCTTCATCACCTGGCGAGCAGGCATGGACGCCCTAGCGCGCGCCGGAAACTAACGTTCAAGCAAAAACCCCGAGCAGATTGCTCGGGGTTTTTGCATTTGTCTCGGCCAAGCAATTAAGCCTGGATGTCGATGGCCTTCATGACGTCAGCCTCGATGGCTACGCGAACTCCTTCAAGGACATCGGCAGCAACCGGTGAATCAACAGTGATAACAGACAGAGCCTTGCCGCCCTTCTGCTGGCGGGCAATCTGCATGGCGGCGATGTTGATGTTGGCATCGGCAAAGGCCTTGCCGTAAACCGCAACGATACCTGGGCGGTCTGCGTAGACCATCAAAACAAGGTGCTCAGCCAGGCCAAGCTCCACGTCGTAACCGTTGATGTTGACAATCTTCTGGTGCAACTTAGGGCCAGTTACGGTTCCCGACACCGAGGCAGTTGTGCCATCCGGCAGAGTGGCCTTAATTGTGGTGACGTTGCGGTACTCCTCAGAGTTTGTATCAACGGTCAGCTTGACGTCGATGCCTCGGGCATCGGCCATCAATGGCGCGTTCACGTATGAAACCTGCTCGGTAACGGCGTTCTGGAAGAAGCCCTTGAGGCCGGCTAGCTTGAGCACAGAAACATCGTGAACGGCGATTTCTCCGCGAACTTCAACCTCGATGGCTGACACGTTTCCACCAGAGATACCGAACAGCACCTGACCGAGCTTCTCAATTAGGTTGATTCCCGGCTTCACTGAAGCATCGATGTTGCCGCCAGCAACGTTTACAGCGTCTGGCACCAAGTCGCCGGCCAAAGCCAGACGAACCGACTTGGCAACCGAAATACCAGCCTTCTCCTGCGCCTCATCGGTAGATGCTCCAAGGTGAGGAGTTACCAGGATATTCTTCAGGCCAAGTAGCGGGCTCTCCTTTGGAGGCTCGGTGACGAACACGTCAAGACCCGCACCGGCAATACGGTTGGTGCTAAGCGCCTCGTAAAGTGCGGCCTCATCGATGATTCCACCGCGAGAACAGTTGACGATGCGGAGGTTTGGCTTGGCCAACTTGAACTGCTCGGTAGAGATCATTCCGGTGGTTTCCGGGGTCTTTGGAATGTGAATGGTGATGAAGTCTGACTTCTCCATTAGTTCGTCTAGGGTCGCAAGCTTTACGCCCATCTGCTCGGCGCGTGCCGGGGTGATGTAAGGGTCGTAACCGATCAGCTCAACGCCGAATCCGGCTAGACGAGCAGCAACCAAACCACCGATGCGCCCAAGGCCCACGATACCTACGGTCTTTTCGTAAAGCTCGGCGCCGGTGAACTGTGAGCGCTTCCATTCGCCAGCCTTTAGCGACTGGTTGGCATCAGGAATGTGACGAGCCAGGCCAAGCATCTGGGCAATGGCCAACTCAGCAGCTGAAACAACGTTTGAAGTCGGTGCGTTGACAACCATTACACCGGCAGCTGTGGCCGCCTTGATGTCTACGTTGTCTAGACCAACACCAGCGCGAGCAACAACCTTCAGCTGAGGTGCAGCAGCAATAGCCTCAGCATCAACCTGAGTGGCTGAGCGAACCAAAATTGCGTCGGCCTTTGCCAAAGCGGAAAGCAGTGCCGGGCGGTCAGTGCCGTCAACATTCACTACATCAAAATCTGGACCGAGGGCTTCAACGGTCGCTGGAGAAAGCTCTTCTGCAATTAGAACTACTGGCTTAGTCAATTCATCATCCTTGTGATTGTTGCGCCTCGAATTTGGCGACAGGAACAAGTTTAGGGTCAAATCCAGACAAAATCATCAGGCTAACTTTCATTAAACATAACTTATACTTGGTTAAATGAAAGTTGCTGCCGCTAAGCTCTCCCCACTGATGAAAAGTGACGTTCAAGGGCTCATTTTGGCCGAATTATTTATGAATCCAGATGAATTTTTTGCAATTAGCCATCTGGCCGACTTTGCTGGCACAAGCCTGCCAACCGCTATGCGCGAGGTTGACCGGCTGCTCGATGGGCAATTGGTGGTTCAAAAAACTGTTGGTCGAGCAAGGCTCATCCAAGCCAATAAACTCCACCTGCTGTTCGACTCAGTTAGCCAGATCGTAGCTTTTAGCTACGGACCAGCCGCTGTACTGCCGCCACTGCTGGTTGGGTTAGATGGAATCGACCACGCCTACCTATTTGGCGTATGGGCTGCCCGGTTATCAAGACAGACTGCTGCCACACCCAAAGAAGTCGACCTGCTTCTAATCGGAAACGTGAGCCGAATCGAGGCATCTCGCGCCGTTGCAAAAGCCGAGGAGATTCTAGGGCGCGAGGTGAACGTTCAATTTGCAACGGCTCTAGCTTGGGAACGGGGAGACACTGACTTTGTTAAAGAAGTAAGGTCCAACCCCTTGGTGGAGTTGACCCTTATCCCCTGAAATCAATCGATTTCGTGAATTAGTCGTTGCAGGTGCAGCGCTGATCCTGAGGAACACCCTCAAGAGCTTCTTCAATGTGGCCTCCGCAACCGGTCCAGGTGACCTTGTTGCATGAGCTGCAAAGTGCTGGTGAACACATACTTTCCTCCTACAAAAAGTTTATGTATTTATTGTATACCCCTAGGGGTATAGCATACAACTAAATTCTGTCCGCTTCCCGCTTTCGGATAGCCATGGCGCCAAGGGAGCACAAAAAAGACCCCCCACCGAAGTGAGGGGTCTTTAGGATTCCTACCGGAACGCGACTCGAATTAGCGAGCTGCGTTACCTTCCTGGTAGTCGTCTGAGTTCTTGATCCATGAGAACAGCTTGCGCAGGGTGCGGCCAACTGCCTCGATTGGGTGAGCCTCGCCCTTGGCGCGTAGCGCTAGGAACTCTGGAGCACCTGCATCCTGGTCAGCAACGAAACGCTTTGCGAAGGTGCCGTCCTGGATGTCGGTTAGTACGTCGCGCATGCGCTCCTTGACCTCTGGGCCAATGACGCGTGGGCCTGAGATGTAGTCACCGTACTCAGCGGTGTCAGAAACTGACCAACGCTGCTTAGCAATGCCACCCTCGTACATTAGGTCAACGATTAGCTTCAGCTCGTGTAGAACCTCGAAGTAAGCAACCTCTGGCTGGTAACCAGCTTCGGTTAGAGTCTCGAAACCGTACTGGATTAGCTGTGAAGCGCCACCACAAAGAACAGCCTGCTCACCGAATAGGTCGGTCTCGGTCTCTTCAGCAAAGGTGGTCTTGATGGTGCCCGCACGGGTTCCACCGATTGCCTTTGAGTATGAAAGACCTAGCTCGAATGCTGAGCCGGTTGCGTTCTGGTGAACTGCGATTAGGTTTGGCACACCACGGCCACCCTCGTACTCGCGGCGAACCAAGTGGCCTGGGCCCTTTGGAGCAACTAGGAATACGTCAACGCCCTCTGGAGCGGTGATGTAGCCGTAACGGATTGCGAAACCGTGACCGAAAACAAGTGCCTTACCTGCGGTTAGGTTTGGAGCAATGTCCTCGTTGTATAGGTCGCGCTGACGTGGGTCTGGTGCAAGAACAACGATTACGTCTGCCCATGCTGAAGCCTCGCCTGGGGTTAGAACCTTTAGGCCAGCTTCTTCAGCCTTTGCCTTTGACTTTGAGGTTGCAGGAAGACCAACAACAACATCCACGCCTGAGTCCTTCAGGTTTAGTGAGTGTGCGTGTCCCTGTGAACCATAGCCAAGTACTGCAACTTTGCGACCCTGAATGATCGAAAGGTCTGCATCCTTGTCATAAAAGATTTCAGCCACTTTGTATCTCCTTGTTTTCTTCTTTAAAAGATGTTTCGTTTGAATCTGTGGTTCTACCGAGAGAGCTTGGCCCCCTCGAAGCTTTTACTTGAGCACCTTCTCGGTGATTGACTTTGAGCCGCGACCCATTGCCAATACGCCAGACTGCACCAATTCTTTGATGCCGAATGGTTCGAGAACTTTGATGAAGGCTGCGCACTTTGCAGTGTCGCCGGTGACCTCGATAATCAGTGCATCGCTAACTACGTCAATAACGCGCGCACGGAACAAGGTTACTGCCTCAAGCACCTGAGAGCGAGTTACCGCATCGGTCTTTACCTTGATCAACATGTGGTCACGCTGCACCGCCTGATCGGCATCCAGCTCAACAACCTTGATTACGTTGATCAATTTGTTCAACTGCTTGGTCACCTGCTCGAGCGGAGCACCCTCAACACCAACCACAACAGTGATTCGCGATAGACCCTCAATTTCACTAACACCAACAGCCAGAGACTCGATGTTGAAACCGCGGCGAGCAAAAAGCGCAGCCACGCGGGTCAAGATTCCAGGCTTGTCTTCTACAAGCAGAGAAAGTACGTGTGTAGACATTTACTCAACACCATCCCAGATCGGAGCCGCATCGCGGGCATATTGAACAGCGTCGTTTGATAGACCGGCAGCAACCATCGGCCAAACCATGGCGTCGCGGCTAACGATGAAGTCAATAACAACCGGGCGGTCGTTGGTCTCGATGGCCAGCTTGATTGCTGCATCGATGTCTTCTTCTTTTTCAACACGGATACCTAGGCAGCCGTAAGCCTCAGCCAACTTCACGAAGTCTGGAATCATGAGGGCATCGGTACCGGTGTGAAGATCGGTGTTTGAGTAGCGCTCGTTGTAGAACAGTGTCTGCCACTGGCGAACCATTCCCAATGATGAGTTGTTGATCAACGCAACCTTGATTGGGATGTTGTTGATGGCACAGGTTGCCAACTCTTGGTTGGTCATCTGGAAACAACCGTCACCGTCGATAGCCCAGACCAAGCGGTCTGGATTGGCAACCTTGGCACCCATTGCGGCAGGAACCGAGTAACCCATGGTTCCGGCACCGCCCGAGTTAAGCCAGGCATTTGGGCGCTCGTACTTAATGAACTGAGCTGACCACATCTGGTGCTGACCAACGCCGGCAGCGTAAATTGCCTCCGGGCCGCTCAATTCGCCGACGCGCTGAATTACATACTGCGGAGACAGCTTGCCGTCTCCGGCTGGGCTGTATCCGAGTGGGTAGCGCTCAACCAAACCATCAATGAAAGACCACCATTCGGCAATGTCTAGCTTGGTGGTCTTTAGAGTTGCCGCCATCTCAGCGTTTAGCTCGGTAATAACTTCTTTGGCATCGCCCACGATTGGAACATCGGCAAAACGGATCTTGCCAATCTCGGCTGGGTCGATGTCAACGTGGATAACCTTGGCGCCAACAGCAAAGCTCTTGACGTCTCCGGTAACTCGGTCATCGAAGCGTGCACCAAGAGTGATTAGCAAGTCGCTCTTCTGCAGCGCGGTCACAGCAGGCACAGTTCCGTGCATGCCAGGCATACCGAGGTTTTGCTTGTGTGAGTCTGGGAACGCACCGCGGGCCATCAGAGTGGTTACAACTGGGGCACCGATGAGCTCAGCAAGCTTTAGCAATTCTTTGTGAGCGCCAGCGCGAACCACACCGCCACCAACGTACAGAACCGGGCGCTTTGACTCAGCGATTAGCTGGGCAGCTGCCTGAATCTGCTTGCCGTGCGGCTTAGTAACCGGCTTGTAGCCAGCAAGCTCAACCTTTGGTGGCCAAACAAATTCGGCCTTGCCCTGCTGAGCATCTTTAGTGATGTCAACCAAAACCGGACCAGGGCGGCCGGTGGTAGCAATCATGACTGCAGCTGCGATGGTCTCAGGAATGTCCTCAGCCTTGGTCACCAAGAACGAGTGCTTGGTGATTGGCATGGTGATACCAACGATGTCTGCTTCTTGGAAAGCATCGGTACCGATGAGCTTTGAGCCCACCTGTCCGGTGATAGCCAACAGCGGAACTGAGTCCATGTAGGCATCAGCAATCGCGGTAACTAGGTTGGTTGCTCCAGGCCCTGAGGTTGCGATGCAGACACCGAGCTTGCCCGATGATGACGCATAGCCTTCGGCTGCGTGACCTGCACCCTGCTCGTGACGAACCAGGATGTGACGAATTTTCTGCGAGTCCATTAGTGGGTCGTAGGTAGGCAAAATTGCTCCACCAGGCAGACCAAAAACGTCCTCGATGCCGAGAAGCTCCAGGCTGCGAACAATCGCCTGGGCGCCGGTCAGAATCTCATTAGACATTTGATTTCTCTCATTAGCTTTCAAGCGTCAACCTATTGGCTGACGGTGGAACGCGAATTAGCCGCAGTAAGCGCCCTCTGCTGCAGAGTGCACGAGCTTTGAGTATTTCGCGAGAACGCCTCGGGTATAGCGCGGTGGAAGAGACTGCCATGTTTGCTTGCGGGCAGCCAACTCTTCAGGCTCAACGAGTAGTTCGAGCGATCGAGAAGCGATGTTGACTCGAATCAAGTCGCCATCGCGAACCAGAGCAATTGGTCCACCTTCGGTGGCCTCTGGTGCAATGTGTCCGATGCAAAGGCCGGTTGTGCCGCCTGAGAATCGTCCGTCAGTCAATAGTAGAACATCCTTGCCCAAACCTGCACCCTTAATTGCGCCGGTGATTGCAAGCATTTCACGCATGCCCGGGCCACCCTTCGGGCCTTCGTAGCGAATAACCACTACGTCACCCGCGGCAATCTTGCCTTCGGTTAGGGCATCCATTGCGGCGCGCTCACGCTCAAACACGCGAGCTGGGCCGGTGAACTCTTCTAGGTCAAAACCTGCGGTCTTAACAACAGCACCCTCTGGAGCCATCGAACCCTTGAGGATCGAGATGCCGCCAGTCTTGTGGATTGGGTTCTGTAGTTCACGGATGATTTTGCCGTCTGGGTCAGGTGGGTTGATTCCAGCAAGGTTCTCGGCAACGGTCTTACCGGTAACGGTTAGTGCATCGCCGTGAATTAGCCCAGCGTCAAGGAGCGCCTTCATGACTACTGGCACGCCACCAACACGGTCAACGTCGGTCATAACAAACTGACCGAATGGCTTTAGGTCACCGAGGTGTGGAACCTTGTCTGCGATGCGGTTGAAGTCATCGAGGGTTAGGTCAACCTCTGCCTCGCGGGCAATAGCCAATAGGTGAAGAACTGCATTGGTTGAACCACCGAATGCCATGGTTACGGCAATCGCGTTCTCAAACGCCTTCTTGGTCAAGATGTCACGAGCGGTGATACCGAGGCGCAGAAGGTTTACAACTGCCTCTCCTGAGCGGTGTGCCCAGACATCACGGCGGCGGTCAACAGCCGGTGGGGCTGCTGAACCAGGAAGGCTCATGCCCAGCGCCTCGGCAGCTGAAGCCATGGTGTTTGCGGTGTACATACCGCCACAGGCGCCCTCTCCCGGGCAGATTGCGCGCTCAATACGGCCTAGGTCTTCTTCAGACATCTTGCCAGCCTTGCAGGCGCCAACCGCTTCAAAAGCATCGATGATGGTGACTTGCTTTTCTTCGCCAGACTCGAGCTTTACCCAGCCAGGCATAATCGAACCGGCATACAAGAACACCGATGAAAGGTTTAGGCGGGCTGCAGCCATAAGCATGCCTGGCAGTGACTTGTCACAACCGGCAAGCAGCACCGAACCGTCAAGACGCTCGGCCTGCATCACAGTCTCAACCGAGTCAGCGATAACCTCGCGAGAGACCAACGAGAAGTGCATGCCCTCGTGACCCATCGAGATGCCGTCTGAAACCGAGATGGTGCCGAATTCGAGTGGGTAACCACCAGCGGCGTGGACACCCTGCTTGGTGGCGTCAGCCAGTCGGTCCAATGAAAGGTTGCAAGGGGTGACTTCGCTCCAAGATGAAGCAACGCCGATCTGAGGCTTTACCCAGTCTTCGTCTCCCATGCCAACTGCACGGAGCATGCCTCGAGAGGCAGCTTTTTCAATACCATCGGTTACGTCGCGTGAACGCGGTTTCATATCTGCAGACATAGGATCAAGTCTATCTTTCTCACAGTTGGCGGTAGCCTAATGGAGTGGATTTGATTGCCAGAAAACAAAAGCCCAGCAGCCTGCAGCAATACACTCGCGCGGCTGAACTTGCGGCCGCTGAAGTAATCGGTGCCTACTCAACCTCTTTTGGTTGGGCGACCAAGCTCGTGGGTAAACAAATCCGGGTGCACATTCGCAACATTTACGCACTGGTGCGGGTAGCCGACGAGATTGTTGATGGTGCCGCCGACGAAGCACTGCAGGGCACCCAGCCCGGCTATACGCAACATGCCCTTGACCAACTTGAGGCTGAAACATACCTGGCCATTGAGTCAGGATTCAGCACCAACCTGGTGGTACACGCCTTTGCACACACAGCCCGCCTCTCTGGCATCAAGCGCGAGATTATTGAGCCGTTTTTTACCTCGATGCGCATGGACATCGATAACCGCGAATACGACCAGGCCGGTTTTGACAAGTACGTTTACGGTTCGGCTGAGGTTGTGGGGCTGATGTGCCTCGAGGTTTATCTGATGGAACTCGACCTGACCGCTCACGAAAAAGCCGAATTTGTTCGCGGCGCACGTGCACTTGGCGCAGCGTTCCAAAAGGTCAACTTTTTGCGTGACTTGGCAGCTGACTTTCAAAAACTGGGTCGGTCCTACTTTCCGGGTGTGAATGTTGCCTCATTCAACGAGGAAGAAAAACACCGATTAGTGGTTGACATCCAAGAAGATCTCAAAGTGAGTTCATCGGTGCTAAAAAAACTGCCTAAGTCTTCACGAAAGGCTGTGGCGGCGGCGCAGATGTTTTTTGATGAGCTGAACCGAAAGATCATGGCAACGCCAGCCGAAACCCTGATTAGTGAACGCATCAGAGTTTCAAACGGCAAAAAACTTGTAATTCTCATCAAAGCTTGGATCGGAGTTGTACCGTAATGACCCAAAAGACTGCAGTAGTTGTAGGTGGCGGAATTGCGGGACTAGCGACTGCCGCACTGCTAGCCAAGGCTGGCATGAAGGTCACCCTGCTCGAAGCGCGTGAGAAGGTTGGCGGCCGAGCCTACATTTGGGAGAAAGACGGCTTCAAGTTCGACATGGGACCTTCTTGGTACCTGATGCCGGATGCGTTTGACCAATTCTTCAAACTGATGGGCACCAGCGCCAGCCAAGAACTGAACCTGGTGCGCCTTGACCCGGCCTATCAAACTCGCAACGAGGGTTTTGGCGACAAGCTAATCATTCGTGAAAACCTTGCCGATAACAAAGTGTTGTTCGACGCCATTGAACCAGGCTCCGGCGAGCGCCTGCAGGCCTACATCGACTCGGCCGAAGACGCCTACAAGCTCTCGATCAAGCACTTCTTGTACACCAACTTTCAGAACGCAAAATCTTTTGTTCACCCAGAGGTTCTTGCGCGTGCGGGCCGCTTCATCAAGCACCTGATCATGCCATTGGATAAATTTGCCGGCCAGCACGTAACCGACGCCAGACTGCGCAAGATTTTGAACTTTCCGGCAGTTTTCTTGGGCGCCTCTCCTTACGACACCCCAAGCATGTACCACCTGATGACTCACGTAGACATGAATGTCGGAGTCTTCTACCCAATGGGCGGTTTTTACACAGTCATTGAGGCTATTGAGCGCCTGGCTAAGCAGCACGGGGTTGAGATTCACACCAACTCCAAGGTCACCAAGATTCAGACCATCGATGGCCACGTTGCCGGAGTAAACGTGGGCGATGTTTTCTACAGCGCCGATGTCGTCGTGGGCAACGCTGATCTGCACCACATTGAGACCCAGCTGCTTGACTCAAAGGACCAGACCCTGCCAGCAAAGTGGTGGGAAGACAAGGTGCCGGGCCCATCGGCAATGCTGCTGTTCCTGGGTGTTAAGGGCAAGCTTCCGCAACTTGATCACCACACTCTTCTCTACTCAGATGACTGGGCAAAGAACTTCAAAGAGGTCTTCCGCACTCCGGCTGAGAAGCGCAAACAAAAAGCCAAGAGCGTCATCCCTAACCCTGCATCTCTCTACATTTGCGCACCGAGCATCACTGACCCAGCGGTAGCTCCTGAAGGATACGAAAACCTATTCGTACTGGTGCCGATCGCTGCCGACCCTGAGCTTGGCAACGGCGGAATAAACGGTGCCGGAGATGCCAAGTTTGAGGCCGAGGCCGATCGCATCATCCAGCAGATCTCGGAGTGGTGTGAGATTCCAGATTTGGCCGAGCGAATCGTGGTTCGCAGAACCATGGGACCAAAAGACTTTGTTGATGACCTAAATGCCTGGTCGGGAACCGCACTGGGCATGGCTCACACCCTGTTCCAAAGTGCCTTCTTCAGACCGAAGAACAAGAGCAAGAAGGTCGAGGGGCTCTACTACGCCGGACACCACAGCCTGCCGGGCATCGGACTCCCGATGTGCCTCATCGGTGCTGAGTTGGTTTACAAGAGACTGGTGGATGACCGCTCTGCCGGACCTATCAAGCATGAAATCAAGCCGGTGGCCGAGAACGGGTGGAAGGGCCTTCGTTGAGTTTGATCTATCTGGGGCTGCTGCTGTTCTCTATCGGAGGACTAGCTGCCCTTGATTTCAAGCATGAGCTTGCGATTGCCAAAACCAAACGGTACCTCTGCATGATTTTGGTGCCGGTTGCATTTTTCTTGATCTGGGACCTAGCTGGAATCAGTCTGGGTATTTTCTTTCGGGGCAACGCGCCTTATCTAACCGGGATTTTGCTTGCCGAAGAGCTCCCGCTCGAAGAGGTATTTTTTCTTATCTTGCTCAGCTACAGCGCCCTCCTGCTCCTCAAGGCGTTCGGCCGAAAGGCTGGCAAATGAACTATCTGACACTAAATCTCATTTTTGTCGGTGCGGTTTTTCTGGCCAGCCTCCCAGTATTCAAAAAATTACCTTGGCGCGCAATTGGGTTAGCAACGGCTGTATTGCTGGTTGCCACAGCCATTTTTGACAACCTGATTGTGGGCAGCGGCATTGTGGAGTACGACGAATCTCTGATTAGTGGAATCAAACTGGGCTACGCCCCAATCGAGGATTTTGCCTATTCACTGGTGGCTCCCCTATTGATTTCGATTGCAATTGAAATTACTCGGGGCCTGCGTTGGAGGCCCTAAGTCAGTTGTTCTGGGCATCTAGGCCCATTTCGTGGATAAACACCGCATACCCTTTTGCCGCAACCTACCTGTTTGTAGCCCAGGCAATTGATGCGACCCTTGTTTTAGGAACCCTATTCTTCTTAATTCCCTACAACCTGCTGATGTACGGAATCAACGACGTCTTTGATTATGAGAGTGACCTGCGGAATCCGCGCAAGGGCGGAATTGAGGGGGCCCTTCTGGCTCCCAAGTGGCACCGGCTGACCCTTTGGAGCTCGGTTCTGGCCTGCCTTCCGTTTGTGGCGTATCTGATTTGGGTTGGCAACCTAGCATCCAACGCTTGGTTATTGCTGGTGCTTTTTAGCGTGGTTGCCTACAGCGCAAAAGGGCTCCGGTTCAAGGAACGCCCATTTTTGGATTCACTAACTTCGGCCGCGCATTTTGTGGGGCCGATGGTTTTTGCGGCTGCTTTGGCCGGAGCCAATTTGGCTGACCCAAAACTTTTGGCTCTGATTGCGGCTTTCGGGCTTTGGGGTATTGCCTCGCACGCCTTTGGGGCGGTTCAAGATGTTCGGGCAGATCGCGAAGCCAATATTGACTCGATTGCGACCAAAACGGGGGCTCGGTTCACTACCCGTTTTGCCTTCGCTGCGTATCTTCTCGCTGGCTTGCTACTACTCGCAGTCGGCGGCAATGCATCGTGGGTTGCGATAGCGGCCATTCCATACCTAGTAGTGGTGGGTCGTTTCTGGAACATCACCGATGAAACCTGTGAATCGGCTAACCGAGGTTGGAAAAGGTTTATCTGGTTGAACTTTTTTGCCGGCTTTGTGGTCACCCAGTTTGTTATCGAGGCCGCCATTGAATCAGGTGCCGTTTAGAAAAACCTCGGCCACACACGCCGCAGCTCAACTCGCGAGCTGGGCGCCGATACCGATAGTGGGTATGCCCCTGAGGGCAGGTTCCAATCCAGGCTGCGGTTTCTTCGGCAATCTCTCGGCCGGTGAACTTTTCGGCACGATAGCCAATCTGCTTTGCGGTACCAAGCCAAAGTTTGCCGTGCCCAGCTGATTTGCCGCATATCGCGTGGGCTATCTCGTGCAAAACCACCTGCATAGTCTCGTCAAGGCTGTGGATATCGACCAAGTAACGTGAGACCGATATGCGCTTGTCGGTGTAATTGCAGAGACCAGCCCTGCGTTTTGCGCTGTCAAAAGCAAAACTCCAGATTGTGATATCAAGAAATTCGGCCATTTTGGTCTCAGCCATGAGTCGAACAAAGTCGTATCGGTCACAGGACATGCGGATCATGCGGACTTTTCCCTGACTAAATTGCCGACCCACTTGAAACCCAACATTTTCGAGTCGCGCGATAACCGGAAAGTCGTCTATTGACACCGCGGTTTTGATTACTTCGTCAGTTTTTTGGTCAAAGTGCTTGGTCAGAAATTCAATTAGCAGGCTCTCATCGGTAATCAGTGGCGCCAGCAGTTCATCCTGATAAGTCATGGTTCTTCAACACTACTTAGGCCGCTGGCACTGGCGATTATTAAGTGCTTGTAAATACCGGAGCAATTTTAGAAAAATGTGAATTTCCTGTGAATTTTCTCGCTATGTTTTCAGTTATGTCTCAAACATCTACAGGCTCTGCAAAGGCAACCTCAATCGAAACCAACGACGTAGCCCCAATTCCGGCGGCTGAGCGTCACGGCAAGGCGTGGCATCTGTTCACTGTCTGGTCGTCTCCGAACCTTGAGTTCGCAACCATTTTTATCGGTGCACTTGCTGTTTTTGCAGGTCTAAACGTATGGCAGGCCATTTTGGCGCTGGCTCTGGGTAACGGTCTAGCCGCAATCACCCACGGCTGGTTCAGTAGCTGGGGCCCACGCCACGGTGTACCACAGATGGTCATCAGCCGTTCAGCATTTGGTTTGCGCGGCAACATTTTGCCTGCCGGAACCTCAACCCTGGTTGCCGGAATCGGCTGGTTTGCCGTAAACACCACTTCTGGTGCTTTTGCATTGACCACCCTGACCAATTTCCCGGTCGCAGCCTCGGTCACCATCATCATTTTGGTGCAGGTAATTGCAGCTTTCATCGGCCACAACTTCATTCAGAAGTTTGAGCGCTACGCATTCTTCTACCTAGCCGTAGTGTTTGCCATCGTTGCAGCCGTGATCGTTTCACAGGGCCACTATGACGTGAGCCCAACCGAAGACTTCAAGTGGGGCGCATTCAGCGTTGGTGTTGCGCTTGCCTACGGCTACACCCAGGGCTGGACTCCATTTGCCGCTGACTTCACCCGCTACCTTCCTGCCAACACCTCACCAAAGGCAGTTGGACTAGCCGCGGGTCTTGGAAACTTCACCGCAACCACGATGCTGATGTCAGTCGGTGCAATTGCTTGGAGCGGCGTGGTCGGCGAGGGTCTACCAACCACCGCTTTCACCGCGGTACTCCCTCCAGCACTTGCAGTACTGACTCTGATCGGTATCGCCGTCGGTTCGGTATCGGCAAACGTTCTAAACATCTACTCAGGAACCATGTCATTCATCGCAGCTGGCGTGAAGCTTGGCTTCAAGACCCGCCGCGCAATTATGGTGGTTCTAGCCGGTGTCCTCGGCGGCGGTATCTCGTACTTTGCCGTTGAAGACAACTTCCGATTCATCTTCGAGTTGTTCCTACTAACCGTGGGCTACTGGTTGGCTCCATGGGTTGCGATTCTTGTTGTTGACCGCATTCTGCGCAAGGGTCAGAACATCGATGAACTGATCAAAGAAGAAACCAAGCACTCAAACATCGCCGGACCGATTGCCTTTGTAGTGGCAACTGTTACTGCGGTTTCACTGTTCGCTAAAGCAGAGATGCCAACCGTGCAGTTCTACGGCATCTTTACCGGCCCAGGTGCCGAAAACGGTGACTGGACCGCGCTGTTTGGTTTTGTGCTGGCAGCGGTGCTTTACTTCGTAATCTATAAGGCAACGAACAAGAAATAATCCGAACCAAAAATCGAGAGGCCTCGGCAATGGAATTTAAAGTTGGACAAATCTTCGCCACTGACGAAGAGAAACTTCAAGTTGCTATTGCCGAGGCCCACCTCGGTCTTGCCGAGGGTGGAATCCCTATCGGTGCCGCCCTGTTTGACCAGGAAGGCCGACTGCTCGGCAGTGGGCGCAACCGCCGAGTTCAAGACGGCGATGCCTCGATGCACGGAGAAACCAGTGCATTTAGAAACGCTGGACGCCAGCGCAGCTACAAAAACGTGACCCTAGCTACCAGCCTTTCGCCATGCTGGTACTGCTCTGGCTTGATTCGCCAATTCGGCATCGGCCGAGTAATTGTTGGCGACGATAAAAACTTTATGGGTGGCCAAGATTGGGTCGCCGAGCACGGTGCCGAGGTGCATGTTCTCAATGACCCGGGCCTAATCGAAATCATGCGTGAATTCATCGAAGCCAATGATGCGCTGTGGAACGAAGATATCGGCGAGGACTAAGAGCCGCCTAGTTTTTGCACTAAAAGTCAGAATGACACTAAGATATTGATTACTTAGTGTCATTTTTACTTTTACTAGACCGGCAGAGCAATGGCAGATCAAACTCAGGCTCCTCTTGAGGCGCCGAACCTTGCCGTGTCGACCGTCATTTTTACCCTTCGCACCTGCGAGACCGGCGAGCTAAAACTAGCCCTCCCGCTAGTCAAGAGAATCCGTGCCCCGTTTGAAAACCAATGGGCTCTGCCGGGTGGTCCGCTCAAAATCACCGAGGACCTAAGCCACGCAGCCTCTAGAAACTTGCTTGAGACCACCGGTCTTGAACCGCGCTACCTTGAGCAGCTTTACGCATTCGGCAGCCTTGACCGCTCCCCCGGCAGCAAGCTCAGCGACCGCGTGGTGTCGATTGTTTACTGGGCGCTAGTCGGCACCGATGAAGCCGGCGCAGCTATCGAGAGCGAGAACGTTCAGTGGTTCTGGGCTGACGAACTTCCACCACTGGCCTTTGACCACAACATCATCGTTGAATACGCACTGAACCGACTGCGAAACAAGCTGGCCTATAGCCAACTTGCGCACCTATTTTTGCCAGAACTATTCACCTTGGCGCAGCTTCGAGAGGTCTACGAAGCAGTGCTGAACATTCAACTGGACCCGGGAAACTTTCGGCGCCTGGTTGAGGCAGAAGGCTCGGTGGAGCCTACCGGAGAGCGACTTGCCGGCACCCGCCACCGACCACCACAGCTTTACCGCGCGACGAACACAGGAGAAAATCAATGACCACAGCATCGGTCAACCAGCGCATCCAGCTAATTGTGAAGGGGCAGTCTTCAGACTCAACCTGCAGCCCTTCTCTAGCCAAGGGACCGTGGGAGTTTGACGGTGGCCCTGCAGCCTACGGCCCTGGAGCATCCAGCAGCGATTTGATTCCGACCGGATCACCAGTGCAAGGCGCCTTGCCTGCCGAATACAAAACCGCATCCGATGAAGAGCTGCGCGAGCGCATCATCGCGGCTAAAAAAACTTTGGGTGACCAGGTTGTGATTCTTGGGCACTTTTACCAGCGTGATGAAATTGTTGAGCACGCCGATTATCTGGGTGACTCTTTTCAGTTGGCTAATGCCGCCAAGGCCCACCCAGAGGCGAAGGCAATTGTGTTCTGCGGTGTGCACTTCATGGCAGAAACAGCAGACATTCTCTCGGGTGACGACCAGGCGGTTATTTTGCCAAACCTCGCAGCCGGCTGTTCGATGGCAGACATGGCCGACATTGACTCGGTCACGCAAGCCTGGGAGCAACTCGAAGAGATCTACGGCACCGAGCCTGATGCAGAGGGTCGCGCGCCAATCATCCCGGTGACTTACATGAATTCATCGGCAGCCCTCAAGGCTTTCTGCGGAGAGCACGGCGGTATTGTTTGCACCTCTTCAAACGCAGCGATTGTTCTGAAGTGGGCATTTGAGCGCGGCCAGCGCGTGCTGTTCTTTCCGGACCAGCACCTGGGCCGAAACACCGCAAAAGCCATGGGCATTAGCACCGACCTAATGCCGCTTTGGCAGGGCCGCAAGCCACTTGGTGGCAACACCGAGCAGCAGCTGGTTGAGGCAAAGGTTGTCCTCTGGAACGGTTTCTGCTCTGTACACAAACGCTTCAGCGTGGCCCAAATTGATAAGGCCCGAGCCGAGCACCCAGGTGTTCGCGTAATTGTGCACCCAGAAAGCCCAATGGAGGTTGTTGATGCAGCCGACGAGTATGGTTCAACCGACTACATTCGGAAGGCAGTTATTGCTGCAACCGAGCCAACCACCTTTGCCATCGGCACAGAAATCAACATGGTTCAGCGCCTGGCGGCAGAGTTTCCGCAGCACAACATTTTTTGCCTAGACCCAGTGGTCTGCCCATGCTCAACCATGTACCGAATTCACCCCGGATACCTAGCCTGGGTGCTTGAACGCTTGGTTGCCGGCGAAGTCGTAAACCAGATTGTGGTTGATGAAAAGGTAGCCGAGGGTGCCAAGGTTGCTCTTGAGCGTATGTTGGCGGCGAAGCCTCTCTAGGCACACCGATGAAGAAGCTCGTAGTTATCGGCAGCGGAATTGCCGGCCTTATTGCGGCCGTTGAAGCCAGCCGAACCCACGAGGTGACCCTGGTCACCAAGTCAAACCTGGCCGAAAGCAACACTCACTACGCGCAGGGCGGCATCGCGGCGGTTGTCTCAAGTGACGACACAGTTGCCGAGCACGTTGCCGACACCCTGGCTGCTGGAGCCGGCTATTGCTACCAACCTGCAGTCGAGGTGCTCTGTGCCGAGGGGCCGAATCGGATTAAGGATCTAATTCGGTTTGGTGTCGATTTCGATAAGCAGGGTCCTGAATTTGCACTAGGCCTAGAGGCGGCTCACTCTCACCCGCGCGTTCTTCACGCCGGCGGAGACACCACCGGAGCCGACATCAGTCGCGCTTTGGTGGAAACCCTCAAGTCAACCGCAGCCGCAATTCACGAGCACACTTTTGTAATCGACTTCGAAGTCGTCAACAGAAAAATTACCGGAGTGCACCTGATGGATTCATCGGGGCGCCATTTTGTTGAGGCAGATGCCGTGATTCTGGCCAGCGGTGGCGCAGGGCAACTGTTCAGACACACCACCAACCCAGCCGTGACCACCGGAGACGGCGTTGCCGCAGCCTTTAGGGCCGGTGCCGAATTGGCTGATGTTGAGTTCTACCAATTTCACCCAACCGCTCTTGCTGTGCCGGGCAGTTTTCTGATTTCCGAGGCGGTTCGCGGAGACGGAGCTGTGCTAATTAATAATGCTGGGGAACGCTTTATGCAAAAGGTGCACCCCCTAGCCGAGCTGGCGCCAAGAGACGTGGTGGCCCGAGGTATTCAGGCTGAGATGCTGTCGCAGGGCGGCCAGCCGGTATTGCTAGATGCAACCGGATTGGGATCCGACTTTTTGAATAAGCGATTCCCAAGTATTTCTAAAACCACCCGCGCCTATGGTCTGGATTGGGGCAAAAATCCGATTCCGGTTACGCCAGCAGCCCACTACTGGATGGGCGGTGTTGCAACCGATATTTGGGGCCGAACATCCATCGAAGGATTATTTGCCGTTGGCGAAGTTGCCTGCACCGGAGCACACGGAGCAAACCGACTGGCGTCAAACTCCCTGCTGGAGTCCATCGTGTTCTCACGCCGAGCGGTTCAGGTGCTCGACGAGCCTTGGCCTGCAGATGCGGCCAGCGCACGCTGGAAGGAATCTGGTGTCTTGCGCGAAATCGAGCTACAGGACGAAGCCGACAGTGCAGTTCCGGCAAGTTCGCTGAAGGTAGTTGACCGAGTTGAATTGCAGTCACTGATGTGGGACAACGTTGGACTGGCTCGCGATGCTGAGGGTCTAGCCGCCACAGAACAGGCTCTTGCTCAGTGGCGTTCGGCCGATAAAGCTAACCGTTTATTCACCGACTGGGAAGACGCCAATCTGTTGCTCTTGGCACGCGCCCTAACAGCTTCGGCAAATACCCGCGAAGAGTCCAGAGGCGGTCATTACCGACTGGACTTCCCTGAATCAAACCCATCGATGGCCAAGCCCATCACGATTGTTCGACAGGTCAAATAATGCTTACTCCAGAGCACATTAATAAAGTCGTGGCTGCAGCGCTCGAAGAAGACGCACCTGCCGGAGACATCACGTCTGAACACCTGATTCCGGCGAGCGCTCAGGCAACCGCCGAGCTAGCAGCCCGCGAACCTGGAGTTTTCAGCGGGGTGGAAGTTTTCAAGGCAGCCTTTGAGCTGTGTGACCCAAGCATCCGGGTTGAAATGAAGATTGCCGACGGCGACCACTTTGTTGCCGGGCAGAGCCTTGCCACAGTGACCGGCCCAGCGCGAGCAGTGTTGCGCGGCGAGCGAATTGGTTTGAACTTTACCCAGCGCATGTGCGGCATTGCCACACTGACGGCCCAGTACGTTGCTGCAGTTGCCGGCACCAAGGCCAAGATTCTTGACACCCGCAAAACCACCCCGGGCCTGCGCGAGTTCGAGCGCCAAGCTGTGCGTGACGGTGGTGGCACCAATCACCGATTCTCACTATCGGATCAGGTTTTGGCTAAGGACAACCACCTGGCCGTTCTTACCGCCGGGGGCAAGGCCCTAACCGCCGAGCTGCGCAGAGTCAGAACTGAGATTCCGGCTTCGGTCAAGTTTGAGGTTGAGGTTGACCGCCTCGATCAAATCATGCCGGTACTCGAGGGCGGTGTCGACATCATCATGCTCGATAACTTCACCCTCGATGAACTTCGCGCCGGCGTGGACCTGATCGCTGGGCGCGCTGTGGTCGAAGCATCGGGCGGGGTGAACCTTGAGACAGTAGCCAAGATAGCTGCAACCGGTGTGGACGTAATTTCAGTTGGGGCCCTGACCCACAGTGTTCGATCACTTGACCTCGGCCTTGACGTAACCATCGAGCCAAAATGATTTACCTCGATCACGCGGCCACGACACCGGTAGCTAAAGAAGCGCTGCAGGCAGCCTGGCCTTGGCTAACCGAAGAATTCGGTAATCCGTCGAGCACTCACGAACTGGGGCATCGAGCCGGAATGGCGCTTGAGGCAGCGCGCGATGCCGTTGCCGCTTGGTTGGGTTGCCGCGGTAGTGAAATCATCTTCACTTCGGGTGGCACCGAAGGCATTAACCTTGCCATCGAGGGGCTGGCACTTGCCAATCCGCGCGGCAGGCACATCGTCAGCTCACCGACCGAGCACGAGGCAGTACTGCAGAGCATCGAGTATCTGGTTCGGCATCACAAATTTGAAGTCACCTGGTTGAGCGTTGATCTTCAGGGCTGCATCTCTTTAGCCGAGCTCAAAACCGCGCTGCGGCTAGACACCACGCTGGTCACCCTCATGATGGCAAATAATGAGGTCGGCACAATTCACCCCATCTCTCGCCTGGCTGCACTGGCTCACGAGGTTGGGGCTGCTTTTCACACCGATGCCGTGCAGGCTGCCGCTTGGCTGGACTGCAATGTTGCCGAACTGGGCGTGGATGCACTGACGGTTTCTGGCCACAAACTTGGGGCACCTAAGGGGTCAGGCGCAACCTACATTCGAGGCCGGCTTGCGGTTGAACCACTGTTGCACGGTGGAGGGCAAGAGAACGGTCGCCGTTCGGGTACCGAGAATGTGGCCTGGGCTGTGGCCTTGGCCACCGCCGTCAAGATTTTGACTAGGCAAAACGCTGAGGTTCCGCGTATCGAAGCAGCCCGAGATCGGTTTATCGGGCAGGTTCAAGACCTGGTACCAACCGCAATTTTGACCGGGCACCCAAGCATTCGCCTACCAAGCATTGCCTCTTTTTGCGTACCCGGATTGAGCGGTGAGGCCCTGCTGCTTGAGCTGGAACGTCGCGAGGTAATCGTCTCTAGCGGATCTGCCTGCGCTGCTGGCAGCGATGAGCCATCTCATGTTTTGACCGCCATGGGATTCGACGCCGAGTTGGCCCAGACGGCAATTAGATTCAGTTTTTCACACCACACCACCGAAGCCGAACTAGAAACCGCCGCCCGAGCCTTGGCTGATGCGGTTGCTGCCGTTGGCGGCACTGATAAAATCGCCTAATGACCAAGAGAAACCGCCCATGGGGTTACCAAGCCGGCAACGATGAATCTAAGCCAGACTGGCAATTGCACCCAGACACACAGGCTATCCGTGGCGCCCTAAGCCGCACCGGCTTCGGCGAGACTAGCGAGGCACTGTTTCTAAACAGCGGTTTCACCTACGACTCAGCTGAGCAGGCCGAATCTTCGTTCCGCGACGAGACCGACCACTTCTTGTACAGCCGTTTCTCAAACCCAACGGTCGCTCAGTTCGAAAACCGTTTGGCACTACTTGAGGGCGCAGAGGCTTGCTTCGCAACTGCATCAGGTATGGCCGCGATGTTTGCATCGGTGGCATCACTGGTCAAGTCTGGCGACCGCGTTGTTGCCTATGCAGCCATGTTCAGCTCTTGCTACGTAGTGCTCACTGAGATTTTGCCTAAGTGGGGCATCAACACCGTTTTGGTTGAAGAAAACACACCTGAGGGCTGGGCCGCTGCACTTGCCGAGCCAACCAAGGCCGTATTCATCGAGTCGCCAAGCAACCCTTTGATGGAGATCACCGACATCCGCATGGTGTCTGACCTGGCCCACAAAGTTGGCGCCACCGTAATTGTTGACAACGTAATGGCCTCACCGGTTCTACAGAAGCCACTTGAGCTTGGTGCCGACGTTGTTATGTACTCAACCACCAAACACATCGATGGCCAGGGCCGCGTCCTAGGTGGCGCAATTTTGGGCAGCAAGCAGTACATCACCGACGTGGTTATTCCGTTCACCCGCCACACCGGACCATCGATGAGTTCATTCAACGCCTGGGTCATGCTCAAGTCTCTCGAGACCATGCACATGCGCGTCGAAAGAATGAGCAGCACCGCGCTGACTATTGCCGAGACCTTCGAAAACCACCGTGCGATCGAGAAGGTTTCGTACCCGTTCCTAAAGTCACACGAGGGGCACGAACTTGCCAGGCAGCAAATGAAGGGTGGCGGTTCTACCGTTGCTATTCAGTTCAAAGCCGACAAGGACTCGGTTTTCCGCTTTATGAATGCGCTTCAGGTAATCGACATCTCAAACAATTTGGGTGACAGCAAGTCACTGATGACTCACCCGTCATCGACCACTCACCGTCGCCTATCGCTTGAAATTCAGGCAGAGATGGGCATTACTCCGAGCACTGTTCGTCTATCGGTTGGCCTAGAGCACCCAGAAGACCTAGTGCGCGACATCGAAACCGCGCTAAAGGCCATCTAGGTTTTTATTTGCCGATAGCGGCGATTCGATCGATCGCCTCGGTGATATTTGCAGGGCTGGTTCCAAAATTAAATCGGATGAACCCGGTGTAATTTGCGGCGGCCGCTCCACCCAGATCTGAACCCTCAACCACAGCTACCTTGGCGCGCTCGAGAATGACCTTGCCCGGTTCGGTGCCAAGCTTCAGCGCTGAGACATCCCACCAACTCAGGTATCCGCTAACCGGCCGGTGAATAACAACACCCGGCAACTTGGCCGCAACCTCTGAAACCATGTGCTGGTAATTAACCTCGATGGTTTCGATGGCTGAGTCCAACCAGGTGGTTCCGTTGCGGTAGGCCTCAACCATGGCAAAGGCTCCCAACAACGATGAACGCCAGTGCATGTCTGGCGGGAGCTTGGCCAACTTGGCGGCGACCTCACTGCTTTGACTGACCACGATGGCAGCCTTAAGGCCAGCCGTGTTCCAAGACTTACTTGACGAGGTAATGGTCACGCCGGTGGCTTCGGCATCAGGTCCGCAGTTTAGATAAGGCGTAAATACCTGGCCGGCATAGGTCAGTGGTGCGTGAATTTCATCGCTGATAACCAACACGTTGTAGCGGGCCGCAAGGGCCGCCACCGCGGTTAGCTCGGCACGCGTGAAAACCTTGCCCAGTGGGTTGTGCGGGTGACACAACAAGTAGAACTTGGCACCTGCAGCAAAAGCCTGCTCGAGGCCTTCGAGGTCAAGCAGCCACTCAGAGCCGCTCTGAACCAGCGGAACATCCATCGGGGTTAGGTGAGTTTCGGCCAACCAACCAAAGAAAGCGCTGTACACCGGGGTGTTGATGACCACGTGATCGCCGGGCTTACCCAGCGCTCGAAAAATTTCGACTGCGGCAACACCAACATCGGTTGCCATTTTTACCTGTTTGGCATCAACCGGCCAGTTCCAGCGAGTAGCTGCAAACTCGGCAAACGCCTCGGCAACCTCAGGCACCGGACCCAAGTACCCCAAATCGGAGTTCTGAATCATCTCGGTCAGAACAGCTTGAATTGGCTCGGCGACCTGAAAGTCCATCTCGGCAACGTGCATCGGCAGAACATCTGGGCTAAAGCGGCGCCACTTAGAACTGTGGCGCTCACGGAGAACGGATAACGATGGCGCAACTACTTGATTGTCAGGCATCTAATGATTATCGCAGTGAACAAAATCTGTGCCAGTATGTGAACAATTACTACTTGGGGGTTAGTTGAAATGGATCAGAAAAAACGCGGCTGTTTTGTTCAAGGCTGCGCTGGCCTGGCCGGTGGTTTTGCAGTGCTTATTGCCGGTTTCTTTGGCATTCTGGCCATTGACGGAAAATCACCTGCCGCAGTGTTTAGTGAGATTGGCCGCGTGGGCGTGGTTGAGTACATCACCAAACTTTTTGGCGAGGACCCGATTGCAAACCAGGCCCAAGTTGCCGGTATTTATTGCCATCTGGTGCCTGCTCAACAAGATGCCGGCGGCGCCGCGATTCCTGAGCAGTACTGGGCCTACGCATTTTTGAACGATGGAAACTTCAAGACCTACCTCGAGGGTTACGAGCAGTTCGGCGGCACCTGGAGCCAGACGGGAAATCAGCTCACGGTAAATGTGAACGCGATCCCGGACCTCTCAGAGGCATACACCTGGTATGGCACAGTGTCGGCTGACGCTCAAACTATCGACACCGGCGAGTTTGTGCTTGAAGCGAGCGATGCGGTCTGCAAGACCGGAAACTAAATTACGCTGAGGCTCACCTGGTTACCCCAAGGGTCATCGAGGCGAATGGTTTGACCATCGTGGCGAATCTGCACCCTAGAGGTCTTTAGGCGCTCTTCAGAGGCTCCTAAGGCATCGGTGTCGGGCAACAGGATAGAAACATCACGCAACCCGAGTGTAGGTTGACGAAGCCCTGCACCCCTGCTGCGCCAAATGTTCATAGCCATGTGGTGGTGGTATCCGCCGGCACTGACAAACAGTGCTGATCCGCCGTAGTTCAAAGTCACATCAAAGCCGAGCTTGTTGACATAAAAATCTTGGGCATGCTCGATGGACCCAACACTCAAATGCACATGTCCGATATTCGAGGCGGTCTCGTCAACCTGCTTCGGTAAGTTTTCGGCAAGGAAGGCGTTTGGGTCCAGTCCAAACGTGCCCATCTCAATCACGCCGTGCTTCCAGCTCCACTCGCTGCGCGCGCGGTCCCAATAGAGTTCAACACCGTTGTTCTCTGGGTCATCAAAATAAAATGCCTCACTGACCAGGTGGTCTGCACTGCCGGTAAATGAGCCCGGATACTTGGCCGCAACCGAAGCCACCGCCCAAGCCAGCTGCTCTCTGGTGTCAAAAAGAAACGCGGTGTGAAACAGGCCGGCCTGATTTTCACTGGCGTACTTAAGTGCTGGCGAGTGCTCAAGAATCAAAGCCGGTGTGGTGCCGCGGCCCAAAATTGCCGATCCGGCAACCTCTGAGATTAGGTCCAAACCCACTGCATCTCGGTAGTAGGAAATCATTAGGTCTAGATTTTGAACGCGAAGGGTCACTGCACCCATGATTAGGTTTGCTGGCAAGGTCATGGTTTTAGTCTAGGGGGACTAGACAAGAATTCGCAAGCATTCAGGGTTGCGCGTTGCAGAATGCGTTGATGATGCTACGGTCTAAATATCTAGTTGGGGGACTAATGATTCGGATATTGACAACAATCACGTGCTTGCTGTTGGTCACGGGGTGCGCGGCGGGGCCGGCTGGCCCAAGTAAGGACAGCTCTACACCGGAACCGACTTACACAATTTCGAGCCTTAGCATCGATCCCAAGGCATGCAAATTTGAAGAGAATCCATCTTTTCGCAATGGCCTGGGAGACCGGGCACAATTCTCATACTTTCCAGCCATAACGAATTCTCAATATTTTCTTCCTAGTGTTGGAGACTTGGAAATCGGCCTAGTTCTGCTTGATTGGTCCGACAAGGAAGGCAACAACGAGGACCAGTCGTACTACAAGGAGCAAACTAAAAAACTGACCGAGTGGTATTCGACGATGAGCCAGGGCAAATTAGCTGTGAATTGGCGCGTCTCCGAAACATGGAATCGCCTCGAGGGAAGCTGGAAAGACTATAGGGCAGAAGATAACGAACAAGGAAGCGATGAGGCTCGCGTCCCGTTCGAGCAGTGGCTGCTGGATGAAGCCGTTGCAGCATCCGATAGCGCTTTTGATTTCGGTGGTCTAGATGCCGTTGTCTTCGCAATTCCTACAAACGGAACGGTGATGACGAGTGGAACTCAAGGTTTTGAGTACAACAACTTTCCAGGCTCCAAGCGCGCGACGCTGGTCAATTCCCAAGAAGCAACTATTGGAAACTGGGTAATCAGTGGAAGCAAATTCATGGACAAGAAAGGGCGCAGCCCTTCTTGGATTCACTGGGCACACGAATTGGGCCACATGTTCGGGCCCATTTCTCACATGGGTGACCCAAATCCAAAAAACACCAACAATTTCTACGCAAACACTCTTTATGGCGTGGGTCTTTTTGCCGACCAATGGGTTGTTACGCGAGCGGTCGAGGGTTGGAATGCATGGCTCCTGGGTTGGCACGAGGACAACCAAGTGTTGTGCGTTGATGCCACGACGATAGATGATGAAATTTTCGCCCTGAACGATGCTCGATCAGCTGAGACTGGAGCCAAAATGCTTGTGATTCGAACTGGTAAGACAACCGGACTAGTAATCGAATCTCGAGAATGGGATGAAAGCATAGATTCGCCAACACGGATGGGTAAAACTGGTTACTACGACAGCTTTGTCATGTATCAAATCGACTCGTCGAGATTTGTAGGAGACCAGAGCTTACGCACTCTTGCTAATGGTTCTACCGATGAAGCCTGGGACTCGGGTAAGTGGCCCAGCGAGGCGGAAGTCTTCACAAATATTTACTTCAAACCTGGCGATACTGCCGAATTTGCAGGATTAAGCGTTGAACCGCTCACTGTTCAAAAGGGCAAGGACTTTATCCGAGTAGCAAAAATTAAAAACTAGCTAACAGGTAAGGCAAGTGCTCGAACCGGACTGGCCGGTCCCCTACCGGATTTTTGAACGCCAAGAACTAAACGAGCGCACGCTCATGGCGTGTGGTTTCTTGAGCCACGGGTACGGGTGCACCTCGGCCAGATCCTCGAACTTAGCAAAACTCGGCACCGGCGCATAGGTGACAGCAACTCGGTTTTCCTTGGCATATTCGTAGGGGCTACCTATGTACACCGATAGATTCCTGCGGCTGGCGAGGTCCTGCAGAGTCTCGAGGTAAAAGTAGATGCGCTTCGAGGAAAGTTTCAACTTTGCCAGGGCGTCTCGGTTGAAAACAAACACAACCGGCAAATCAGGGTTGGCAACCAGCGCCGGATCAGCATCACCCATCGAGTCAATAGTCAGCAGCACAGCATCCGGATTGGCATTATGAATTGCCGATACCGGACCGGTAGTCCGCGCAAGGTCAGGGTCACTGTCTAGCCTTGGCCTGGATCCCAGCTGAACCAGAGCCTTATCTTCAGGAAACTCTTGGATCGGGCATGCTTTGTTCAGCGGGCATTTGAGACAAAGTCCCGGTGCGCGCTTCTCGACCTGCCAGCGGGCAAAACCGTAGGGCTTTCCGCCAGAGCCAACTGTCCACTGCCAGCCCAACAGGTTTGCTGCGCGTGACCCATCGATAAGCTCTCGATACATCCGTTCTTGCCCATGCAGCCACCCGCGACCGTTGCGCACAGTCCAGTGAGAGGCCAGCCACATTCGAGTTTGGTTGACCAACCAGCCATCCTGCTCGAGCTCAGAAACCACCTCGTCGATGCAATTCATGTCGCGATTCCAACCATCACCCGGGGCATCCCAAACCTGCTCAAACCTTAGGTTCTCAAAGAATTCGGCACCAATGCGGGCATAAAGGTGGCGAGCATATTCCTGCCACAACAGCTCATCTTGAAATTTTTCACGATCTTTGAAGGGCGCAGCCTCAACCTCTTGCCAGACCTGCTTCAGAGTTAGGAGGTTGTGCCGGATGTACGGCGAGAGCACGGTTGCCCCGCGCTTTGACCGTGGCAAAACCTCTGAACGCTGTGCGGCATAACCACGGATGTCTAGGTCGTGCAGAGCCTGATTGGCGGCCGTCTGGCCCCCACGGATAGAACTTCTGCCGCCACCGGAATGCAAGCCGGAAAAGTGTTTTTCGAGAATCAGCTCTAGGTCGGAGTGGATGTCAATTAGCTCGTCCATTTTGAAAACAACCCCGACCGGGAGGGTGCTATTCCAAACAAAAAAATCCTCCACCGCAATGGTGAAGGATTTAGATTGGTGCACCCCCCGGGACTTGAACCCGGAACCCACTGATTAAGAGTCAGTTGCTCTGCCGATTGAGCTAGAGGTGCATGTTGAGCTGAATCAGCGCAACGAAGAACAACAATACCACATCGAATAGACTGGTGAATATGTCTGATGAGAAAAAACTTACTGTCGGCGACGAGGCTCCAAACTTTACGGTCGAGAACCAAGACGGAAAGCCGGTTTCGCTATCTGACTACCGAGGCCAGAAAGTCATTTTGTACTTCTACCCTGCTGCCTCAACCCCAGGCTGCACCAAAGAAGCCTGCGACTTCAACGACAACCTCAACCCATTCAAGGCTGCGGGTTACACAGTTCTGGGCATCTCCCCTGATGCGGTATCGAAGCTAAAGACTTTCCAGCAAAACCAAGACTTGAACTTTGAATTGCTCAGCGACGCCGACCTAGAGGTTCACAAGGCATTCGGCGCCTACGGCCTCAAGAAGCTCTACGGCCGCGAGTACACAGGCGTACTGCGCTCGACCTTTGCAATTGACGAGACCGGAAAAGTTGCCCTGGCCCTCTATAACGTAAAGGCCACCGGACACGTTCTAATGCTTCGAAAGCTTCTCGGAATCTAGTCTTCTGGGTCGGAGCTATTCATTGTGGCAGCAATGGTCTGCTTATTGAATAGCGCCACCAACACCACAGCCGAAGGCAAAATCAGACTCCAGCCAATGGCTTGGCTGCCGAATTGGCCGCTAAATGATCCGGTCGCAACAGCTAGTTGAATCAACTGCCAAAACAAGGCCCCGCTTCGCGCCCAACGCTTGCCCTTGAGTAGAGAAATTGCGACAAAAATTACCCAGGCCGCAGCCGCAGCCACCAGCGCAAATAGCGCTATCGCGGTGACCAGACTGCGGCTGTCGCCCATCAGAATTCCAAAACCCAACTGGGCCGCAAAGTAGGCCACCACCAACCCTTCGAGAAGCACAAAAAGCACAGCGATGATGAGCGGAACTGGCTTCTTATCGGCGTTTTTGTTCATAATTCCTCGATATTGGGTATTGCCAAACGGGCTGTGGTGTGAAACGATTTTGGAAGGAAAAGTAATCGCTCTTCTAGCGTAATTCACCTCTTGTGAAGACTTTTATCCTCGTCTGGCAGAACGCCCAAGTTTTACTACATAAAGGAATACCGCACGTATGAACATGCAGTGGCTAAATGAGTCTCGTTGCCTCACCGAAGATCCAGAACTTTTCTTTCCAGTTGGTAACACCGGCCCTGCAGTTGACCAAATTGAGCAAGCAAAATCAGTTTGCCGCGAGTGTGGCGTAGCCACCCAATGCCTTGAGTACGCAATCAAAGAAAACCAGGACACCGGCGTTTGGGGCGGCCTTAGCGAGGACGAGCGTAAGTCACTAAAGCGCAAGTACGCTCGTGCACGTCGTGCCGGCTAACTAGAATTTCAAAAAACCCGCCTTGCAATGCAGGGCGGGTTTTTTATTGCCTCAATGGGGCTAAATCGGAATCGAAATGGCCACTCGGGCTCCGCCCTCACTAGGCGAAGACCAGAAGATGCTGCCTCGAAGCTCGCCCTCAATCAAGGTGCGAATAATCTGAGTGCCTAGGCCCTGGCCAACTTTGCCGTCGGTCAGGCCCTTACCGTTGTCAGAAACGGTGATTAGCAACTGGCGCTGCTTACGCTCAGCGTTTACAGCAACAACTCCGCTGCGCTCGGCCAGACCGTGCTCAACCGCGTTGGTGATTACCTCAGTCAGGGCAACCGCAAGCGGTGTTGCCACCTCACTCTTCAGCTGACCAAATCGACCATCAAGGATGGTTCGAACCGAAGTGTTCATCGACGATGCAACCTCGGTGGCCAACATCAGGATTCGGTCAAAGACCTCGTCAAAGTTGACGTCTTGGTTGAGTCCTTCAGAAAGCGTGTCGTGCACCAGGGCAATAGCTGAAACTCGGCGCATGGCCTGCTGCAGCGACTCTTTTGCCTCTTCACTCTGGCTTCGTCGAGCTTGAATCCGCAGCAGGCTGGCCACGGTTTGCAGGTTGTTTTTTACTCGGTGGTGAATTTCACGGATGGTCGCGTCTTTGGTAATTAGTTCGCGCTCTTGTCGGCGCAACTCAGTCACATCGCGACAAAGAACAATGGCACCAGTGCGCTCGTTTGCAGAGCGCAGCGGGATGGCCCGAACCGTAAGGGTCACATTTCGTGACTCCATGTCGGTACGCCAAGGCGCGCGGCCGGTAAGCACCAGTGGCAAACTCTCATCGACGTTGCGGTCTTTGAGAACCGGAGTTGCGGCAGTAACAAGAGACTGCCCCTCAAGCTCACCCTTGATACCTAGGCGGTTGAAGGCCGATAGACCGTTGGGGCTAGCAAAGATGACGTTTCCGTCAACGTCCAGGCGCAGCAGGCCGTCATTGGCGCGCGGGGCCCCTCGGCGAGGGCCCGTAGGGTTGCCGAAGTCAGGAAAGTACCCAGCCGCAACCATGTCGAGCAGGTCATTGCCGCAACCGAGGTAGTTGAGCTGGAGACGGTTTGGTACCTTGACGTCGCTGAGGTTGGTGTGACGGGTAATGACCGCGATCGGCTCTTTGGTCACTTCCTCTGATTTGGTCGAGACCCTGCGGCGAACCGGATAGGCGCTGAGGCGTGACGTAAACCCCTCATCCGAAGATTGCACTCGGTTCTCAACCACGAAGCCCGAGCTGAATGCCTCGCTAACCTGCGCAGCCCACTCTTTGCGAACCGGCGCACCGCTGATGTCACGGTAGAAAATTGTTGCCGCACTTGACGGGCGGGCATGCCCTACCGCAACGAAATTTCCGTCACCGGTCGGAACCCACAGCACGAGGTCAGCAAAGACAAGGTCGGCAATCAACTGCCAATCGGCCATGAGCAGGTGAAGCCACTCGATGTCGGCATGGCTGGTGCGGCCGCCATTGGCCTTGATTAGTTCACTAAGCGTTGACACCTAACCGAGTTTAGCGAGGCGCCTGTCTAACTGGGACCGCTCGCCAAGAACCAATGTTTTGGTCAGCACACTAATGGCCATTCGCGCCAGCGAGGTTCGCTTGGCATGACTGATGGGCACTGCCTGCCGCAAGGCAAAATCTGCCGCCGCAGGATCATCGGGGATAAAGCAGTCAACCGTAATTTGGGCCATTCGCCCCAGTGTTTCAACAACCTGCTGCTTGGCCGATGAACCCAACACCGATGCCCGCATGCGATTCACCACGCATAGGATTTGACCACCCGGGCGAAGTTCAACCAATTGGTCGATGGCCCTCAAGTAGCGGGAGATACCGACCGGATCAGCCAGACAAACTGTGATGATTTGATCGGCCATGGTCAAGGTCTGTTTGGTCACTTTGTTGCGATCTAGCCCAGTGGTCACGTCACGCAAATTTGATTCAAGAGAGGAACCCAGATCAACAACTACAAACTCAGAATTTTCGGCGGCGACCATAATTACCTCTTCGGCACGATCGGGAGCAATTTCTGCCCAGCGCTCTGCCGCAACCAAACCGCCGAGCAATTGAAACGATCGCTTGCCTGAGGAAACCGGGGTCGCCAATCGGTGGAGCTGTTCCGAGTCAAACCTGGAATGCCCGGCCAGCCTTGCGGCAGCAGCTATGCCGCCGGGTGAATCTCCGAGCCCAAGCAGGACACCGGTGGAACTTGCTTCAAGATCAAGGTCTATTAGCGTCACAGTTTTGCCTGCCTCGGCTAACTCGTTAGCCATTCCTACAGCAATCGTGGTTTTACCCGGCGAACCAGACGCACCCCAAACGGCAATTATCTTGCCTAGCTTGGCCGGTGGAGGGGTATCAGTCTGCAAAGGTCGCCCTCATAACCAAAGAGAGCTCACTGCCTCCGGATTGCGCCTTGAGCACCGCAGGCACAGCCTCAGCTGGTACCCAGAGCTCTACTTCGGGTGGGGCATCAGCAAAAACAGCCGATGGCTCTGCCAGCCTGGCGACCTCGGCTGCCAATACCAAGAGATACGGTTCACCAAAAGATTTATCGGCCAGCTGCGGGGTGACCCAGATGTCGGCCGATGACCCGGGTTGCATTGACTCGGGCAAACCCATTGCCGAGGTGACCACAACCGGAACTCTGGCATCGATCACAGCATTGGCCAAGTAGCTCTTAGCCACCAGCTGCCCAGCGCGAATTGGCCCGAGAGTGTAGGACCCGTGACTCAATTGATCCGGTGCCAAATAATGCTCCCCCGTGCTCCCAAGTTGATACTCAACCACAGTGAAATCCTCGCTACTCACCTGAGCTCCAGCAGGCAGACCTTTGATGGCAACCAGATACTGCTGAGCGTTGCCGGCGGCCTGCTGTGACCAAATAATTGCTCCGTAGGCCATCAAAGCAAAAGCCACTGCAGCGGCGAGTAACTTGATTTTGTGATTCGAGGTTTTTCTTGCGCGAGTGGATTTCATGCCCAAATCACACCAGTTTTCAAAATTGGTAGCCGAAATTATCCACAGACAAAACTTTGATCTGCCCGATTCTTTGGGCTGGCACACCGATAACCGACTCCCCCTTAGCAATCAGGAGCAGTTCGCCGGAAATCCCGAGCAGGTTTGCAGACCGGAAATTCTCATCGTCAACCCCGCGCCACTCGATTGCCATTGGCAATGCCACCTCACCCAAGTGCGCAACCAAAGACTTTTGGACCTCACGGGCCTTTGGTAAATCGGGTTCCTCGCCCGGGACGAACCGTATGCTGCGCACCATTTTGAGGGAAAAAATATTCCAAATTGGTAACGTTTTGTCCAGGCCAGCGATGAAGTCGCAGCCCAGCATGGGGGCCACTAAAAGGTGGTGGGCAAAGCCTTGATCCTGCACCTCGACCAAAGCCGACTGGCCATTAATTATCTGGGCAATCGGCCTATTTTCGGCTGCCTCAAACTGGGCTTCCAGATCCTCAAAAAAGTTATCAAATGACATTGCGTCAGTATGTCCGGACCTCCGACAAGACTACGGAAGTTATCCACAAGCGGTTATCCACCTATTGCGCCGGTGATAGCGAAGGAATACTTTCAAATTCTTCGCATCAAGTTGCGAGGTCAAGGACCAGAGATGGGGGAATGTAATTGAACAGTTCAGAGCAGTCGGACGACTCCGGCAAAGAGAACGGCTCGGGCGTGCCGAGCAATCAGCAGCAGCCAGCAAAAAAGCGAGCTCCAAAGAAAAAAGATCGAAACGCCAAGAACTTCATCGAGTCTGAAGAATTTTTTGGCCGCCAGTTCATCAGTTCCAAAGACCTACCAAACCCGACTGAAAGCCTGGCACTTCTAGCAACCGGCGTGATTGAGGTCATTGCCGGTACTCGGCAGGTTGATCAGCTGTCGAGATACCTTACCGACGGTGTCTATCAAAGCTTGCAAAACAAGGCCAAGCAGGCCCAGCAGTATCGCGAAGAAAACGGCATCAAGGCTCACCACCAAAAGTTTTCAGTTGGTCACATGCGCCAAAATTCACCGAGAGACGGCGTGGTCGAATCGGTAGTAATTTTGAACGGCGTCAAGAGAAACCGTGCGGTGACGATTCGTCTTGAAGGCATCAACCACCGCTGGCGCGCAACCGCGCTATCGGTGTTATGAGGCTATGAACGGAAGAAAGCGCTGCCCTGGCCACCCTGCTCAGGCTTCTGAGTAGGAGTAGTCGGGGCATTCTTCTGCGCTGCCTCGTTGGCTGAGTGAGCCTCGGCGGCGCCATCTTCGTTCGGAGCGATGTAAGTCAACTGCTCAGCTGCTGGTCGCGGCGCTGGAGTCACCTCAACCTCAACGTTGAACAAGAAGCCAATGACCTCTTCTTTGATCTGGCCCATCATCTGCTGGAACATGCTGTAACCCTCGCGCTGGTATTCAACCAGTGGGTCACGCTGAGCCATGGCACGAAGACCAATTCCCTCTTTTAGGTAATCCATCTCATAGAGGTGATCGCGCCACTTGCGGTCAACCACTGAAAGCACTACTCGGCGTTCCAACTCGCGCATTGCCGCATCACCCAGGGCAACGGTGCGTTTTGCGTAAGCCACCTTGGCGTCGCTAATGATCTCGCGAGTCAACCAAGCCTTGGTCAAGCGTGAGCGGTTACCAGCTTCGGCAAGAACTTCGGCGATTTCGAGGTTGATTGGGTAAATTGCCTTGAGCTCAGCCCAAAGCGCTTCAAGATCCCAGTCGTTACCAGCGTGATCTGAAACGTGGCCTTCAACAATCGCGGTAATGGCGTCGGTCAAGAAAATATCAACGCGGCCAGCAATGTCGTCACCCTCAAGAATGTGACGGCGGTCACTGTAAATTGCTTCACGCTGGCGGTTTAGAACATCGTCATACTTCAAAACGTTCTTACGAATCTCGGCGTTGCGGCCTTCAACCTGTGACTGAGCACTGGCGATTGCGCGGCTAACCACCTTTGATTCGATAGCCATCTCGTCTGGAACACTGGCACGGTTCATCAATGAGCTTGCGGCACCTGAATTGAATAGGCGCATTAGGTCATCGGTGAGTGAAAGATAGAAGCGCGATTCACCGACGTCACCCTGGCGGCCGGCACGACCGCGCAACTGGTTGTCGATGCGGCGCGACTCGTGACGCTCGGTACCTAGAACGTAAAGACCGCCAACAACCAGAACCTTTTCAGCCTCTACCGTTACTTCTTCTTTGATCTTGGCAAACTCGGTAGACCAAGCTGCCTCGTAGGCCTCTGGAGTTTCCTCGGCGTTTAGGCCCTGCTTGTTTAGCGCCTCAACGGTTAGGAATTCGGCGTTTCCACCGAGCATAATGTCGGTACCGCGGCCGGCCATGTTGGTGGCAACGGTTACCGCACCCAGGCGACCAGCCTGAGCAACGATAGATGCCTCGCGGGCGTGGTTCTTGGCGTTCAAGACCTCGTGACGTACTCCGGCCTTAGCCAAAAGCTTCGACAGGTACTCGCTCTTCTCAACGCTGGTGGTACCAACCAAAACCGGCTGGCCCTTCTTGTGGCGCTCGGCGATGTCAACAACCACCTGGTTGAACTTGACCTCTTCGTTCTTGTAGATGAGGTCTGGCTGGTCTAGTCGCACCATTGGCTTGTTGGTCGGAATCGGAACAACGCCAAGCTTGTAGGTGCTCATGAACTCAGCAGCCTCGGTCTCGGCAGTACCGGTCATACCCGACAGCTTGCTGTACAGGCGGAAGTAGTTCTGCAGAGTAACGGTGGCCAGGGTCTGGTTCTCAGCCTTAACCTCGACGCCCTCTTTGGCTTCAATTGCCTGGTGGATACCCTCGTTGTAGCGACGGCCAGCCAAAATACGACCGGTGTGCTCATCAACGATCAGGACCTCGCCGTTCATCACGACGTAGTCTTTGTCGCGCTTGAAAAGCGCTTTTGCCTTGATTGAGTTGTTCAAGAATGAGATCAGTGGGGTGTTGACAGACTCGTAAAGGTTGGCAATACCCAGGTAGTCCTCGACCTTGGCAATACCAGGCTCGAGGATTCCGACGGTTCGTTTCTTTTCATCGACTTCATAATCAATAACCGGCTGCAGCTTTTCAGCAATCTTGGCAAACTCGGTAAACCATCGGTTGGCCTCACCGGATGCTGGACCGCTGATGATGAGAGGTGTTCTGGCCTCATCGATCAAAATTGAGTCAACCTCGTCGACCACTGCAAAGAAGTGACCGCGCTGGACCATGTCTGACTGCTGCCAAGCCATGTTGTCGCGGAGGTAGTCGAAACCAAACTCGTTGTTCGTACCGTAGGTGATGTCAGCCAGGTACTGCTCGCGGCGCTCTGCTGGGTCTTGGCCAGAGATGATGCAACCGGTGGTCATGCCCAAGGCGCGGAATACGCGACCCATCAGGTCACTCTGGTAAGAGGCCAAGAAGTCGTTAACGGTCACAACGTGCACACCGCGGCCAGCAATGGCGTTTAGGTAGGCAGGCAAGGTGGCGACCAAAGTTTTACCTTCACCGGTGCGCATTTCAGCGATGTTGCCGAGGTGTAGGGCAGCTCCACCCATTAGCTGAACGTCAAAGTGGCGAAGACCCAAAGTGCGCTTAGATGCCTCGCGAACAGCCGCAAATGCCTCAGGCAGAAGGTCATCAAGGCTCTCGCCAGCCGCATAGCGGTCGCGCAAAACGGTGGTCTCGTTACGGAGCTCTTCTTCGGTTAGGTGACTGAAGTCTTCTTCAAGTGCATTGATGGCGTCTGCATAGTTACGCAAGCGTGCCAGCACGCGGCCCTCGCCAGCGCGAAGAAGTTTGTCGATGATTGATGCCAAGTTATTGCCCCTACCGTTTGATTGGTCCTCTATCAATCTTAGACGCAGGGCCCAACCGGAGACCGGCTGGGCCCTGCTATCCAAGCAATTGGTAGCAAACGTTAAGAAAGCGTAATTACTCCGTAGTTCCAACCTTTGCGACGGTAAACCACACTCGGTTTGCCGGTCTCTGAGTCAAGGAATAGGTAGAAATCGTGACCGATGAGCTCCATGTGGTACAGAGCGTCGTCAACGGTCATCGGGGTGGCTTCAAATTCTTTGCGACGAATAACAACTGGGCTGTCACCAAAGTCAGGTGCCGGGGCTTCGGCCTCTGGGCGAGCCTTACCCAACAGCACATCAGAGTCGGCCGGGGTGATATCGAGTTCGGCAAAATCGTGGGCAGTTAGCTCGCTGGTTCCAATGGAACCGTGGCGACCGTGGTGAACCTTGCGGCGATCGGCTGCTCGGCGAAGGCGTTCAGCCAACTTTCCAAGCGCAATGTCGAAGGCGGCAAATTTGTCACCGGCATGTGCCTCAGCACGGATTACATGGCCTGGTTCGAAAACGGTAAGTTCTACCTGATCTTCAGGCCCGGAGGTTTTGCTGTGATCGTGTCTGGTTACTTTGATCTCGAGCGACTGCACATTGTGAGCCAACTGCTCAACCTTGTGGCTTCGATCAGATACGTACTCGCGGAATCGGTCCGAAACACTTAGGTTGCGGGCTGAGATGTTTACTTCCATGATGACCTCCATCTTCGGGCAACGTTGCCCGTGAAAGTAAGTTATACCCAATTTCACCTTTGCGTATCGTTTTTTGACTTTGTCTCAGCAAAAGTTGAGAAAAATCTCACAAAACCTCCAGCCTCCTCAACTGCACGTCGGCATTCCAGCAGGGTGGCGCCGGTGGTGACTATGTCATCAATCAGGATGACCGGTTGCCCAGCGAGCCAGGACTGCCCCACCATGGCGTTGGCGAGGTTCTCAAACCGCTGCCTGGCATTGAGTTGCGCCTGATCCTGAACCGGCTCGATCAGAGTTAGTGCCTGCCGAGCAAGTTTGAGCTCGAACCCAGCTTTGCGGGCCTGCCGCACAATTTGGACTGCCAGCACCATCGCGGGCTCATAACCTCGACGCCTAATAGATGCCGCTGAACTTGGTGGCACCACCAGGAGGTCTCCGGGGCTGGCATTGGCGAGCAGGTTAGTCACCATTGGTTTAGCTAGAACCTTTGCCACCGCGGTGACACCGAGTTCTTTGTACTTATCGATGAGCTGCGAGACTTCGGTCGAGTAGTCGACCACCGAATAGCCGTTTAGCCCGCCTCTTGTGACTGGGTGCGCCGGTAGGTCGAGCCCAGCGGCGCAGGCTTGGCATATGACCGATGGCGGACGAAGGCACTGCAAGCACTTTGTCGGCAGAAACAGATCTAGAAACTCGTCGAGCATTCTGGAAGGCTGTCACAGGCAAAACACCTGCACCCGAGCACACAAAAATCTGTGGAAAGACTAGATCCCTGGGAAGTGCGCTGCGGTAACCAGATCTCGAATTAGCGTCCAGCTGATACCGCGCTGTTGATAGAACTCGCCGCGGGCATTGAGCACATAGATTGCGTTGCTTGAACTGTTGCCCATGATCTTGGATCCGGCTTCGATGCGAGGCAAGGTGTTGTTGAGGCCACCGATCGTTTGGATGCTGACATTGGTGTACGCGTCACCGGCAGATTCGAGGTAACCAATCGAAGTTGGATTAACCCAGCTAGCCGAAACCACCTGGAGCGATGCCGCCACCGGTTTGATCGGTTCAGCAAGTTCGATTGGTCGACCATTCTCGTCGCGAACAATCGCCGACACAAATATCTCGCGCTCGTCTCCGCTACCGGCCAGAATCAAAGCGCGCGAACCCTCGGTGCTAATTGAGATTTCATATTTGGTCAGAGGAATCATCCAGTTAGCCGAAATCGGCAAGGCCTGACCGGATTGGCCGTAAACACGCATAACACTGCCTGGTGCCGCGCCAGAAACCCAACTGAACCCCTGTCGGTCAATTACCGGTGCAATGAAGTTGGTACCGGCTGCGAGCAATTTTGCCTGGCTACCCAACTTGCCGTAGTTGCTGAAGTAGATTCCCTCGGCACCGCGTACCAACAATGTTTCCTCATCGGCACTCAAGCCAAACTCAGTGGCACCAAAGGTGTCCAGTACGGCGTTGGTGCCAATGATCTTCGAGGTTGAGGTGGCATCAATGTGGCTCAAACCGTCTTCTAAGAAGGCCACCGGAGTGGTTGAAACCAGCGATGGCGCGAGGGTTTGAATGTCAACGATGTCCTGCGGTGAGCGTTCGATGAGCAGGCGCACGCTAAACACTGAATTCAACTGAAGCAGGGTCTCGCGAATCTGAGCTTCCATGAGTTGCTTTTCGCGATAGGTAGTTGAAAGGGCACGCGCCGAGAGGTCTACGATTGCCTGGCCGTCTGTCACGTTCACCGAGCTCAGCGAGAGCTTGGTGCCAGACGGAATAGCCGAGGTCACGGCAGGTGCCAGCCAAGCGCTAGGACCCTTGAGCAGTGCATCAATCAATCGGGTACTCGTCGAAGCACGCGATGGGAACCATCGAACGTCAGGCACCAGGTAGTTCAATTGGTTGTCGTAGAAGTAGATCGAATAAGACTGAAAAATAACGTCGAAGACCGGTCGAATAACCGTGGTCAGGTGAGGCGCGTTAGAGATACGCCACTGGCCGTTTTCGCGAACGAATGAGAAGGTCAACTGCTCGACAGTGTCAGCAGGCTCTACCCGATACTGACCAAGGCTGTTCACCTGGGCAGAAACTTTGAGGTCCACGACAGCAGCCTGATCGGTGCGCTCGGTGATCTCAGGAAAACCCTGACGAATCAAAACTCGATTGCTTGGCTTCCAGACAGACTTGAATTCTTCACTCAGGTACTCTCGAGCTATTGCGTAGTCGTTCTGTGGGCCGGTTCCGGCATTCAAGAACCCGAGCAGAATTTGCTCTTGGGTAGCAGCGTCTTCTGGGCCCTGCGGTGAGTAGTACAGGTAGTCGTTTTCTAGAGATGACTTGATGTCTGGGCCGGTTTCAATGTCACCAGATGTTGGTAGCTGAGCACAGCCAGTTGCCAGCCAGGCAACCGATGTGGCCAGAATAATTGCCAGAATTTTCTTCAAAGAGGACATTACCCACTCACCTCTTTTTTGGACTTGCTTTTGGATTTAGGCGGAAGCGGCAATGGTGACTGCGTAAACACCATTCCCCTGCGTCTAGGCAGGGTTAGGCGGAACGAGGCCCCCTCGTTTGGCTTGGCCCAAACCTGAAGCCAACCGCTGTGCAGGTGTGTGTCCTCAAGTGAAATAGCCAAACCCAAACCGGTTCCACCGGTGGTGCGCTTTCGGGCCGGGTCGGCTCGCCAGAAGCGGTCAAATACGCGGTCCACCTGGGCACGACTCATTCCAACACCAGAGTCGGTAACACTCACGGCAACAGCGGTCTCGCTCATCCCGACGGCAACCTGAATCGGCTTGCCCTCGCCATGCTCAATTGCGTTAGCCAATAGGTTTCTAATCAGGCGCTCAATGCGGCGTCCATCAATTTCAGCGTCAACTTCACCCGGCGGAATCGAAATTTCAATCGTCGAACCCTTGCTAACCGCAAGCGGTTCTAGACCCACAATTGCCATTCCAACCACACCGTTTAGGTCTTGCACCTCGAGCTCAGCTGCCACCGCACCGGCGTCGTAGCGCGAAATTTCGAGCAGGTCATTGAGCAGATCTTGGAATCGATCGATCTGGTCGTGCATCAACTCAGCCGAGCGGCGGGCTGCCGGCTGCAAGGTTTCACGGCTCGCAAAAATAACCTCACCGGCAAGCTTGATGGTGGTCAGCGGAGTACGCAGCTCGTGCGAGACGTCAGACACAAATCGCTGTTGCATTTTAGAAACCGACGCCAGCTTGGTGATCTGCTTTTGAAGACTGTCGGCCATGCGGTTGAACGAGTGTGCGAGTTTGGCAATAACGTCTTCACCACGCTCTGGCAGACGGCTCTCAAGGTCACCTTCGGCAATCTGCTCGGAAACCATAGCCGCCTCTTGAACTGGCTTGACCAACCAGTTGGTGACAAAAAAGGTAATCGCACCGATGATCAGCAGCAACACGATTCCGGCAAACACGAGGGTGCGCTGAACAAAATCTAGGGTTTGCTGTTCGTTGTTGAGGTCAAAAACTAAATACAGTTCGTAGGCTCCGGCAATTGGTATTTCTACCGGGGCACCAACGACAACTCCCGGATGGGTTGAACCATCCTGCGAACCTATTGCGATTGATTGGTAAATCAACTTGCCCTGAGAGGCACGGACCTGCTCACGAAAATCGGGGGTTAGAAGGCCGGTATTGAAGTCGGCCGAAATTGGACTCTGCAGGGCCTGGGTGCTAACCCCGCCCGGTGTGCGCAAGAGGGCAACCTGACGGCTATTGGTTGAGTCAGTGGATTCAAGTTTTGGAACGACCGAGTTGAGCAGGGTTTGCAGTGAAACCTCATCGGTCACGGTAGATGCCGAGAACGAGTTTTGAACCTCGACAACACTCTTAGAAGACTCATTGAGCAACTGAGTCAAACGGGTGTTGTAAAGACCGTTGCCGATGGAATACGAGAGAAATCCGCCGATGATGAGCAGCGAAAGCCCGCTCAGCACTACGGTCGAGAAAACCGCACGCACCTGCAGGAATTGGCGGAAGAGACCGAGCGCCCAGCTAACGGCTGCTCGAAGTTTCACTTAGTTCTGGCCAGCCTTATAACCAATGCCGCGAACAGTGGTCACGATTTGAGGGTTGTCTGGGTCGGCTTCAATCTTTGATCGAAGTCGCTGAACGTGAACGTTAACCAAACGGGTGTCAGCCTTGTAGTGGTAGCCCCAAACGGTCTCAAGCAGCATCTCGCGAGTAAAAACCTGCTTTGGCTTCAATGCCAAGGTCAGCAATAGGTTGAACTCCAGCGGGGTCAGCGAAAGCTTCTCTCCACCGCGGCGAACCTCGTGCCCCACGATGTCGAGAGTGAGCGGACCAATTGTGATGGTCTCGCCCTCTGGCTCAGCCAACGGACGCAGTCGAGCTTTGATTCGAGCAATCAGAATGGCAGGGTCAAAAGGCTTCACCACATAGTCATCTGCACCCGCTTCAAGACCACGAACCACATCTTCGCTTTCGGTCTTTGCCGTCAGCATGATGATCGGGGTACCGCATTCGCTGCGAATCTGCTCGCAAACCTGAATGCCATCCATACCCGGCAACATGACGTCAAGAAGAACTAAGTCTGGCTTGACTTCGTTGAACTTCTCGTAGGCGCCAGATCCAGCATCGTGATAGCTGACTTCAAAGCCCTCAGACTCTAGGACAATGCCAACCATTTCGCGAAGCGCGTTGTCGTCATCAACGACCAAAATACTGTGTGGCATGAACCCCTCTGTGCTTTCTGAAACTTTAGTAGCGGTAGTGGTCTACTTTATAAGGGCCCTCGATTGGTACACCGATGTAGGCCGCTTGCTGAGCAGTCAACTGAGTTAATTCAACACCAAGAGCGTCAAGGTGCAAACGCGCCACCTTTTCGTCGAGAGCCTTTGGCAAGATGTGGACGCCAAGTGGGTACTCTTCGGTGCGGGTGAACAGCTCAATTTGCGCCAAAACCTGGTTGGCAAACGAGGTGCTCATCACGAAGCTTGGGTGGCCGGTGGCGTTGCCAAGGTTCATCAAACGACCCTCGCTCAGAATCAAGACCGAACGGCCGTTTGGCAAACGCCATTCGTGAACCTGTGGCTTGATCTCAATCTTTTCGACGCCTGGAATCTGGTTGATGCCGGCCATGTCGACCTCGTCATCGAAGTGACCAACGTTGGCGATGATGGCCTGGTGCTTCATCTGCATCAGGTGCTCTGGCTTGATAATTGCGGTGTTTCCGGTGGCGGTTACAAAGATGTCGATGGTCTCGATGACCGATTCCAAAGCGGCAACTTGGTAGCCATCCATAACGGCCTGCAGGGCACAGATCGGGTCAACTTCGCTGACGATTACTCGGGCGCCCTGGCCGCGCATTGCATCGGCTGAACCCTTACCAACGTCACCGTAGCCGGCAACCCAAACGGTCTTTCCACCGATAAGGGTGTCAGTCGCGCGGTTCAAACCATCTGGCAGTGAGTGGCGGATGCCGTACTTGTTGTCGAACTTGGACTTGGTAACCGAGTCGTTCACGTTGATTGCCGGGAATAGCAATTTGCCGCTCTTGAAGAAGTCGTACAGGCGGTGCACACCGGTGGTGGTCTCTTCGGTGACACCCTTGATTTCAGCTGCGATGCGGGTGAAGCGGGTTGGGTCCAAGACCAAAGACTTCTTTAGCAGCTCAAGAATTACTCCGTACTCCTCAGAGTCAGCGTCGGTCTTGGCCGGAACGGCGCCGGCAAGTTCAAACTCGCGGCCCTTGTGGACCAACAGGGTGGCGTCTCCGCCGTCGTCAAGAATCATGTTTGGGCCGGTGTAGTCAGCACCCTCTGCTTCTGCCTCTGAAGACCAGTCGAAGATGCGGTCGGTGCACCACCAGTACTCTTCGAGGCTCTCACCCTTCCAAGCAAAAACCGGGGTGCCCTTTGGCTCTTCAGGGGTTCCGTTTAGGCCAACAACTACAGCAGCTGCGGCTTCATCCTGGGTAGAGAAGATGTTGCAAGACGCCCAGCGAACCTGTGCGCCAAGAGCCACAAGAGTCTCGATCAGCACGGCGGTCTGCACAGTCATGTGCAACGAACCGGTGATTCGAGCACCCTTTAGCGGCTGGCTCGGAGCAAACTCGGCACGAATGGCCATCAGGCCCGGCATCTCGTTTTCAGCCAGACGCAACTGGTGGCGGCCGGACTCGGCCAGTGAAAGGTCAGCAACTCTGAACTCAAAAGCGGTGTTCGATGACAAATTATTCTGCTTTCTGCTGGATGAGCCCTAGGACTTCATCGCGAATCTGGATCATGTCGGCCTCATTTTTGGCTTCGACATTTAGGCGTAGTAACGGCTCGGTGTTCGATGAACGAACGTTGAACCACCACCAGGAACCAGCTTCAGCAGGCTTGCCTTGCGCTGTGATGCCGTCAAACTCATCAAAGTCGGCACGGTCAGCAAAAGCTGCCTGAACACGAGCCTTGGCGGCTGGGACATCAGAAACGGTCGAATTGATTTCGCCGCTTAGGTAGTAAGGGTTGTACTGTTTGGCAAATTGTGAAAGTGGAAGATCGTGAGATCCAAACTCTGCCAACACGTGCATAGCTGCCAACATTCCGTTATCGGCACCCCAGAAATCACGGAAGTAATAGTGGGCCGAGTGTTCGCCGCCGAAAATTGCGTTGGTAGCCGCCATTTGGTCTTTGATTAGTGAGTGGCCGACCTTGGTCTTGACCGGCTTGGCGCCGTCGGCTTCGATAACCTCTTCGACCACCTTTGAGGTCAAAAGGTTGTGAAGAACGGTGACCGGAGCACCTGGATTGGTAGCACGCTCGCGGGCAATCTCGCGGCGAGCAACAATTGCCGCCACTGCTGAAGGGGTTACCGGCTGGCCAAGTTCGTCAACCACAAAACAGCGGTCTGCATCGCCATCGAAAGCCAAACCGATGTCGGCTCCGTGCTCAACGACTGCTTTCTGCAGGTCAACTAGGTTCTTAGGGTCCAACGGATTGGCCTCATGGTTCGGGAACGAACCGTCGAGCTCGAAGTACATCGGGATAATTTCAAGCGGCAAGTGCTCTAGATCGGAGGCGGTGCCGAGTACGGCAGGAACTGTCATGCCACCCATACCGTTGCCGGCGTCAACCACAACTTTTAGCGGGCGGATCGAGCTTAGGTTTACCAGTTCACGGAGGTAGCTGGCATACGGAACCAAAACGTGAAGGTCGCGATAGGTGCCCGGCTCATTAACCTCGTCGATGCCGTTCTCAATGTAAGCCTTGGCTCGATCGCGGATGTTGGCCAAACCGGTATCCAGGCTGATGCCCCTGGCTCCGGCTCGTGAAAACTTGATTCCGTTGTAGGTCGCAGGGTTGTGGCTGGCGGTAAACATCGCTGCCGGCGCATTCAGGATTCCTGAGGCAAAGTAAGACTCATCGGTTGAGCACAGCCCGATCGAAACAACATTGGCACCGCGCGCTTGAGCGCCCTCGGCAAAGGCATCGGCAAATTCAGGTGACGAGTCACGCATGTCATGCCCAACGATGACATCTTGACCGGCAGCATCTAGCTCATCTACAAAGCCGGCAGCCAGCGCAGCCACTACTTTGGTGGTCAGTTGAGAGCCAACCAAACCGCGCACGTCGTAGGTCTTAACGAGTGCATTCCAGTCGATAGACATGAAACTCCAAATCTTTAGTGGCAGAACTACAAGAATACCAAGGCGGGCCCTCAAATAGACTGGCCTCATGGTTGATGGGTCACGCTCTAGAGGCAGTTATCGAGACCGCCACGGGCGCGGTTCACGCCAACTGCTGCTGAGCCCGCTGTTTAGAACTGGCTCCAGAAACACCAGCTTTGCCCAGATTGTGAATGGGGCCTGCGAATTCTTGCAGTCGGTCTACCCCGATGAACTTAACAACCTCAAATGGCAGGTGCGCGATGCGCCCAAGTTGGGACCGGATGCTGTTTCGGTAACTCGGTGGTCAGTGCGGCACGAAGACATGACAATAATCATTTACCGTCTGCCAATTGAGCGCCTAGGGCACGTTCGCAGGTCGGATGCCTTGCACGAACGGATGCACATCGAAGAATGTGTGTTCTCGGCAGTTGCCAAGCTGCTGGGCAAAGAGCCTTGGGAACTAATGGACCGAGACTGAGACTTTTCCGCTTAGGTTCTTTTGGTCTAGCACCGGCAGGTTGGCCACCGCGCCATTGATATCAACAATCAGCACCGCCGCAACTTGTTCGGTAGAAGCCGGAATGGTCAGCGTGGCGTTTGGGGTAACCCGTGTGACGCGAATATCTTTGGTCACCAGGTTGTAGGTGCAAAGTTTGGTCAACCCGGATGCCGGCACTGTGATTTTGCGCTCAGTAAGCGAAAGGTCTGCCGAAGCCAGCCAAGTGAAGTCTGGAGCAGAACCGGTCACTACACGCGGCAATCGGACCGAGACCAGAACATCGGTGTTGGAATTTACCAAAGCCACATAGTCGCCGTCAGCCAGCTCGGTGAGCGGCACATCAACCATAGCGCCAGGCTTTACATCCTGCTGAATCACAGTTCCAAAGGTCTTTGAATTTGACCCCATGATTTGAGCGGTGACGGTTGCCGCTGAAGTACCAGGATTGAAAAAACGAACCGTAGTTACCAGGTCGGCATAAGCTTCATCAGCATCGGCCAGCTTCTTGGCCAGTGCGACACCGCGAATGAAAATTCCTGGCACGACGGATTCTTTGGCAGCCGGTGCCGATGGTGAAATGTAGTCGACGCCAACAGCGGTGAGTCCGTTTACGTTGCGCTGCTGCACCCAAGCGGCCACTGCACCGCCTTTGGCAGACACGTGGGTAACAAACCCCGATGAACGTGGCACCAAACTAGCCAGCGGCAATACCGTGACCTTGCCCGCAACCACAGAAATTCCGTTGAGACCAGCGGCGTCGATAGCGCCACCCTCGGTGAAAATCTCGAGATCAACGGTTGCGTCAACGGCAGTTGGGTTTCGAAGAATCAGCAGAGCCTCGTGACCGGTGGTGGTGTCTCCGCCGCTTAACCAAATGTCACTCGATGGGCGCTGGCAAGCAGTACCGGCAAGCCCAGAGATGCTTGAAGTTTTACCCAGCTGAATCTGCCCCACGTTGAGCAAAGCCGAACCCTGCGTTGCAACACCTGCCGGATCAACCACGGTATAAACACCATCAGATTCCACCAGCTCGGTGCCATCGGGGCCGTTGAACTGGCTGGCCAACTCAGGTGTGCCGACCGAAACAAAAGAACCCAGTTTGGTGCCCGAGGCACCGCCGGATTGGTAAAGGCCACCCGGGCAAACCAGGCTAAGGTCGCGTGCTTTTACGTCGAGTGAGGTGCTGGCCGGCAGGGAGCCAACCTGGTAATCAAAACTTGGCGCGTAAATAGCGCCGGTCGTGCCGATTGAGGCCACTGCAGCAAGCGCAAGTAATTTCTTGAGCATTAGTTTTCGTCACCCGCCTCAACAAAGATTGAGCTCTCGCCGGCAACTCGGCGACGGTTGGTTGAAGTTGGCAAGGCAAGCAGAACAAAGGCAGCCAATACTGCGGCCTGAGCACCCTTGGTGATCGACCAAAGGTTAGATTCGGTCACCGGCTCATTCTTGAGGGTGGTGTTTGGCTCGGCAACTCGCCACAATCCACCAAAATCGGTTTCGCCGACAGCCTCAAGTTCTTTCACCGAGTTGAGACTGATGGCTAGATCTCCGCGGGCGGCAGTGTCTGCTGGCGGAACCAAGATATAGCCGATGCCGGCGTCGAAAAGATCAGCCTGAAGATCGGAGTTGTTGGCAGCTACTAAGCCACCAACCAGACCGGTGAGTTCATCCACGGCCTCTCCCTTTTGTTCTGCAAGAGAAAAACGGTAGTTGATGCTCTGGTTTTCAAAATAAACGCCCTGCCCTGAAACCAGTTCAGCTGAGTAGCTAACCGTTCCATCTTCGTGAGCGGTTGGGTTCAAAACCAATAGCTTCAGAGCCACACCCTGCTGGGCCTCAGCGGCAACGATGGATGGGACCACGCGACCATCGTTGTAGGAAACCTGAGGCACGGCGGCTGTGTAGAGCGCTAATGCCGGAACCAATGAAGCCAACACGAGACCGCCAGCCAACCAGCGGCGCGCCACAACCGAATTCAGTTGGTCAAGAGTCACTCCGGCAAGCGTGGCAACGCACAAGCCGAAAATCGCAATTAGAGCCAGCGGTGATCCGGCTACGAACCCTTCAGCAGCCTGACTGGTTCCGCTGACGCTGGCCACAAACTCAACCTGCGACAGCAACCAAGCGCCCGAAAGAGCCACCAAGGCAAAAAGCCAGATGGTTGAACTGAGTGCCCAACGAGCTGAGAGAGTGGCGGCCAGTGCTAGGGCTACCACCAGCGCGGCAACCCATAGCCCAACCTGACCAATTACTGGGAAATCGGCACCGTAGCTAAACCCACCGAGAAGGAACTGCCACGGCTCTACTGCAGCAGTTGCCTGGGGCAAACCTGGATCGGCCAGCAATGCCAACGGATTGAGATTTTGGAGCTGCCACAAAACGGTTGGGCCAAATACTGCAGCCAACGGCAGTGGAACCCATACCAAGTATCCGAGTCGGCGGATTCGGATGCCGGCGAGCACGGCTAGAGAAATCAACAGCACCGGGATGGTTGAAGGAGCGCTGGCGCCAACGACTACAAACAGTAGTCCGGCAACTGCTACCCAAGACCAGGTTTGCTGGGTTGACTTGGTTACTTTGCCAATTGCTGCCACGCGGGCCAAAGCCAACCCCAACCAAGGCAATGCTGTGATTGCTAGAACTGCCGGCACCCGAGCTTCAAGTTGGGCAACGGTAAAAGCCGGCCAAAACGCAAACGCTAGGGCGGCAAGGGTTCGAACCACAGCAGACCCGGCAACCAGCCCGATAAATCGCCAGGCTCCGGCAAAGGCAATTGCCTTGGCCAACAAAAACACAATGGCAATAGACAGCGATGGGGCCCAGAAAGTAAGGGCGCCAAGCAAGACCAGAACCCACGCGAACGGATCACTTGGGCCGTAAAAACCGAAACCAATCTCTTGATAGCTGGTTCCGGCCCTGGCAAACAGTTCTAGCCACGAGCCATTGAGTGGCATAGCACCCGGACCGACAAGGGCAACGTTGGTTGGCCAGAATGCCCAGCTGACGGCTATCAGCAGGGCACCGATCCAGAGGCCACCCGAGGCCACAAAACCAGGTGATGGTTTGAGGTCGGTTCCTTCGAGCGTTCCCTTGGCAAATGCCTCTAAGGTTGCGCGCGACTGCTCAGAATCAAGCTGAGATCTTGCACTGGCTCGAACCGAGTCCCAATCCGCGCGCAGTGAACGAAGCTTTTTGAAAGGAATTTGCCTTGGTTTGCGCCTGCGACTGGCTAGCCTTACCGGAAGGCTGAAGAAGCCCCACAGTGCGGCGGAAATCTCTGACCAGATTCGGTCAGGTCGCTTGGCAATAATTCGCCAAACGGCACGCAGCAGTCCAATCAGTGGCAGGAAAAGCCAAAACAGCAATGCAGCCGGTAAAGCTGAGTAAACCAGGCGTAAGTGAATGGCTGCTCGTCTTCGGGCTGCCTTAGGCGAGGTTTTTAGCCAGCGGCGCGGCCGAGCACCGGCAAGCGACAAACCAGCGTGAGCAATTTTTGCGGTCGGCACGACGATAACTCTGAAACCGGCCAAACGAGCGCGGATTGAAAAGTCGAAGTCGGCTGCGAGTGCGGGGGCACGGTGATCGAAGCCACCCAACTGGTCAAAAGCATCGACCCTGATGAGCGCGCCAGCGGTACCGACCGCCAAGACGTCATCTGTGTCATCATGCTGCCCTTGGTCAAGTTCACCTCGTACCAACGAGAAAAGATCACCGAATGGAGTGAGCGTCAAACCCTGCTGCATCACTACCCGGTTATCGGACCACTCAACCTGCTTTGGGCCGGCGATAACCACCGATGGCGAAACCTCAGTGGCCAGGAGGAGGTTTTTGAGTGCGTCGGCTAATGGAGCACTATCGTCATGCAGCAGCCAAAGCCAGCGAGATTCACCGGAAACCTCTCGGGCGACTGCTGTAATTTTTGCCAGATTGGATTTCGGAGACAGTTTGAGAATCTGTTCGAATCCGGCATCCTTGGCCAACTGCTCACAGCGGTCATCGTTAGATGTATCAACAATGACAACCTGTTCAGGGAGTCGTGATTGATTTTTTAGGGCCGCTAGCGTTGCCGCAAAATAGTCTGGCTCATCATGTGCGATAACTACCGCGGTTACTGATTGCATCATGAGCTAAGGCTCACAGCCGCAGAATTAAGCGCGCTTCTTTAGCTTGCGACGCTCGCGCTCAGATAGGCCACCCCAGATGCCAAAGCGCTCATCGTTTGCCAACGCGTAGTCAAGGCACTGAGCTTTAACTTCGCAGCCCTGGCAAATGCGCTTAGCATCTCGAGTTGAGCCACCCTTTTCAGGAAAGAACGCTTCTGGGTCGGTCTGAGCACAAAGCGCATCAGCCTGCCAAGATAGTGGATCATTTTCTGGATCTGAGTACGCCCCCGCGACACCTAGCCGGATCGGGTCGACAAACCAGTTCTCTGGTACACGACTACGACTGTCCATTACTTATTTCCTTAATAAGATGCCAACGCCCCCGTTTGCATCTTGCAAATAATTCCTTGGATGTAATTACACTCTTGTAATTCACTCCGTGTCAAGTTGAGGAAATGAACGGTGGATAGATTATTGGGGATATCTAGGGGCTAACCGAAGATTTAGTTCGAATTTGCGGTGGCAATAAACACTGTGCCGCTTCCGGCCAAGCTAAATAGTCGAGCGTCAGCCGACATAAAAGCCGCTTCGCCGCGCCTCAAAACCAGGTGTTCCTCGATGCTGTCGCTCACAGCAACCTCGCCGGCAGTGCACAAGAAAATCGTGTCACCCGGCAGGTTTAGATCGGCCAAAACAACAGTGCCACTGACCTCAGCGCGATAGAACATAAAGTCGTCTACGGCACACGGATAGTGGGTCAGTCCGTTGGTTAGCTCGATCGGTTTAACCAGTGGAATCGAACCGGCTGTGAAGTCAATAACAGTTTCAAGCTCGTCAACATCGATGTGCTTTGGGGTTAACCCACCTCGCAACACGTTGTCAGAAGAAGCCATGAGCTCAACCGCGAGCCCACCCAAGTAGGCATGAATGTTGCCTGCTGGCAAGAACAGCGCCTGACCCGGCTCGAGATAAACGTGGTTCATCAGCATTGCAATAACTACACCTGGGTCGCCCGGGTACAGACGATTCAGTCGATCGGCCAGTTCAAAACGGGCCTCCCATTCGGCAAACTGGGCCAACTCAGCGGTGAATCCGTCGAGATTACCGCGGCGGTGACTGATGTCAGAGAAGACCTTCTGCAGACCATTTTCTTCTAGCAGCAGCTGCCCCCAGTGGGTAGCCAGGGTTTTGAAGCCCTCACTAACACCACCGTGTGAAGCCAAATCTTCGAACAGATAACCGATGTCCTTGAGCGGCTTGAACCCGCACAGCGCCTCGAAATCACTCAGGGCAAAAATAATCTCAGGCTTGTGCCGGTCATCTTTGTAGTTGCGCTGAGGTGAGTGCATCGGAATGCCCGCAGCATTTTCTAGGGCAAAACCGCGCTCTGCCTGATCTGAGTTTGGGTGCGCCTGAATCGAAAGCGGAGCATCGGCCGCCAAAATCTTGAGCAAGAAACTTAGGTCGCGGCCACCCAATTTGTCTTTGAGGGTCACGCCCGGTTCGTCGGCAACCAAAGTTGGCGAGCCATTATGGGTTCCGTACCAAATTTCAGCCATCGGTGCGCCCGAGGCGGTAAGCCCAAAATAGTCAGCAATCAGGGTGCGAGAACCCCACGCATAGTCACGCGCGATATTGGAGATCTTGAAGAGCACCCGAAGCCTTTCTACTAACTTGCCGTCTAAGCCTAACTTTGTCGAGGGGATTTAGACTGAAGGCTGAGCAATAGAGAGAGTTTAGTGAACGAACTAACCAGACCAATTCGCGTGGTCTTCAACACTCGCGAAAAGGGCTACCGGTCCAAGACCTGGCTGGCCTCACTTGGTGTTTTCACTCTCATGGCCGGCGATGCTGTTCGGTATTCAGTTGGCTGGATCGGTTGGGGCATCGTCCTGGCTGTAATGCTCAGCGGCTCGCTCTACCTTTTTGCCAAAGATCGCACTAACAACACCCTGCGCGAGATTCCATGGTTTATCTGGGCTCTGCTCGGCTACATGCTGCTGAGCGCAATTTGGTCGGCGTACACCGCTGTTACGGTGCTGGCAGCAGTCACGCAAATCGCCACCACCGCCTTTGCAGTCGTCCTAGCCGGGTTGTTCAGCTGGCGGCACCTCTTGCGGCTTTTTGCAAACGTGATCCGCGTGATTCTGGGTGCATCGCTGATTTTTGAGTTTGTCGCGGCGGCCATTGTTCAGGGTCCAATTGCTCCAATCTTTAAGAATTACAGCGGCGATGAACCTCCGGCGATGGCCTATTACTGGACCCAGGGCAACCTATTCACCGATGACCGCATCCAGGGAATTGTCGGTAATTCAAACCTTTTGGCGTTTGCAGCCATGCTGGGTGTGGTTATTTTTGCCGTGGAATACGCCATTATTGCCACCAAGCGTTGGGTGAGCATCACGAGCATTTTGATGGCGCTTTACTGTGTTTACGCCGCAAAATCAGCGGGAATTGGCTTTGCCATGGCAGCCATCGCGGTTTCGGCTATCGTGTCAATTTCGGCAGAGGGTAAAGACCGCGAGACCCGTCACCGCTACTACCGAATTGCCTGGGCGAGCGCCGGTACGGTGGCAATTTTCACGCTGTTCTACCGGGCCGAGGTCTTTGAGTTTTTCGGTAAATCACCAGATATGACTGGGCGAAGCGGCATCTGGAAGTTGGTGCTTGGCCTAATTGAGCAACGGCCGTGGCTGGGCTGGGGCTGGACAAGCCACTGGGTGCCAGGCGTTGAACCTTACGAGGGCTTGGTGGTAATCAAGAACGTTCCTTACTACCAGGCGCACAATGCCTACCTGGATGTTTGGATGCAGCTCGGAATCATCGGTGCAATTTTGTTTGCAATTTTGCTGCTGGTTACCTTTGTGAAGCTGTGGCGACTTGCGGTGCGTCACACCAGCGCACTCTACCTGTGGCCCATCTTGATCTTTGTGGGCTTGGGCGTGTGGAGCCTGACCGAAAGCCGAATGCTGATTGAAATTGGTTGGGTACTCCTGATGCTATTTGCCATCAAGGTGAATGAGTCACCCGAGTTGCTCGAACCAAAAGGCCGCTCAGCAAAGCGGACCCGCATTGCTTTTTGGGCCAAAAAACCGGTCTTGAAGCTAAAGCAGAAAGACTAAATAGTCGGCATCATCGATGCGAAGTATGGCCCTACGTAAATGAAACCTGGGCTACCCAAAGAACGCTTGATCGACCAGTATTCGGTTCCGGTAATAGCGCGCTTGGTTCCGTTTTCAACCTGATAGAGCTGCCCGTCTGCGGTTCGGATAAACACACCTGCCGCTGTTCCGCTCTTGGTTAGGGTGGCACACGCCTCGGCACTTACGGTTAGCGCTCCCCCGGCATATTCAGCTGCATGAGCCAAAGAGATCGGGTAAAGCGTGCCAGTGACGGTTAGGTAGACCTGGGTCCCGCACTTGATTTTTGGACTCTGAATGATGGCGCCGAACTTATAGCCACTCAGGTCAGCCGACGAAACAACCCGAGGGTTTTCAAGCCCCAACAAAACGGCTTGGCTTTCATTCGCAATCTTGACCGCACGCAGGTTTGCATCGATTAGATACAAAACCTTGGTCGCCTCGTGCTGCACAAAACTACCAACTGCCAGACTCCCGGTAGCTGAAGCTGATGGGCTCGGTGTTGGGGTTGGGGTTGCCGGTGACGGCGATGGAGTTGGCGTTGGCGAAGTCACAGGAGTAGCGCCATCGACGTTGCTAACACTTAGGGTTTCAGAATCTGCCACCGGGGTACCGGTCGGAATCAGTGAGGCAAAATAAGGCCCCACGAAAACATAAGGATCCAAGCTTTGCTTCTTGGCCAGGTAATTCGGGCCGCTGATTAGGCGCTTCTTGCCGTCCTCAATGAAGTAAATCTTGTTGTCGCCAGTCGACTTGATAAATACGCCGGCTGACTTGGTGCTCTTCACCAAATTTCCACAGGTGATGTCACTCAGCGATAGTGCACCACCCGGATACTCGGCCGCCACGGCCTCGCCGATTGGGTAGAGGCTGCCGCTGATTGATAGGTAAGTCTGAGTGCCGCATTTCAACTTGTTGTTCTTGAGCGCTGCACCCTTGGTGTAGCCCTTGAGTGCGGCAGCCGAGTAGGCCTTTGGAGCCGGCAGGCCAAGCAAGGCAGCCTGGTTTGAGTTTGGCACCAGCACTGCGCGAGAAAGTGTGTCAATCAGGTAGGTCTTACTGGTTGAGCTGTCAGTGACAAAAGTTCCAGGAGTAATGACTGGGTTGCCGGTCGGAATTTGGGCAATGGCCGAACTCGACAGCGGCTCGATCGTGGTCTTGGTCATCAGGGTAGCAAATTTTGTTCGGTCTGCAGTATTTAGCAACTGACGTTTGACACCACTCTCAACCAAGTAGACCGTGGCCGAAGAACTCGACTTCACAAAAACTGTGGTCGGCATCGGAGACGCGGCGCTTGGGGTAAACGCAGCGATGAAGTTGGCAGAAACTTTTGTGGCGTTCTCGGTCAGCGACTTGCCGGCTTCAATTCGGCGTGCTCCCCTTGAGGTCAAAATGTACTGCTGGCCAGATGGATCGCTAACAATCGGATTCAGCGGGTCATCGGCCAAAATTGGTGCAAGTGCGTCAGTCGGCAATTTCAGACTCGAAGCCTCAAAAACTGTCGACAGGGACAGCTCGGTTGCGGTGGCATCGGCAACGGTATAGGCAACACCGTCAAGGTGCAGAATCTTTTCGCCGGTGGTGGCGCTAGCAAAAAGGATCTTGTCGCGAATAACCGGTTTTCCGATTGGCATCCAGGCAAATGCAGCCGCACTTACCGGAGAAAGAGCTGGCAAACCAATTGTTTGCGACGACTTGGTGTCAAAGATTTGCCTCTTGGTACCGTCTTCAATCAAGTACTTTTCACCGGTGGCAGCTGTTACGTACTCACTCAAAACACCCGCGATTGGCAGCTTGCCAGAAACGGTTGATGAAACGTACATGCCTTTGTTGCAGTCAATTCCAAATTCAGCCATCTGGGCGTCATTCGTAAATGAATATCGCTTGCCTCCGTGCACAAAGTAGCAAGGTGATGCCGGCGCCCGAACGACCGGCTGGTACTCACCTGCGGTGGTGAACTTCTCCAGGTAGGTTCCCGAAACAGTGATCGGCTTTAGCATCGGAGCAAACGCTGCCTTGGTCACTGGGTCAGAAATTGTGTATTTCGAGTTACCAACCAGAGCAAATTGGTTGCCCTTGAAGTCTTGGATTAGGTCTGGTTGCACGGTCGGCAGCAGACTCAACTGGTTGGCGTCCAACTGAATAGCCGAGTCGCAACTCAACCCAAGGGCCGCAATTTGCGTGCAGCTGTAATCGATTTTTTGTCCGTAGTCGACAACGTAGTAGTTTGGCGTTGCTGCTGAATTCTTGACCACTACCGGCAGCTTTCCGGCTCCGGTTGGAATCGAATCTAGGTAGTCTTTCGACACTTTTCCGACCGGGCCGAGAGGCTTATACGAAGTCGCGATTGCTGTGCTTGGAATCTCAATTTTTTGATTATTTACGATCAAGTAGGTTGGGCTGTCAGCAGCGGTAACCATGAAGGATCCAGCAACCGGGTCACCAAACCAGACACTAAAGAAGCGCCAGAAGTTGCGGTTACCGTATGCGCTGCAGCTGTCTCCGCTGCCAAATAGGTTTGCCAACGCAGCCGCATTCGGGGTGTACGGAGTGTAGGTGTACAGCGCGGTGGTTGCCTTGTTGATGATGTTGACTGTTGCCTTACCACAGCTAGGGTCCACGCCAGTATCTTGGTACAGGATTTTTCTCACGCCGGGCTGGTACATCGGGTAGCGAGCTGGATAGGTCACGTACCGGTTTAGCTGACCGATGCCCTTGTACAGCTGCCAGAAGAAACCGGCAGATGACGCCGAACAACCGGATGGTGTGTCGGGACAGTCCATTCCAAGCGCGAAACGATAGCGCCTATCGGGTATGGAAGGGTCCCTCGTCCAAAGGGGGCGGTCACTCTGAACCAGACCTTGCTCTTTTTGCAGCATTACCAAAATCACACGTGGGCTAACGCCACAGGCCTGAGCGACGTTGTAAATGAGCTGAGAGGCTTTGATCGCACCGTAGTCAGGCATGGATTCACAAATACCGGTCTCGCCAGTTACGGCCGGAGAGTTAGTGCGGTAATTCTTGAGACAGTCCGGTTCACCCGCAGCAGCGCGGCATGCTGGCACCTGCAGTTCAAGAAAGTTTTGAATCTGCTCGGCAGTCATACTGTCCTCGTCATAGAACGCGGCATCGCTGATAATCAAACCAGGATTAAAGCGGGATGCATCAAGCGCCGCTTGGGCGCTCTGGGCCTCGCCGATAACCGGGACCAAACCAGCTACAGCAATAGCCAACGCAGCCATCCAGGTGGCTGTTCTAGTTTTGAACCGGCTTATCACGGCACCACCACTGAGACTTTTTCAGTCTCACCAACATAGTTAGCCGACTCGTACTTCACATGGAGCGTTGCGTTGCCTTTAGGGAGCCCGGTGACCGGCAGCTCCATAAGGGCGCACTGGGTGCGCTGCACATTTGCTTCGGCTGAAACCGAAACCGTTTTTGTGGTTGATCCGCTTGTGAAAACCAAAATGCATTGGCCGCCATTTTCAGCAAAATTTGCCACATCTGCCATCGCGTAAAGTTTGGCCGGGCTGGTCGAGAGGTCAAGGCCAGCGTCAAATAAAACCACGTCAGCGCTACCTAAGACTTTGCTCGGCGACTCTGATGGGGTTGGTGTCTCGGTGGGAGTAACTGTCGGCGTTGCCGAGGTTGTCGGGGTGGCCGAATCACTTGGATCCTGGTCAGTCCCCCAGTTTGGATAAAGCAGGGCGCAGCCAGTCAGTGATACCGCTGCTAGGGCGGCACCTGCCAAGACAACAACCTTCTTCATCAGCTACTCCTTAGGCACCGGTGTAGTGGCTTCTTCAACCATGGCATGAATTGCTGAGAAATCGGGGTGAATTACATCGATGGTTGGCGGAATCAGAGGTATCGAGTTGATGCCCTGTTCTTTTGCCAAAGTTGCGAGGTTGACGTACTCGGTCAACATGCCGCTCGGAATATCGGTGCGAATCATCTTTTTACCAGCCGAGGCAATTTGCTGGAATCGGCTTAGAACGGTGGCCGGAGCAATCTGGGCCAACACTGCATTCTCTACCTCGTGCTGTCGCTTCATGCGGTCGTAGTCAGATGTGGTGTGGCGCGAGCGGGCATACCAGAGGGCGGTGTAGCCATCCATGTGCTGCTGACCAACCTCAATCCAACCCTTGACGTCAGAGAGGTCTTCATTTTGACCACCGATTGGTAGGCGCTCTTTGACGTTGATGTCAATGCCGCCCAGAGCATCGATTAGCGATTCAAAGGCTGCCATGTCAACCAAGACGTAAGACTGAATTTCAAGACCGGTTACATACTCGACAGCATCGCGGGTGGCCTCGGTACCAGGGGTTGAACCCTGCGCAACAGCATCCGGGTACAAGTCGGCGTGATTGTCTTCAACATCTTTATAAATGGCATTAATTAGGCAGTCAACACCGCAGTCCCAGCCGTTTGGGTAGACCTCAAGCATCGGTGAACCCTCAGAAAAACTCACCCGTTGCAGGTTGCGAGGGATGCCAATGTTCACGGTCTGACCAGTTGCGGCATCGATGCTGACCACCGAGATGCTGTCCGGGCGAATACCAAAACGATCGGCACCGGCATCGGCACCGAGCAACATGATGTTGTAGCGCCCATCAACCGCCTGGGTTAGCCCGCCCTGGTTGAATATGGTGGCGATGAGGTTTGACTGAACTCCCGCCAGGTTGCCACCGTAGGCAACGGCCGAGGTACCCAGAACACCGGTGAGCACAATCGCACCCAGTGTGATCCATCGCTCACGGTTGTACATTCGTCCGACCCGCATCAGGCGCAGGGTATCAAGTGAAACCACGGCAAAAACTACCGCGTAGGCAATCAAAATCACCGACATCAGGCCCATCAGAAAAGGCACGGTGGCCATCCAGATAACCCAGTCGCGATTAATGGTGCCCAGCAAAACAATCAGTAGAACCAGACCCCAAAGACTCAAAGTTGCAGTGAGGGCAATCCGAGCCAAACGGCGGTTACCGGCAAGCAGCTGGGCCGAGCCAGGGACAAGCAAATTCAGAACGATAAGAAACCAAGCGCGGCGATGCATTTGCTCAGGGGTAGCCCGCTCAAAGTTGCGAAAAGGCCCGCCCACAGCCGCACGTGGCTGAGCGCGTTGGCTTAGACGTGGACCTAGATTTGTGATTTCAGCTTCTCATTCTTTTCGGCGACCTGGGCCTTGAGTAGGTCGCTGTAAGCGGCCATTGCCGAAGAAATCTCCTGGTCGAATGCGCCCAAAATTCTTGCTGCCAAAATTCCAGCATTCTTGGCACCACCGATAGAAACGGTTGCTACCGGGATACCGGCTGGCATTTGAACGATCGACAGCAGTGAATCCATGCCGTCAAGTTTTGCCAGCGGCACAGGCACACCGATAACCGGCAGTGTGGTGACCGAAGCCAACATGCCTGGCAGGTGAGCAGCACCGCCCGCTCCCGCGATGATTACCTTGATGCCGCGGCCCGCGGCAGCCTTGCCCCACTCGATCATCTTTTCTGGAGTTCGGTGGGCTGAAAGAACCTCAACCTCGAATGGAATACCGAAATCTTTTAGGGCCTGCGCAGCATCAGACATGACTGACCAGTCAGAGTCAGAACCCATTACAACGCCGACAATTGGGCGTTCGGCAGCAGTCTGAGACATGGGGCTCCTTAGATAGAGGGGACCCGTAAATTTTACCGAAGGGTGTTGGATTATCCCCGTAGCAAAACGGCAGAAGCACCCTGTGCTTCGGCGAGCGCGTGCTCTGCTGAATCAGCAACTACGGTAACGTGGCCCATCTTTCGACCTGCGCGAGCAGACTTGCCGTAGGTGTGAACCTTGGCTTCTGGGTGAGCCGCCAGGGCACTCGAGTAGGCCTGCACAAAGTCGTTTTGGTCGTCAACACCGAGCAGGTTGACCATCACTGCGTGAGCCGCTCGAGGTGCAGCTGAGCCCAGCGGTAAATCAAGAACTGCACGAAGGTGCTGCTCAAACTGGCTGGTGACAGAACCCTCGATGCTGAAGTGACCGGAGTTGTGTGGACGCATGGCAAGTTCATTAATCAAGATGCGACCATCGCGTGCCTCAAACATCTCAACCGCCAGAACGCCGGTTACGCCCAGACCCTCTGAAACGCTCTTGGCAATTTCAGCGGTGCGGTCAAGAGTTGCCTGGTCTACTGCTGGAGCAGGTGCAAGCACTACCGAGCACACACCGTTTTCTTGAATGGTCTGAACCAATGGCCAAGGCTCAAACTGTCCGCTCGGTCGACGCGCACTCAATTGAGCTAGCTCACGCACAAAGTCAACTTTTTCTTCGGCAAGCAAACTGCCGCCGTATTGGGCCAGGTTGGCCAGCCAGTCAGAGGCATCTGAGGCACTGCGCACTACGCGAACACCCTTGCCGTCATAACCACCGATCGGGGTCTTGAGGATAGCCACGCCACCGTGCGCTTCGATAAAGGCGTCTAGGGTTTCGGCATCCTGAATTTCGGCCCAGTCCGGCATTGGCAAACCTAGAGCACCCAGGCGCTTACGCATTGCCAATTTGTTTTGGGCAAAGGCCAGAGCTTTGCTAGGTGGCTGAACACTGACCCCCTCGGCCTCAAGTGCCTCAAGCACAGCGAGCGGAACATGTTCATGATCGAAGGTGATGACATCTACAGTCTTGGCGAACTCGCGAACTAATTCTACCTGGGTGTAGTCGCCAACCATCGTGGTTGCCAGGGCAGCAGAAGAACCTTCGGCCTCGGCCAAAACCTTGATGTCAATTGCAAGATTTATTGCCGGCGGGGTCATCATTCGAGCCAGCTGGCCGCCACCGATTACACCTACGCGCAGAGCACCCATGTAGTTTCCATTCGTTTTATGAAGTTCTATATTGACGCAGCAAGGCGGTCAATTTCTAACGCCACCAATTTGTGCCGCGGAACGCCCTTTACCTCAACCACTTCTTGACCGTCGAGGATGAGGTTGATTACCCGACCTTTGCCAATTTCAACGTCACGAATCTTGGACAGGCTGATTTCTTTTCGGTGCTGCCCCATCAGGCCGGAACGCACAATGACTCGAGTGGTGGTTACTTCGATGAACGTACTCAAGTACCTGAGCAACGGCAAAAGCCAGAATAAAAATGCCAAAGCCCCACAAACCACCCAGAGGGTTAGTTGCTGCCACTGCTCGGTCAACCGACCAGCAAATGCTGACATGACTGCACTTACCAAACCAAGAACCAAGGTCGGCAAAAACATCTGCGAAGCGCGAGGGCGCAACTTGGCTAGTCGTTGTTCGGTGTAAAAACTCATCGGGTTAATTGTGTCGCAGGTGAACAATATCGCCGGCAGCAACCGGAAAAACCTGACCTGAGTCTTCACGCAGCAAAATCAGGCGCCCACTGTCGTCGATGCCAACCGCCTCGCCCAAAACTTCAGTGTCGCCCGGCATGATTGCCTTCACTCGCCGATTGATAGTGCCGCATTCCTCGATGACCGAGAAACGTAGCCCTGAAGCAACGGCATCACCCTGATTAGCAACAAACCGCTGGTAAAGGTCTTTTAGGTGGCCCAGATAGCGCGCAAGCACCTGATCATGTTCCAGGGTATGTGCACCCTGCAACCTCAACGAGGTTGCTGACTCGATTGGTAGGTCAACCTGTTCTTGGCTCACATTTAATCCGGCACCAATCACCACGCCGCTGAGGTCTGGCACGAGTTCACTCAAAACTCCGGAGATTTTTTGGTCAGCGACCAAGACGTCATTGGGCCATTTCAAACTTGAACGCGCAGGGGCAATTAGGTCAGAGACAGCTCGATTCATGGCCAAACCCGCCAACAGCGGCAACCAAGAGAATTTGCTGGCCGGCACATTTTGCGGCTTCAAAAGCACTGATACGAATAGTGAGCTGCCGGCAGGAGCCAACCACTGACGGCCCGAACGGCCGCGTCCTGCATTTTGGAATCCAGCTACCTTGACTGCAAAATCGCTTAGCTGGGCTGAATTCGCAATCAAATCGGTGTTGGTTGACCCGGTCTCAGGAACAAACTCAAAACTTGAAGCCAAACCGGCACTTACTGCGAAATCCATGCCCCAAGGTTACTCTCTGTAGATTTTTGACAGGCAAATAGCCAAAGTGCAGTGGCTAACCTTCAAAGGAATGGCCCAATTACCTCGGTAGAGTGTTTTTCATGACCTTTGAGAACACCTTCACTAGCGCCATCAGGTTGAACCCAGAGATTGCCACCACCAAGGGCAAGCTCGAAGACCTGCGTCAGCGCTACCACGAGGCCGTAACGGCTGCCGGTGAAACTGCAATTGCAAAGCAGCACGCCAAAGGCAAGAACACCGCCCGCGAGCGCATTGAGATGCTGCTGGACCCGGGTTCATTTGTTGAACTGGATGAATACGTACGCCACCGCTCAACCGCATTCGGAATGGATAAGAACCGTCCTTACGGTGACGCTGTGGTTACCGGCGTTGGAACCATCCACGGTCGTCAGGTTGCACTGTTCTCTCAGGACTTCACAATTTTTGGTGGTTCGCTCGGTGAAGCTGCCGGCAACAAGATCATCAAGATCATGGATCTGGCAATTGCGACCGGCGTGCCGATGATCGGAATCCTTGATTCAGGTGGTGCCCGAATTCAAGAGGGTGTTATTGCCCTAGGTAAGTACGGCGAAATTTTCAAGCGCAACACCATGGCTTCTGGCGTGATTCCGCAGATTTCCATCATCATGGGCCCTGCTGCCGGTGGCGCGGTTTATTCACCTGCACTAACCGACTTTGTGATCATGGTCGACAAAACTTCAAACATGTTTGTTACCGGCCCAGACGTAATCAAGACCGTAACCGGTGAAGACGTTGGCATGGAAGAGCTTGGTGGCGCTCGCGCTCACAACGAGCGCTCGGGCGTTGCTCACTACCTAGCTGATGACGAGACTGACGCGATTGACTACGCTCGTGCCCTATTGAGCTACCTGCCTGAGAACAACCTTTCTGAGACTGTGGTCTACGCACCTGAAGGTGAACTTGAAGTCACCGATGACGACCGTGCTCTGGACACCATCATCCCGGACTCACCAAACCAGCCGTATGACATGAAGACTGTCATCGAAGGCATTGTTGATGGCCATGAGTTTCTTGAGGTGCAGCCACTGTTTGCGCCAAACATTCTGATTGGCTTTGCTCGTGTAGACGGCCGCAGCGTGGGTATCGTGGCAAACCAGCCACAGCAAATGGCCGGAACCCTGAACATTGAAGCCGGTGAAAAGGCCGCACGATTTGTTCGATTCTGCGATGCCTTCTCGATTCCGATTTTGACTTTGGTTGACGTGCCTGGCTACCTACCTGGCACCGACCAGGAGTGGGCCGGAGTTATTCGCCGCGGAGCCAAACTGCTTTACGCCTACGCAGAAGCAACTGTGCCCCTGGTAACCGTGATTACCCGCAAGGCTTACGGCGGCGCGTACATCGTGATGGGCTCAAAGCAGCTCGGTGCCGACATCAACCTGGCTTGGCCAACCGCTGAAATCGCGGTTATGGGTGGCCAGGGTGCGGTCAACATCTTGTTCCGCGATCAAATCAAAAAGGCTGAAGAAGCCGGCATGGATGTTGCCGCGGTTCGCGCAAAATTGGCAGCTGAGTACACCTACAACGTAGCCAGCCCATTCTTGGCTGCCGAGCGTGGCGAGCTGGACGGAATCATTGAGCCAAGCGCCACCCGCATTCAGGTAATCAAGGCACTACGTGCCCTGCGCACCAAGCGTTCAAACCTTCCGCCAAAGAAGCACGGAAACATTCCGCTCTAATGACGCAATCACCAGAGCAACAAGACGACCTGCAGGCGGCCCTGCAGGTGGTTTCTGGCGCGCCGACAGCCGAGGAGCTTGCAACCGTTATTGCCGTGCTCGAGGCGGTTCACGCTGAAGAGGCGGCAGCCGCTACCGGCTATGAGCGCCCACTCAAGTCAAGTTGGGCGCGCAACGTTGCTCAACTCAGACACCCGGTTATTCCAGGGCCTGGTCAGTGGCGCGGTGCCTACCGCTCCGGCTTGAACTAAATTTCCCGGTATTCAATCGTTACCGACAGTCCCCCGAAGAGGGGACAGTTTTTGGTAGCGGGCTCCCACGCGCACAATTCATACTTAAACCAAGAGGTTCAGTTCACGTACAGGGGAACGAGCTGAACTCTCGGGGTCAGGCTTTTACCTGATTGGGGAAAGAATCGGTGGTCCTTCGGGGCCACCGATTCTTATTTAACTAGAACTTCAACCAGAGATCTGGCGCGGTAACACCTGATCGGGTTGCCATTAGCGTCACGCGCCACTGTTCGCCCTGAGGGGCACGCAAAGTGATGCGCCCAGCCTCAACCGAATCAATTGCTTTAGCAGCCTCCAGCAAGATTGCATCGCGCTCTGAGGTGTTGGCATCATCGAGCCCACCCTCATCGAGGAGAATAACCTCAATACCGCGGCCACGGGCTGCCAGAACAGCTTCTTTGATCGCCGGGTTGATTAGGCCTCGACCACGGATCTCATCGCGAAGTGCGGCCTCAAGCAGCTCAGAGCGCTGCTTTAGATCAGGAGTAAAGTCACCGGGAGTTTGAGAAATCTCGCGAAGCTGCGGAACCGACTGAACTAAGGCCTCGGCAATACGACGCTTGTGTTCCTCGCGAGACGCCGTTACGAACGCCGTGTTTGCCAGAGTCTTACGCAGCTTGGCACGGTAATCCTCGGCAGCTGATTGAGTGCCGCGAATACCCTTTGACATCAGAGCACCGACCACAAAGAAAATAACCGCACCAACCACACCGGTGCCCATGATGGCACCAGCGCCACCCCAGATAATTACCTGAGCCGACACCACAATGACCATGAGCAGGGCAAAAGTGATTCGATCTCTAAAGGCGGTAGCCGCTGAAAGGCTGGCAATTGCGCCCACAAACCAGGTTGAATAGTCGCCAACCTGAGCAGGATTGATGCCAGGCAAGAGCAGCGCAGGGATAACCACTGCAATACCAAGGTTGAAGACAGCCAGCCAACGAGGCAGCTTTAGAAGCTCAAACATGGTCAGCGTTGGAACCACCCCGGCCAGGTATAGGGCCACCGCGATAAGCAGTTGAATCGGCGTGCTGGAATCTGAGTATCCGACCAATGCCAGCACCGCAGGGTAGACGCAAAACATCATGGCAACGACAGAGACTGCCCACCTAGGTACCGGAATCATGCGTTGTTCCATTCCAAAATAATTGCTGAACCGCGGCCAGGGGCCGAGTCAATTTTTACTGTTCCACCGACCGACTCAACACGATTGATGATCGAGAGCCTCAAACCCAATCGGTTTTTTGGTACGCGCGAAGGCCTGAACCCCTTGCCGTCATCTTTGATCACAATCTTGATGCCGTTTGCGCCGCCCTTCATGCGGACCACGCACTCTGCACCGGGCCCAGCATGCTGCTTAGAGTTTGTGATGGCCTGAATCGTGGCCTCACTCAGCGCAGCGGCAACCCGATTGGGGATTTGCAGGTCGCTGGCACCGGTCTCACGAATCGTGACATCCGGGTAGTCATTTTTGACCGTCTCAAGAAAGGCGCCAAAAAGGCTAAATGATGTGATGTCAGTCTTTGCCGAGTCACGAGTAAAAGCGTCGTCTTCAAGCGCTTGGATAGCGGCATCGGCAAGCGCCTTTGCTTCGGCGGTACGCTGCGGATCGTTAGCCTTGGCTGTTATCAAAAGAGTGGTCAAAACTTTGTCGTGGACCAATGAGTCCACGCGGGAGCGCTCCTGCTCAATTGCATCGATTCGGGCACGCTCGGCCTCGGCCTCGGCCGCAGCTTGCGCTGCCTCATCGGTTTTCTCAGCCTGGTCAATTAGCAGCAGGAGGAGCAGTGAGAAGGATGAGCTGAAGAGAGCTGTGTACATGCTGTCTTTGAAAGCACCGAACGCCTCAGCGCTACCGCCCGCCGGCGAGATGTGAACGAAGAACCAAACCACCGGAATACCGATTAGGTATGAGAGCCCCCAGACCAGCGGCAGTGAAACCGCTGCGGCAATACCCGCAGTACCAATGACCCACCAAACCCATGGGTGGTATCCCTCAGGCAAAATACTTGGGTCTGGCACCTGAAACTGCCAGGTAAAAACCAGAAGCACAGAAACGATGGTGTACCCGCGCTGCGAATAAGCCGGGCGCTCGGTGAACCAAGCGCCGAAAATAATCCAGGCCAGCGAGGCCATGTGCAAGAACAAGAATGCGGTAGCGAGCGGAGCATTTAGCAGTGGCAACTGGGCAAAGCCGTACAGATAAATCTCGGCACTCGAGATCACCAGGCCGATAGAAAGGACTCGGGCAATCAGTTTGACAATTCGGTTGACCGCAAAACTCTTGGTTGGTCGGCTACGAAATATGTACATGTTTACTGCGGCCCCTCTTCAAGAATTCCGTCTTCAATAGCACGCAGCAGCAGGTCGGTTTTGGTCGAAGTTGGCCTGCCCACTGATGAGTACTTTGCTCGAACTCGGTCGATCAATTCTTTGGCAGTGCTCTGGGCAATGTTCATCTCGGCCGCAGCCTGCTTCAATGCAAACCCTGATGCGTATAGCGTCAGAACCTCGCGCTCGCGCGGCGAAAGGTTGGCCTGCTCTTTGAAAACCACGTCGGCATCGATAACCGCAGAGGTCTCGGTGTTGTTTACCACCACTCCAAGAGCAACTAGGCGAATCGCCTTAACCAGATCATCCATGGATTGCGACTTGCGGACCAGAGCCGCAGCGCCGGCCTTGAGAGCAGAGGCCACCTGAGCGCGCTTATCGGCGATGCTAAAAATCAGCACCTGGCTGCCGGCCTGAAGAATGGCCTTGACGTTGTCGGTGATGATTGAACCGTCGGCCAGCGAAAGGTCAAGCACCACGACATCGCAGGCGTGCTCTGAGTTGAGAGCCAACAAGCCGGCCACTGTGTCCGAGGCGCCGCAAAACTTAAGCCCGTACTCTTCACACACACCGCGGAAAGCAAACCGAATGGCATCGTGGTCATCAACGATGCCAACACAGATTTCGCGGTTGGTGGCGACTAGGCTCGCGTCTTGCATGTTTAGCTCTTTCTCACCAGGCTGGCAACACACTCAACGTGGTGGGTGTGCGGAAACAAATCGAATGCGCGCAATTGCTTGAGCTCGTAATCTCCGGCAAGGAACTGCTTGAGGTCTCTGGCCAGCGCGATTGGATCGCACGCCACATAAACGATGTGTTTTGGAGCAATCTTCATCAACTGATCAACCACCTTGGCACCGGCCCCGGCGCGCGGTGGGTCAAGAACGATGGTTGAGTTTCGCGGGCTAGCGGTTTTTCCGCCCTTGTCTAGGTTGCCGACCTTCTCGTTCAAGAAGCGCTCAACCGGAGCGCAGACCGCTTTGACCTTAGGCAGATCAGAGAGGTTCAGTGTTGCGTCATCGGTGGCCTGACGGAATGACTCAACTGAAGTCATTCGCAGGTCCTTGCCGACACGACCGGCAAGTGCGCTGGTGAACAAGCCAACACCGCCGTATAGATCAAGGTTGTCAGCTTCTTTATCGATGCCAACGGCCTGAACCATGTCGTTCACACAGGTGGCCAGTAGGTCGGCTGCCTTCTTGTGTACCTGCCAGAAACCGCCGCCGCTAATGCGGAAGGTGCGGCCAGCTGCACGCTCAACCAAGCGTTCGTCGCCCTTGACCTTGTTGTCGATTCTCCACTGGACCTGGCCGGTGCTCGATGCCGAAACTTCAATCTTTCGGACATCCTGAAAGTTCTTGTTGTGCATTTCGGTTTCGCGAATTTCTTCAACCGCCAACGGCAGGTCGCGAACTTTTACTACCTCATGGCTGCGCTCACGATAAGGGCCAACTGTGCCTGCTTCGTCAACGTGCAGCTGCACGCGGGTGCGGTATCCGAGGCCGTTTGCCTCATCGTCACCAGGCGCCGCCTCAACAACCGGGCGCAATTCGATGCCGGCCATACGCTGAAGGGCTTCTTCAATAACGTCGGCTTTCAACTCACGCTGACGAGCCAAATTGATGTGGCCAAATTCGGCACCGCCGGCTCCACCAGGTCCAGCCTGCTTCCAGAAATGCGTTACGCGGTCTGGTGAGGCAACCAAAATCTCAGTTGGTTCAGCACGGCAAAAAGAGCCTCCGCGGTCTTCGTAGACCACAGCCTTTACCTTCTCGCCAGGCAGCGCGTGCGATACAAAAACCACTCGCCCATCGTGACGGGCAACAAAGATGCCGCCGTGGGCAACCTTTTCAATGGTTAGTTCAAGATTCTGGCCGACCCAGTTTGTAGTTTTACTCACCCTATAAGTGTGCCAGAGTATCGGTGTGACTCGTTTAGTTCTTGCATCAACCTCTCCTGCCCGCCTCAGCCTGCTTAGATCGGGCGGTATTGAACCAACCACGATTGCCCCGGGCGTCGATGAAGACCTGGTTGCAGATCGCGCGGCGTCGATGGGCCTAATTGAAAACACCGCCGACATGGTGCACATTCTGGCTAAGGCAAAAGCAGAAGCTGTCATTGACCACCCGGATTCCCGAAATGCCGTGATTATCGGTTGTGATTCATCGCTGGAATTTGACGGTGAAGCTCTAGGTAAACCGCACGAACCAGAGGTAGCGCGAGCGCGTTGGATGGCCATGCGGGGGCGTTCCGGAGTTTTGTACTCAGGCCACTGGGTAATCGACAATCGAGACCCGCGCCCTGGGGTGCTGCCCCCGGCAACCGGAAAAGTTTCAAAATCCATCGTGCATTTTGCCGACATTTCAGACCGTGAAATTGACGCATATGTGGCCACTGGCGAACCACTAAAAGTTGCCGGCGCATTCACCATCGATGGTCTCGGTGGGGCATTTTTGAAGTCAATCGAGGGCGATGCACACACCGTCATCGGTCTATCACTGCCGACGCTGCGCGAGCTGGTCTTAAGCCTAGGGATCGAATACACCAGCCTCTGGCACTTGTCACAGTAGTTTTGTGATTTTTTTGTGATTCACTGCCAATAATTTGGGCATTATTGCCAATAGGCTTGGGGATTATGACTTCATCGACTCAGAAGAAAATCACCAAGGTCCTGATCGCTAACCGCGGCGAGATTGCTGTGCGCATTGCGCGTGCGGCTAAGGATGCCGGCATTCTGTCGGTTGCTGTCTACGCAGACCAAGACCGCGATGCCATGCACGTGAAGCTTGCCGATGAGGCCTATGCCCTGCACGGCACCACTGGCCCTGAGACCTACCTGGTGATTGAGAAGATTCTGGCAATTGCCAAGAAGTCCGGTGCCGATGCGGTTCACCCTGGTTACGGATTCCTTGCCGAGAACGCTGCATTTGCGCAGGCCGTTATCGATGCTGGGATTATTTGGATTGGACCATCACCTCGTGCGATTGAGCAACTTGGTGACAAGGTTTCAGCCCGCCACGTTGCTGAAAAAGCCGGTGCCCCGCTGGCACCGGGAACCCTTGACCCAGTATCGGGCGCCGAAGAAGTTCTTGAATTTGTTGCCCAGCACGGCCTACCGGTTGCCATCAAAGCGGCATTCGGTGGCGGGGGCCGAGGCATCAAGGTTGCTTATAAGACCGAGGAAGTTGCTGAGCTATTTGAGTCGGCCACCCGAGAGGCAATTGCAGCCTTTGGCCGCGGCGAGTGCTTTGTTGAGAAGTACCTCGAGAAGCCACGCCACGTTGAAACTCAGTGCTTGGCTGACGCCTACGGAAATGTGGTTGTGGTCTCTACCCGCGACTGCTCACTACAGCGCCGCCACCAGAAGCTGGTCGAAGAGGCTCCGGCGCCATTCTTGACCGAAGAGCAGAACCGCCGACTTTACGAATCATCAAAGGCAATCTTGAAAGAGGTTGGCTACCAGGGCGCCGGTACCTGTGAGTTCTTGGTCGCTCAGGACGGCACCATCTCATTCCTCGAGGTCAACACCCGCCTTCAGGTTGAGCACCCGGTTTCAGAAGAGGTAACCGGCCTTGACCTAGTGCGCGAGCAGTTCCGCCTGGCCGAGGGTGGCGTGCTTGACTACGCCGACCCAGTGGTCAAGGGACACTCATTCGAGTTCCGCATCAACGGTGAAGACGCCGGCCGCAACTTTATGCCGGCACCTGGCCCAGTCCATGTCTTCAAGGCGCCTTCTGGCCCTGGTGTGCGCGTTGACACCGGCGTTGGTGCCGGTGACGAGATCTCAGGTTCATTCGACTCGATGGTGGCAAAGCTAATCGTGACCGGCGCAACTCGCAAAGAGGCCCTAGCGCGCTCACGCCGCGCACTTGCCGAGATGGAAGTCGCTGGTCTTCCGACCGTGCTTCCGTTCCACCGCAAGATTGTGAATGACCCAGCCTTTATCGGTGACGAGCAGGCAAACAAATTTGGAATCTACACCCGCTGGATTGAGACCGAGTGGGTAAACGACATTCCTGCTTGGACTGGCGTGGCTGAACCTACCGGTGAAATTGCAGAACGTAACAACGTTGTGGTTGAGGTTGACGGCAAGCGCATCGAGGTTTCACTGCCGAAGCGCCTGCTAGCTGCCGGTGCCGGAGTTGCTGGACCGGCAATCGCCGGAGCTGCACCAAAGCGCAAGAGCCACGGATCAGCCAGTGCGGGTAGCGGTGGCGCTTCGGGCAATGCCCTCAAGGCGCCGATGCAGTCAACCGTAGTCAAGATTGCTGTTGCAGTCGGAGACACCGTAAACGAAGGTGACCTAGTTGTCGTGCTTGAAGCCATGAAGATGGAACAGCCGATGAACGCGCACAAAACCGGCGTCATCAAGTCAATCTCTGCTGTGGTTGGCACGACTGTTCCGGCCGGAACCGTGCTGCTGGAGTTCGAAGACTAATTTCTTAAAGAAAAAGAGGGGTCCCGCGTCTGTGGGGCCCCTCTTTTGCTTAGCTAAATTTTTACCTACACGTTTGGCATGTGCAGGGCACGAGCGGCATCGCTGATTGAACCTGACAGTGATGGATACACGGTAAAGGTTCGTGCCAGTTCATCTACGGTCAAGCGGTTCTCGATTGCCACCGCAATTGAGTAGATAAGGTCTGATGCTCGAGGGGCAATTACCACGCCACCGATGACGGTTCCACCGGTCGAACAGATCAGCTTGATAAAGCCGTCCTCAATGCCCTGCATCTTGGCCCGTGGGTTTGAGTTGAGTTGAATCTTCTCGACGAAACCAGATACTTTGCCCTCGCGAAGCTCCTGCTCGCTCCAGCCAACCGAGGCAATCTCAGGAGCGGTGAAAACGTTTGAGGCTACATTGCGCAGCTCGGTTGGGGCAGAGACGTCACCCATGGTGTGGAACACTGCGGTTCGACCCTGCATGGCACTGACCGAAGCTAGTGGTAAGAAAGTGGTGCAGTCGCCGACTGCATAAACGTTGGCACGTGAGGTGCGGGCAACCTTGTTTACTTCAACGTGACCCGATGGAGTCAGCACAACTCCGGCTTCTTCGAGACCAAGCCCCTGAGTGTTTGGAATCGAACCAACAGCCATCAAGCAATGGCTGCCCTTGATTACCTTGCCGTCAGCAAGGGTTACCTCTACCCCGCTGCCGGTGTTCACGACTTTGTCGGCACGGGTGTTGTTGAAAATGTTGATGCCGTTGCGGCGGAATACGTGCTCGAGTAGGTCGGCTGCATCATCATCTTTGCCAGGCAAAACTTTATCGCGGCTTGAAATCAAAGTGACCTCAGAGCCTAGAGCGTTGTAGGCAGAGGCAAACTCAGCACCGGTTACACCCGAACCAACCACAATCATGTGCTCTGGCAATTCGGTCAGGTTGTAAAGCTGAGTCCAAGTAAAAATGCGGTCGCCGTCTGGCTTGGCGTCTGGCAACTGTCTTGGGTGGGCGCCAACGGCAACAATGATGGTCTTGGCCTCAAGACGCTCCGGTTTGTTGTCTTCGATGGCGTCGACAATTACGTGGTGGTTTCCATCCAAGCGAGCGGACCCGCGGATCACACGGACACCGGCCTGAAGCAGGGTCTCGAGCATGTCTGAGGATTGGTTTTCGGCAAGGTCTAGTAGGCGCTGGTTGACGATGGCAAGGTCAATCTCGAGCTTTGGCTTGATTACCTGACCGGCAAAAGAAAACTTAACCCCCAAGGTGGTGGCGTGAGCCACACGCTGGGCTGCTTCAGCAGTGGCGATGAGGGTTTTAGAAGGCACGACGTCAGTAAGAACCGCTGCTCCACCAACACCATTGCGCTCAATCAGAGTTACCTCTGCGCCGAGTTGCACACCGGCTAGGGCTGCTTCGTAGCCGCCAGGCCCTCCACCGATGATGACAATATGGTGTTTCTTTTTTTCGACAGTACTCACCCTTCAATTCTGCCACCGTAAACTCGAAGGATGAACAACCCACTAGATGATTCAGCGACGAATCCGTTTGACATTGCTGCCCAGGCAGCCGAGACCATTGCTCAGCTCACCGGAGTTGCCCAGCACGACATTGCACTCACCCTCGGATCAGGCTGGGCCAAGGCTGCAGACCTAATCGGTGAGACCGTAGCCACAATTGACGCCACCCAGGTAATCGGTTTCTCGGCACCAGCCGTCCAGGGCCACGTTGCTACTTTGCGTTCAATCAAACTGCCGAGCGGTAAGCACGCGCTGGTTCTTGGTGCTCGCACCCACTACTACGAAGGTCACGGTGTTCGCCGCGTTGCCCACGGCACCCGCACAGCGGCTGCCGCCGGAGTCAAGACCATGATTTTGACCAACGGAGCCGGAGGCATCAAAGAAACCTGGAAGCCTGGCACCCCGGTGCTGATCAGCGACCACATCAACCTCACTGCCACCAGCCCGCTAGAGGGCGCAAAGTTTGTTGACCTGACTGATCTCTACTCAAAGCGACTCAGAGATGTGGCCCGCACCGTAGACGCAACGCTCGACGAAGGCGTTTACTGCCAGTTCCGCGGACCACACTACGAGACCCCAGCCGAAGTTCAAATGGCCAAGGCGATCGGTGGTCACATCGTGGGCATGTCGACCACGCTCGAGGCAATTGCGGCACGCGAAGCCGGCATGGAAATTCTGGGACTATCCCTAATCACCAACCTGGCTGCCGGAATCCAAAAAGAACCGCTAAGCCACGCCGAAGTTTTGCAGGCGGGCAAAGACGCAGAGGTTCGCATCAGCGCCCTCCTTGCCGAAATTATTGCCAAACTCTAGTCATGACTGAGCAACTGATTGCCGCGGCGCAGGCTTGGGCCGACCAAGACCCTGATAGTGAGACTCGCACTGAGCTGATTGGGCTGATTCAGGCCCGGAACATCGATGCTTTGCAGTCCCGAATGGGATCTCGCCTGGAGTTCGGCACCGCCGGCCTACGCGGTGAACTTGGCGCCGGACCAAACCGAATGAACCGAGTTTTGGTAGCCCAGGCCGCAGCCGGTATTCGCGACTACGTGCTGGAGCAGTTTCCGCAGGGTGCATCGGTGGTAATTGGTTTTGATGGCCGAATTAACAGCGATATTTTTGCTCGAGATTCAGCCGAAATTTTTGCCGCGGCCGGCATTGAGACCAGCCTCTTTGACTCTGTCGTACCCACCCCAGTTTTGGCATTTGCCGGAAAGCACCTTGGGACATCGGCCGCGATTATGGTGACTGCGTCTCACAATCCACCTAGAGACAACGGATACAAGGTTTATCTCGGCGGCGCCAATGGTGGTTCGCAGATAACCTCTCCGGCAGACAAAGAAATCAGTTTAAAGATTCACGCCGTGGCCGCAGGGCAAACTTTCGACGAGATTCCAAAATCTGACAACTACCGAATCATCGGCGATGAGATTCGCGACCTGTACATCGACAGAACCAGAAACCTTACTGGGCCGATTGCCAACGGCAATGACGTGAAGATTGTCTACACAGCCATGCACGGCGTTGGCTGGCACGTAGTTGAGAAGCTATTTGCCAAGGCCGGTTTGGCCCGACCTGCGACGGTCGACGCACAGCTGCTACCCGATGGATTGTTTCCTACCGTGGCGTTTCCGAACCCAGAAGAACCGGGCGCGATGGATCTGAGTTTTGCCCTAGCACGCAGCGTTGAAGCTGACCTGATTTTGGCTAACGACCCAGATGCTGACCGTTTGGCAATTGGAATTCCGGATGCCAACGCAGCCGAAGGATGGCGCAGGCTAACTGGCGATGAACTGGGTCTGTTGCTTGGTCACGAAGTAGCCAAGCGTGCCGTGGATTCTGGAATTTCTGGCAACCTCGCCTGCTCGATTGTTTCAAGCAGCGCCCTCGCTAAGGTTGCTGATAAGTTCAAGCTGGGTTACCGCGAAACCCTGACCGGCTTCAAGTGGATCTCAAAAGTGCCAAACCTAATCTTTGGTTTCGAAGAGGCCCTGGGTTACTGCATCGACCCAACCAGCACCCCTGATAAAGACGGAATCTCAGCTGCGCTCATGGTTGCAGCGATTGCCGCTGATCTTGCCAACGAGGGCCAAACCATTGCAGATCGCCTCGATGAAATGGGTAGGCTCTACGGCCACTTTGCAACCGGGCAGATTTCAATCCGAGTTGATGACCTTTCGGTGATTGCCAACCTGATGAGCAAACTGCGCAACGACCCGCCAAAAAACATCGATGGCGTTTCGACATCATTCACCGACTTGAAACTTGGCTCGCCAGAGTTGGGACCGACTGACGGTCTGCGATTTGATCTTGCTGACGGACGCAGAGTGATTGTGCGCCCATCGGGCACCGAACCAAAACTCAAGTGCTACCTTCAGGCCACCGGTTCATCCAAGCTCGAAGCGCAAACCGCATTGGCTGCTTTGAATACTGCGATGAAGGCTTTGCTCGTTTAGAGAAGCGAGTCGGAAAGCTTTGTGGTGATTTCCTCAAGGTCAAAGAAGTGATCGATTGTGATTACCTCTGAAGGCAACCCCTTGAGCGACTCAGCCAAGTCTGCGGTGGTCAAAATAATTTGAGCATCACGAGATTCGCGAGCAGTTTTTACATCGGTGGCCTCAACCGTTGCCTCAACACCGATGGTGCGCAGAACCTTCTCGGCGTTCATCTTCAGCAAGACTGAAGTGCCGATACCCATTCCACAAACCGCAATAATCTTCATGCTTCAATTGTCGCAGACGGTGCTAAAACAAACTACGGAGATGTTCGGCATCCACCGCATTTAACAGAGAATTCACATACTCGGCATCTGAAAGGGCAATTGCCAGCTCCTGCATTACATCCAGGTGTCCGTCGTGGTCAACCGCGCACAGCCCGATCACCAATCGCACCGGATCATTGGCGGCATTTCCAAATGGGATTGCTTCGGCAAGAACTACCAGGCTCAACCCGGTTTCGATCACGGCGTCGGATGGCTTGGAGTGCGCGAGAGCAATGCCCGGAGCAATAACGATGTAGGGTCCGTGGGTTTCAACCACCTCGACCATTTCAAGCGTGTACTGTGGGGTCACCCGTCCGCTGGCTACCAGCAGGTCGCCGGCCAGCGTGATTGCGTGGTCACGATCCAACGCGATGGCCCCAACCTGAACAGCATGCTCACCGAAGGCCGCTGCCAGGTTAGGAAACCGCATGTTTAGCGCCCAGCTGCCGCCGCGTAAGCCTCTTGGATAACCTCGATTAGCTCTTCACGGTCGTGGATTGGCTGGAATGAGTGTTCAGCCGCGGTGGTCATGAATACCTCTAGGTCTTCAATTCCGTAGCCAAAGGTGTCGACCAAAAGCTCTAGTTCGCGAGTCAGTGTGGTGCCACTCATTAGGCGGTTATCGGTGCTGACGGTCACGGCAAAACCAAGGTCGTAGAACACGTCAAACGGGTGGTCACTCATTTTGTCACCCAGCATGCTGATGGCACCGGTCTGCAGGTTTGATGAAGGGCAAATTTCAAGGGCAATGCCGCGGTCGTTTACCCACTCGGCCACTGGGCCAAGCTCAACAACATCGGTGTCATCTTCAGTGCGGCTGAACATGATGTCTTCAATCAGGCGCACGCCGTGGCCTAGGCGCAAAGCACGGCCGCTGACGATTGCGTCGCGGATGCTTTCAACACCGTCTGCCTCACCCGCGTGAACGGTAACTGGGAAGAGCTCGCCAGCCAGGTAGTCAAAGGCGGCCTTGTGCTTGCTTGGCAAGAATCCCTTTTCAGCTCCGGCGATGTCGAAGCCGACCACACCACCATCACGGTGACGAACTGCTAGCTCGGCGATTTCAAGCGCGCGATCTGCGTGACGCATTGCGGTGATTAGCTGGCCGGTTCGAATGTAGCCGCCCTGCTTTTCGATGATTGCAGCGCCTTCTTCGAGGCCATCCTGTACCGCCTCAACGGCTTCATCCAGGGTCAGACCTCGGGTCAGGTGCTGCTCAGGTGCCCAACGAACCTCACCGTAAATCACACCATCGTTAGCCAGGTCAACCACAAACTCACGGGCCACACGGGTTAGGTGCTCGCGGGTCTGCATTACCGCGGTGGTGATGTCAAAAGTCTTTAGGTACTCAACCAGTGAGCCCGAGTCAGCTGACTTCTCGAACCACGCACGCAGTTCTTCGGCGGTGTTTGCCGGAAGTTCCAGACCGATCTCTGCAGCCATTTCAATGATGCTCTGTGGGCACAGACCGCCATCTAGGTGATCGTGAAGTGAAATCTTCGGCAGTGACTGAATATCGAATTTCGCCATTTTTATTCTCTTTCTTGGCGTTAGCCGTTGATTTTTTCAAGCACGATTTTGCGTGGTGCAGCAGAAGCCTCAATCTTAAACGAACCGTCTAGCGCTTCGAGCGCACGTTCAAAACGTTCAGGTTCATCGGTGTGAAGAGTCATCAGCGGAGCACCGGCCTCAACGCGCTGGCCCTGCTGGGCGTGAAGCGTGATGCCGGCGCCAAACTGCACTGCGTCTTCTTTGCGGGCGCGCCCGGCGCCGAGGCGCCAAGAGGCAGTGCCAACCTGCAGTGCATCTAGCTGGCTTAGGTAACCAGATTCTGGTGCGGTAATCACATGGTGTTCTTTCGCCTCTGGCAGCGCAGCATCTGGGTCGCCGCCCTGGGCAGAAATCATCTGGCGCCACTTGTCCATGGCACGGCCATCTTTTAGCGCTGCTTCAACATCGATGTCTGGCTTGCCGGCCAGACGCAACATCTCACGAGCAAGCTCAACGGTGATTTCAACCACATCAGCCGGGCCACCACCGGCAAGAACTTCTAGTGATTCCTTAACTTCGAGGGCATTACCGATTTCGAGCCCCAAAGGAGTCGACATGTCGGTGAGCAGAGCCGAGGTGTTGACTCCAGCATCCTGACCAAGCTGAACCATCACTGTGGCCAGCTCGCGAGCGCGGTCGATGTCTTTCATGAAGGCACCCGAACCAACTTTGACATCCAGTACTAGCGAGCCGGTGCCCTCGGCAATCTTCTTAGACATGATTGACGATGCAATCAGTGGGATTGCCTCGACCGTTCCGGTCACATCGCGAAGCGAGTAGAGCTTGCGGTCAGCAGGGGCCAGGCCAGAACCCGCTGCACAGATGACGGCTCCGACCTCAGCCAGCTGACGGTGAAATTCTTCATTAGAGATTTGCGCACGCCAACCAGGAATGGACTCCAGTTTGTCTAGGGTTCCACCCGTGTGGCCCAGACCTCGACCCGATAGCTGTGGAACAGCCACGCCAAAAACCGCAACCAAAGGGGCTAGCGGCAAGGTAATTTTGTCGCCGACACCGCCCGTCGAGTGTTTGTCTGAGGTTGGCACTTTGAGGTCTGCGTAGTTCAAACGCTCCCCCGAGGCAATCATGGCCAGGGTAAGGTCTTTGATTTCGCGGCGATTCATGCCGTTGAGCAAAATGGCCATCGCCATGGCCGACATCTGCTCGTCAGCCACAACTCCGGTGGTGTAATTTGCGATCAACCAGTTGATTTGCTCGGTCGAGAGTTCACCCTTATCGCGCTTTGCAACGATTAGTTCTGGCGCTGAAAATTCAGACATTATTTTCTTTCTTCAAGATCGCGAGGCCCAAATGCATCTGGGATTACCTCGTCGATGGTTTTAAAACCAGATACGGTTTCAAGAATCATGCCCTTGGCTGAGTGTTCAAAAAGCAGTTGGCGGCAACGCCCGCAAGGCATCAGGATGTTTCCGTGCCCGTCGACACAGGTGAAGGCCACCAGCTTGGCCGGCCCCTCGCCTTCGGCAGCGCCCATTGCCAAGGCGCTCACTAAAGAACACTCGGCGCAAAGGGTTAATCCGTATGAAGCGTTCTCAACGTTGCACCCAGAAACCACTCGCCCGTCTTCAGTTAGCGCCGCAGCACCAACCGGAAACTTTGAGTAGGGAACATAGGCCTTTTGCATTGCCGAGTTGGCGGCAGCCCGGAGGGCATCCCAGTTAATTTCAGACACAGTGGGCCCTAACTCTTTATGTAGGCTTTGCCGGTTGCAGCCGGGCCGGTAACCTTACCAACCAAACCTGCCACTGCAACTACCGTCAATGCGTAAGGCAGCATCAGCAAGAACTGGCTAGGTACGTCTGAACCAATGATGCTGAGCACCGACTGGAGGTTTTGTGCAAAACCAAACATCAGTGCGGCCAGGGTTGCATAGATCGGGTTCCAGCGGCCAAAAATCAGCGCAGCCAAGGCAATGTAACCGGCACCCGCAGTCATTTCTTTACTGAACGAGCCAACGGCACCGAGGGTAAAGAACGCGCCACCGATACCTGCCAGTGCACCACCGAGCATTACGCTCATGTAGCGAGTGCGGTAAACCTTGATACCAACGGTGTCGGCAGCCTTCGGGTACTCGCCAACCGCACGAACGCGCAGACCCCAGCGGGTCTTGAACAGCGCCACGTAAACCACGGCAACGGCAATGTACATGAGGTACACGATTAGGGTCTGTGAGAACAGCAGCGGTCCAAGAATTGGAATCTGGGACAGTAGCGGGATGTCGATCTGGTCGAAACGCTCAGGCTGGTTTAGGGCCACTAGGTCGCGAGTCATGACCGTTGAGTACAAGAAGCTGGTCAAACCAATTACCAAGACGTTGACAACCACACCAACGATGATTTGGTCAACCACGTACTTGATTGCAAAGACGGCAAGGATTCCGGCAATCAGCGAACCAGCAATCGCAGCTGCGATGAGGCCCGCGGTGAGGCTGTGGGTGATCGAGGTGACCATTGCCGAGGCAAAAGCACCCGCCAATAGCTGGCCTTCAATCGCGATGTTGATGACACCAACGCGCTCAGAGAGCACACCGGCAAGTGAACCGAAAATAAGCGGAACAGCTAGCGCCAACGAACCCTGCAGAGTGGTGGTAACCGGGAACATTTCACCCACGAAAATCAGCACTAGCAACTGCTGAACAAACGCGAAAGCAAATAGGCCGGTGACCCACAGCGGGGTCTTTTTGCGCTTTAGTGCCAAGTACCACGAAGCAGCAGTAGCCAAACCGAGCAGGCTGAAAATTAGCCACCCGGCACCGGCCACAGGAATTTCGAAGTCTGGAACCTCGAAGAGTTCATTGCCGGCGTTGAAACTGAAAAGAGTGGTTCCGGCCGGAGCTGTTGCCGCTAGCCACAAGCTCAGAACAACAAAGATGGAGAAAGCAATCGGTGTCTTAATTGAGCGCTTCATTATGCAGCCACCTGCTTCTTTTCTGCCTGCTTTTTGGCTAGGTCAGGTACTCGGAACATAAATCGCACCAATGGCGGCGCTGCAATAAAGAGGACCACCAGTGACTGCACGATAAGCACGATGTCAATTGGCACCTTTTGGTTTGCCTGCATGATTACCGCACCGGCACGAAGCGCTCCGAAAAGAACACCAGCAGCCAAAACACCTAGCGGTTTTGATCGACCAAGCAGCGCGACGGTAATGGCGTCAAAACCAAAGCTGGCTGCCACGCTTGGGGTTAGGTACTTCTCAGCACCCAATACCTGGGCAGTTCCGGCCAGTCCGGCCAGCGCACCCGAGACTGCCATGACCAATACGTAGGTAACACCGATGTTGATGCCGGCAGTTTTGGCCGCATTCGGGTTGTGACCCAAGGCACGGAACTGGAAACCAATTGAAGAGCGGTTTAGCAACCACCACACGGTTGCAACCATGGCCAACATGACAAAGAACGCCGCGTTGATGCGGTAATCGTCTCCCATGAATCTCCAGTACTTAGCCGAGGCCGCGATTTCAGGAGAGATTGGGTTGGTTGCGTTTGGGGCCTGGAACAGCGGAGTGGTGAGAATCCAGAACAGCAAAAGGCTGGCGATGTAGTTCATCATGATGGTCACGATGACCTCGTTGGCACCGGTGGCAGCCTTCAAGAAACCAACAAATCCACCGAACAGAGCTGAGGCCAAAATACCGGCGATAACAGCAACTGGAAGGTGAATGATGGCTGGCAACTCGAGGCTAAAACCAACCCAAGCAGCACCCATCGCACCAAAGATAATCTGGCCGGTTCCACCGATGTTGAATAGACCTGATCTAAATGCCACGGCCATTCCCAGGCCGGCAAGGGTAATCGGTGTTGCATAGGTAAGGGTCTCGGTCAGTGGCTTAATCATGCCCACGCTGTCCATGGCCTTGTAGTTAAAAATAGATCCGCGGAACAGCGCATCATAGGCACCGAATACTGCGTTCCAAACTGCCGACAAGAAGTCGGTTGGTCGGGCAAACAGGTAGCCAGAAGTCGCCTGGACGTCCTCGTTGGCAAAGGCAATCAAAAGGCCACCGATAAGGAACGATGCCAAGACCGCCAGCACAGTTACCAGTGCACTTGGGTTGAAGATTTGCTTCACAACTTTGTTCATGCGCTGATACCTGCCATCATCTGACCCAAAACTGAACGCGGCGTGGTGGCTGGCACAACGCCCACCACCTTGCCGCGGTACATAACTGCGATGCGGTCACCCAGCTGGGTTGCCTCATCGAGCTCGGTTGCCACAATTAGCACCGGAATTCCGCTGTCGCGAGTTGCCACGATTTGCTCGTGGACAAACTCAATCGAACCAACGTCCAGACCACGAGTCGGCTGCGATGCCACGAGCAAACGGAGCTCACGTGCGAGTTCGCGGGCCAAAACCACCTTCTGCTGGTTTCCACCCGAAAGTTCTGAGGCCTTTGAGTTGATGCTCTGCGCGCGAATGTCGAACTGCTTCAGCTTTTCTTCGGCGAACTGCTTCAGGAAGTTGAGCTGAAGGCTAATGCCCTTGGCAAATGGCTTGCGATCGCTGCGATCAAGCATCAGGTTTTCGGCAATCGTGAAGTCGGCGACGAGACCGTCTTCAGTGCGGTCCTCAGGAACAAATCCAACGCCTAGGTCGAGAACCTGCTTGACGTTTTTGCCAATCAGCTGGTTGCCATCTAGCTCAATCGAGCCGGTGGTGCGGCCGTGCATACCGATGATTGCCTCGGTTAGCTCGGTCTGACCATTGCCTTGAACGCCGGCAATTACCAAGATTTCACCCTCGCGGATTTCTAGGTTCACGTCGTCAAGAACCTTGGTTCCGGCATGATTCCAAGTAGAAAGGCCAGTGATTTTGAATGTGGTCTTGCCTAGCTTTGGTTCACCCTTATCGACATCTAGGTCAACCGCACGACCCACCATCATCGAGGCTAACTCGTTGGCCGAGGCCTTTGGGTCTGCCTCACCAACGACCTTGCCTAGACGAATTACAGTGATTTTGTCGGCAACTTCTTTTACTTCACGAAGTTTGTGAGTGATGAAAACGATTGCCTTGCCTTCGGCGCGCAGCTGCTTCATGATGGCCATCAACTCATCGGTCTCTTGAGGCGTGAGCACCGCTGTTGGCTCATCAAAAACCAAAACCTGAGCGTCACCCATTAGGGCCTTGATGATTTCTACACGCTGCTGAACACCGACCGGAAGGTCTCCGACGATGGCATCTGGGTCTACTTCAAAGCCAAAGCGTTCTGAAATTTCGCGCACCTGCTTGCGCGCTGCCTCGAGGTCTAGCAAGCCACCAAACTTGGTTGGCTCGTGACCGAGAATCACATTTTCGGCGACGGTGAAGACTGGGATCAGCATGAAGTGCTGGTGCACCATTCCAATTCCGGCTGCCATCGCGTCACCCGGACCAGAAAATTTGACGACCTTGTCGTCGATCAAGATGTCTCCGCCATCGGCTTGGTACAAACCGTAAAGGACGTTCATCAGGGTTGATTTACCGGCACCGTTTTCGCCAAGTAGACAGTGAATTTGCCCTGGTTCAGCAACCAGGTTCACATTGTCATTAGCAGTCATGGTGCCAAAGCGTTTGGTAATGCCTCGGAGTTCCAGCTTCATTGCCATTTCCCGTTTCAGTTCTTCGTGTTATCCACGTCAGATTTTCAGTCTAATTGGGCATTTCTCGCCCAATAACCGGCTAAAAAAGTTGGGGGCCGAATACTCGACCCCCAACTTTCGTTAGATTTTGCTACTTACTTATTAGTAAGAAGAAACAACATCTACATCGCCAGCGATGATTGCAGCCTCAAGAGCGGCAACTTCATCAGCTAGACCAGCAGCCCAAGCAACATCGTGTGCAGCAGCGATGCCAACACCCTTGTTTGCCAAGGTACCAACGTAGATGTCCTCGCCACCGGTGAAGGTGTCGTTTAGAGCAGCTTCGATGGTCTCGAATACAGCAACGCTCATGTTCTTCTGGATAGAGGTCAAGATCAGTGACTTGAACTCGTCGAACTTAGGAGCTAGGTACCAGTCGGTGTCAACACCGATAACGTAAACGCCTTCAGCCTCAAGAGCTGCCTGACCTGCACCAAGACCTACTGGACCTGCAACAGGAAGGATGATGTCTGCACCCTGCTTGATGAAGTTCTCAGAAGTGGTCTTACCCTTTGAAACGTCAGCGAAGTCACCGGTCATGGCCCACTTTGACTGGTCGTCACCCTCGGCTCCAAGAACCTCAACTGAGGTGCCCTTTGCCTCGTTGTAGTAGGCAACACCCTGCTTGAAGCCATCCATGAAGATGGTTACAGATGGGAACGCCATACCACCGAAGGTAGCTACCTTGCCGGTCTGAGTGGTTGCAGCTGCAACGTAACCTGCAAGGAATGCAGCTTCTGCAGTGTCAAACAAAAGTGGCTTTACGTTGTCAACGTACTTAGGGCTGAAGTCAGCGTTGCTAAGTGCGGTGTCAACTGGAGCGAACATTACGTCTGGGTTTGCAGCTGAAGCAACGTCAGTTGCAGCGCCTAGAGCAAAACCAACAGGAACGATGATGTTGCAACCCTCTGAGACCATTGCGTCAACGTTTGGCTGGAAGTCTGCGTCTGACTGTGACTGAGCCTCAGCTGACTGAACGCCAAGAACAGCAATTGCCTTCTTTAGGCCGTTGTATGCCTCTTCGTTGAATGAACCGTCGTCAAAACCACCCTGGTCTGAGACCATGCAAGCCTTGAAGTCAACTGGTTCTGCTGATGGCTCTGCAGGGGCAGCGGCGCAACCAGCAAGGGTTAGTGCTGAAACAGAAGCCAGCGCCAGACCCTTAAGAATGTTGTTGTTCATTTGAATTCCTCCCGGAATATCGGCACATGGCTTTCATGAGCCGTCGTTGCTAGCCTAATTGCCCTTCAGAGGGCATTGATACGCCAAAGTGATTCGTTTAGAAAACTTAACTATTTTGAAACAATCACTCTTCGGTTAGCCGAATATTTCAGCAGCCCGAGCGGGACTAAAGAACGTCTGAGTGCCCGGTTGCCTTCAGCGCATCAACCAAACTCTTGACTCGCTGAGCGTGCTCCTTGGTGGTAACCAAAAGGGCATCCGGTGTGTCAACCACAATGATGTCTTCAACACCGATGAGCGCAATCAGACGATCGGTGTCACTAACCAAGATGCCGCTGGATGAATCAGCTAGGACCTTGGCATTGCCCAACACCGCGAGGTTGCCGCGGCGACCCTGAGACTGCAGTTCGGCAATGGCGGCAAAGTCACCAACATCGTGCCAGGTAAAGGTGGCCGGAACAACGGCAACCAGACCGGCTGCAGCTGCAGGCTCCGCAACCGAATAATCGATTGCAACCTTCTTAAGCTTTGGCCAGATCTTTTCGAGTGAGGCCTTGCGGTCATCGGTGTCCCAGACTTCAGCAAGCCCCATGATCGAAGCATGGAGTTCGGGCTCGGTCTGTTGCAACTGTTCGAGCAGTACCGATGCAGGGGCAATAAACATGCCGGCATTCCACAGGTACTCGCCAGACTCTACGTATTTGCGAGCCTTGGCAATGTTTGGCTTCTCAACAAACTTGACAACGTTTCGAGCATTCGGTGCCGAAGTCAGGTTCAATGACTCACCGGACTTGATGTATCCAAAACCCACCGATGGCTCGGTTGGCTCGATACCGATAGTCACAATCTTGCCGGTAGCGGCAACTTCAACCGCCTCGCGAACGGTGGCTCGAAAAAGCTCGTCTTCGTTGATGACGTGGTCGGCAGCAAACGATCCAATAATTACGTCTGGCTCACGCTTCATCAAAATAGCTGCCGCGAGCGCAATCGCTGCTGTTGAGTCTTTAGGTGAAAGCTCGAGGACCAGGTTCTCGGTAGACAAATCTTCGATTTGCTCAAGCACAGCAGATTTGTGAACCTTGCCGGTAACTACCAGGATGCGGTCGCGTCCAGCAATTGGCGTGAGTCGATCCCAGGTGTCCTGCAGCAGCGTTTGACCTGACCCGGTTAGGTCATGCAAAAACTTTGGTGCAGATGCCCGAGAGAGGGGCCAGAGTCGGCTTCCGATTCCGCCGGCGGGAATAATGCTAAAGAATCTGTCGATTGGATCTTTCTGAGTGCCCATAACTATGAAACCCTAGTCGACTGGGCGTTAATCGGCGAGGGCGGGCTGTCAATGGGCGTAGACTTAAGTCGAATTTTCTTTTCAGAAAAACGCCAATCCAGGAGGATTTTCGTGCCGTCAATGCCAGCAGGTACTTTGTATCGGGGAAAAGTTGGAATGTGGTCTTGGGTGCTGCACCGCATCACCGGAGTTGCAATCTTCTTTTTCTTGCTCGTTCACATTCTTGACACCGCACTCGTGCGATTGAGCCCAGAGGCTTACAACGCGGTTATCGCCACCTACAAGACCCCACTAATCGGTGTTGCCGAGCTAGGGCTAGTGGCCGCAATTCTGTTCCACGCCCTCAACGGTGTGCGAGTCATCTTGATTGACTTCTGGCGCAAGGGTGTCAAGTACCAGAACGTGATGTTCTGGGTGGTTGTTGCCCTAGCTGCTCTGACCTTCATCGGTTTTGCCCCTCGTCACCTATCTCACGTATTCGGTTAAGGAGTAGCGAAATGTCTGTAGTAATCGAACAACCACGCGCACCTCGTAACCGCAACCAGGCCAACCTTGAGAAGTACGGATGGCTTTACATGCGTGCATCAGGCGTGCTTCTGGTCATCCTGATTTTCGGCCACCTATTCACCAACCTGTTTTTGGGTGAAGGCATCAAGGCCATTGACTTTGCATTTGTCGGCGGTAAGTGGTCTGACCCATTCTGGAAGGTTTGGGACCTAGCCATGCTGTGGCTGGCGATGATTCACGGCACCAACGGTATGCGCACGATCGTGAATGACTACACCTCGAAGGAATCAACTCGCAAGGTTTTGGTTACCTCTCTATGGGCAGTTTGTGCAGTTCTTGTAGTTCTGGGCACTCTGGTGGTCTTCACCTTCGACCCATGCCCTGCAGGTGCCGCTGCAGAGCTTCTTCCATCTTTCTGTTCGGCAAAGTAGCCCAAAAGGAATCTATAAATTGTCTAGCGCAACTCCAAAGGTTCACCACTACCAGTACGACGTTGTGATTGTTGGCGCCGGTGGCGCTGGCATGCGCGCAGCCATCGAGGCTGGACCACACGCCAAGACTGCGGTTATCTCAAAGCTGTTCCCGACCCGCTCGCACACCGGTGCAGCTCAGGGTGGCATGGCAGCAGCTCTAGCCAACGTTGAAGAGGACAGCTGGGAATGGCACACCTTTGACACCGTCAAGGGTGGCGACTACCTGGTTGACCAAGACGCTGCTGAGATTTTGGCCAAAGAGTCAGTTCAGGCAGTTATCGACCTAGAGAACATGGGTCTACCTTTCAACCGCACCCCAGACGGCAAGATTGACCAGCGCCGCTTCGGTGGCCACACACGCGACCACGGTAAGGCTCCGGTCCGCCGCTCATGCTACGCAGCCGACCGCACCGGTCACATGATTCTTCAGACCCTGTACCAGAACTGCGTCAAGCTGGGCATTGAGTTCTATAACGAGTTCTATGTTCTGGACCTAGTGATGAATAAGGTTGACGGCGAAGAGCGCCCATCAGCTGTTGTGGCTTACGAACTTGCCACCGGCGAGATTCACGTATTCCAGGGCAAGAGCATCATTTTTGCAACCGGTGGCTTTGGCAAGATCTTCAAGACCACTTCAAACGCTCACACCCTGACCGGTGATGGAGTGGGCATCATCTACCGCAAGGGTCTGCCGCTTGAGGACATGGAGTTCTACCAGTTCCACCCGACCGGTCTTGCCGGACTGGGCATCTTGCTTTCTGAAGCAGCCCGAGGTGAGGGTGGCATCCTTCGCAACTCATCTGGCGAGCGCTTCATGGAGCGTTACGCACCAACCATCAAGGACCTAGCTCCACGAGACATGGTTGCTCGCGCAATGGCCAACGAGGTTCGCGAGGGTCGTGGTGCCGGACCAAACAAGGACTACGTACTTCTAGACCTAACCCACTTGCCGCCAGCTGTTATCGATGAGAAGCTGCCGGACATCACCGAGTTTGCCCGCACCTACTTGGGTGTTGAGCCTTACACCGAGCCGGTTCCAGTATTCCCAACTGCTCACTACGCAATGGGTGGAATCCCAACCAACGTTCAGGCAGAGGTTCTTCGCGACAACAAGACCGTTGTACCTGGTCTTTACGCCGCCGGTGAATGTGCCTGTGTTTCAGTTCACGGCGCAAACCGCCTGGGCACCAACTCGCTCCTAGACATCAACGTCTTCGGTAAGCGCGCCGGTATCGCAGCGGTTGAATACGCCAAGACTGCAAAGCACGTCGATGTTCCTGCCAATGCTGCCGACGAGGTCATCGCGATGATCGAGAAGGTTCGCAACTCAAAGGGCACCGAAAAGGTTGCTGTGCTCCGCAAGGAGCTGCAGGACACCATGGACAAGAACGCTCAGGTGTATCGCACCGAGGAGTCTCTAAACGAGGCACTCGACAAGATCGCCGAGCTTCGCGTGCGCTACGAGAACATCGCAGTTCAAGACAAGGGTCAGCGCTTTAACACTGACCTGCTTGAAGCTATTGAGCTTGGATTCTTGCTTGACCTTGCCGAGGTTTTGGCATTCACCTCACGTGAACGTCGTGAAAGCCGTGGCGGTCACTTCCGTGAAGACTACGAGACTCGCGACGACAAGAAGTTCATGGTTCACTCAATGGCCTACTTGACCGACAAGCCAGCTAAGAAGCCGGGCGACAACATCAAGATCGACTGGAAACCAGTCACGATTACTAACTACCAGCCAATGGAGCGTAAGTACTAATGACTGAGGCAGCTAACACCCCAACCGCTTTCGAAGAGATGGGCGCTGTTCCGTCTTTTCAGGTAACCCTATTTGTTCGCCGCTACAACCCTGAAGACGGTCAAGAAGCGCGCTGGCAGGACTTTGACGTTCAGGTTCACGGCACCGACCGCGTGCTTGACGCTCTGCACAAGATCAAGTGGGAAATGGATGGTTCGCTAACCTTCCGCCGCTCATGTGCCCACGGTGTTTGTGGTTCTGATGCAATGCGCATCAACGGCCGTAACCGCCTTGCCTGCAAGACCCTGATTAAGGACCTTGACATCACTCAGCCTATTTACGTTGAGCCAATCAAGGGCCTTGAGGTCGAAAAAGACCTTGTTGTAGACATGAACCCGTTCTACCAGGCATACCGCGACATCAAGCCTTTCTTGATTGCCAGCGACAACCCTGAAAAGGAACGTCTACAGAGCGCTGCTGAGCACTCAAAGTTTGAAGACACCACCAAGTGCATTCTTTGTGCTGCCTGCACCACCTCTTGCCCAGTCTTCTGGACCGATGGCCAGTACTTTGGCCCAGCTGCGATTGTGAACGCACACCGCTTTATCTTTGACTCGCGTGACGAGGCTGCCGATGTCCGCATCGACATCTTGAACGACAAAGAGGGCGTTTGGCGCTGCCGCACCACCTTCAACTGCACCGAGGCTTGCCCTCGCGGCATCGAGGTGACCAAGGCTATCGCTGAGGTCAAGCAGGCTATTCTTCGCGGCAAGCCGTAATCTGTGTCACTAAAAGTTGCGACGGTAAACGTCAACGGTGTTCGTGCTGCCTTCAAGAAGGGCATGGCAGACTGGTTGGTTGCCAACCAAGACATCGATGTAATTGCACTTCAAGAGGTGCGCGCCGAGACTAAAGACCTGGTCGAGCTATTTGAAGCTAACCCGCCGGCAAACGGCAGCTGGCACTTTTTGCACGATGCGGCGAGCGCAAAGGGCCGCGCCGGCGTTGCCATTGTGAGCAAAATTGCACCGATTGCCCACCGCACCGAGTTGGGCCCAGATGACTTTGATTCAGCCGGCCGCTGGCTTGAAGCAGACTTTGACATCGATGGCACCCCGGTTACCGTAATCAGCACCTATGTGCACTCGGGCGAGGTTGACACCCCAAAGCAGGTTGAAAAGTACAAGTTTCTTGAGGCCATGACCAGCCGAATGAACGACTTAATCACCTCGGGCGCCAAGGCAGTTGTGGTTGGCGACCTGAACGTTGGCCACACCGAGCTGGACATCAAGAACTGGAAAGGCAACCTCAAAAACGCAGGCTTTTTGCCGGCGGAGCGTGCCTACTTTGACACCATGATGGGCGAGCAGGGCTGGGTTGATGTTGGCCGTGCCGCTCACCCAGATGTGGCTGGCCCATACACCTGGTGGTCATACCGCGGACAGGCGTTCGACACCGATGCCGGCTGGAGAATTGACTACCACCTGGCAACCCCGGCCCTAGCGGCGGGGGCCAGCAACTACCTGGTGCACCGAGCCGCCTCTTATGACACTCGCTGGACCGACCACTCCCCTGTGGTTGTTGACTACGCCATTTAGGCCCTCCCTAAGCGCTGTGGGCGCTCGTCTAAACTTGTCCCTATGACTAAACCAAACCTGCTTTCTGGAATGCAGCCTTCGGCTGGATCTCTTCACCTCGGAAATTATCTGGGTGCTTTGGTCAACTGGACCAAGATGCAGGATGACTACAACGCTTTTTACTGCGTGGTTGACCTGCACGCCATCACGGTTCCGCAGGACCCTGCCCAGTTGCGCCAGAACACTCGTGTCACAGCGGCACAGTACCTAGCCGCAGGCATCGATGAAAATAAGTCGGCGCTGTTTGTTCAGTCACATGTTCCGGCCCACGCTCAGTTGGCCTGGGTGCTCATGACTCTTACCGGTTTTGGTGAGGCCGGCCGCATGACTCAGTTCAAAGACAAGTCACAAAAGAACGGTGCCGATTCAGCATCGGTAGGCCTGTTTACCTATCCGGTCCTGCAGGCAGCCGACATCCTGCTGTATCAGCCAAAGGCAGTGCCGGTTGGCGAGGACCAGCGTCAGCACCTTGAGTTGACGCGTGATCTAGCAAACCGATTCAATTCAAGATTCGGCGAAACCTTTGTGATTCCAGAAGCGGTAATTCTCAAAGACACTGCAAAAATTTACGACTTGCAAAACCCTGAGGCCAAGATGTCGAAGTCTGGTGACCCAAAGGGCCTAGTCAACATCATGGATGAGTCGAACGTGATTCTGAAGAAAATCAAGAGCGCAGTTACTGACAACGATGGAGTCGTGCGCTTTGATCGTGTGACCAAACCAGGTGTCTCGAACCTATTGGGCATTCACTCGGCAATTTCAGGCCAGAGCATCGACTCTCTCGTTGCCCACTTTGATGGCAAGGGTTACGGAGACCTAAAGGGAGAGGTCGCCGAGGTTGTCCTGGGTGCGGTAGAACCTATTCGCACTCGCGCAAATGAGCTTTTGACCGATCCTGCCGAGCTGGACCGCCTTTTGGTACAGGGTGCAGCCAAAGCAAATGAACTTGCTGAGAAGACCTTGGGAATTGTTTATGACCGAATTGGGTTTATTCCTGCAGGGCGTTAGCCTTATTTAGCAACACACGTTCTTCGGGGTCAGTGAAAATCTGAGCCGGCGGTTACAGCCCGCGACCCGCCCACTTCGGTGGTCGGTTGAATCTGTGAAATTCAGATGCCGACGGTTAAAGTCCGGATGGGAGAAGAACAGGCTTAGGTCGCGCCGTTTTTTGGCACAGGCCTCGGCCTACTTTTCCTACCCCGCAGTACGTTCACTCAGAACGGAAACAGCGGATGACCAACGCAAATTACGAAGCAGCGATGACTCGCGCGCTTGAACTTGCGCTACTCGGACCAGCCTTTGGCGTAAACCCGCAGGTGGGTGCCGTGATCTTGAACGCCGCCGGTGAAATTGTGGCCGAGGGTTGGCATCAGGGCTCTGGCACAGACCACGCTGAAGTTGCCGCTCTCAAAAATTTGATTCAAAACGGGCAATCTGCCGCAGGGCTAACCGCAGTGGTAACCCTTGAGCCATGCAACCACACCGGTGTAACTGGCCCATGCGCCCAGGCTCTTATCGAAGCAGGTATTGCCCGCGTAATTTACGCGTCTAGCGACCCGGGCGATGCCTCTGGCGGAGGTGCCGAGACTTTGAGAAATGCCGGTGTTGAGGTTATCGCCGGGGTGCTGAAAAACCAGGCTGACGACCAAAACCGGGTTTGGCTAACCTCAGCAAAACTTGGCCGCCCATACGTGACTCTAAAGTGGGCCAGCAGCCTTGATGGCCGCAGTGCAGCCGCCGACGGCACCAGTAAATGGATTAGTGGTTCGGAATCACGAATCGATGCTCACCGCCGCCGTTCTGAACTAGATGCAATTTTGGTGGGCACCTCAACAGTCATCAAAGACAACCCAGAGCTAACCGCCCGCAAGCCAGATGGCTCACTTTACGAGCACCAGCCTCTTCGTGTGGTGCTTGGCGAGACCGACTTGGGCACCGACTACCGAATTTTCAACGATGATGCCCCGACTGTGCAGTACCGAACCCACTCGATTCACGGAATTTTGGCCGAGCTAAAAGCCCGAGGCGTAAAGCACCTGATGGTTGAGGGCGGACCAAAGGTGGCCAGCGCCTTTATCAAGCTGAACCTGGTCGATGAATTCATCACCTACCTGGCCCCAATGCTTATTGGCGGACCAAGAACGTCGGTTTCTGAAATTGCCGTTGGCACCATGGCTGAAGCTAAAGAACTTTCATTTGTTGAGGTAAAACCACTTGGTCAAGACCTCTTTATCCGATCTGTACCGAAGGGAAACTAATGTTTACCGGAATTGTTGAAGAGCTTGGAAAAGTTCGCTCCATCGAGGTTCTTGAGGATGCACTGCGACTTACCATCGAGGGTCCGACTGTAGTCTCAGACGTCAAGCGCGGAGACTCCATCGCAGTCAGCGGCACCTGCCTGACCGCAGTTGAGTTTGATTCTGAAACCTTCACCGCCGATGTCATGCAAGAGACCCTGCGCCTAACCAGCCTGAACGGCATCAAAGTGGGCGACCCAGTAAACCTTGAGCGCGCAATGACTGCAGCCACCCGATTTGGGGGCCACGTGGTTCAGGGTCACGTAGATGGCGTCGGCGAAATTATTTCTCGTCAGGCATCAGAAAACTGGGAGTGGGTTCGCGTTTCGATTCCAGAGCAGTTGATGAAGTACGTAGTGCTCAAGGGCTCGATCACCATCGATGGAGTTTCGCTAACCGTAAACGAGGTTGGCAATAACTGGATTGGGCTGAGCCTGATTCCTGAGACCTTGGCCCTAACCACCCTGGGCAGCAAAAAACCGGGTGACAAAGTAAACGTCGAGGCCGATGTGATGGCAAAACACATCGAACGCCTTCTTGAAGCGAGGAACATCTAATGCCTATTTCAACTATCGAAGCAGCACTAGACGCTCTTCGCGCCGGCAAGCCAATCTTGGTAGCCGACGATGAGAACCGCGAAAACGAAGGCGATGCCGTAATGGCTGCTGAGTTTGCCACAGCCGAGTGGGTTGCTTGGTTCGTGAACCACACATCTGGCTACCTATGCGCACCGATGACCGAGCAGATTGCCAACCGCTTGGAATTGCCGCTAATGACCACGACCAACCAGGACCGCCACCGCACCCAGTACACCATCTCGGTTGATGCTGCCGAAGGCGTGACCACTGGCATCAGTGCCGCTGACCGCGCGAAGACCCTACAGGTGTTGGGTGCAATCAATGCTGCACCGAGTGATTTGATTCGCCCAGGTCACGTGATTCCACTTCGCGCACACCACGAAGGCGTTTTGGCTCGCCCGGGTCACACTGAGGCCACCGTTGACCTATTGAAGCTTGCTGGCCTGAACCCGGTTGGCTTGATTGCTGAAATGGTCGAGACTGACGGCAGCATGACCCGCTTCGACAAACTACTTGAGATTGGCGAGCGCGAGGGCCTTGAGGTAATCACAGTTAATCAGCTGGTTGAGTACCGTAAGGACCTGCTGGAATTTAACGCCGAACGCCCAAACAACCGTATTCGCCTAGAGGCCGAAGCCAAGCTTCCGACCACCCACGGTGAATTCAAGGTTCGCGGTTACTACGACATCAAGACCACTGCCGACCACGTTGCCATCATCGCCGGCAACCCAACCGGTGACGATGTTTTGGTTCGTATGCACAGTGAGTGCATTACCGGTGAGGCTTTCGGATCTCTCAAGTGTGAATGCGGACCGCAGCTTGATTTTGCACTTGATGAAATTGCTCACGACCCTGCCGGTGGCATTGTCATCTACCTGCGCGGCCAAGAGGGTCGCGGTATTGGCCTGTTGAACAAGCTAAAGGCGTACGCGCTTCAGGACACCGGCCTTGACACCGTTGACGCAAACCTTGCCCTGGGCCTACCTAGCGAGAACCGCGAGTACGGCGCTGCCGTGGCAATTTTGCGCGACCTGGGTGTGACCAGCGTGCGATTGATGACCAACAACCCGGCCAAGAGCGGTTACCTTGAAGAGGCCGGGATTCCGGTGAACTCTTTTGTGCCGGTTATCGTTGGCCAAGCAACTCAGAACGAACAGTATTTAGAAACCAAACGTGCCCGCATGGGTCACCTAATTCCGGAGGTAAAAGCATGAGTGGAGCGGGAGCCCCAAAACTAAGCATCGATGCATCAGGGTTGCAGATTGCGATTGTCGTAACCAGCTGGCACACCGAAATCACAGGCGGTCTTCTGGCCGGTGCTGAGCGTGCACTTAAGGCTGCCGGCAACGACACCTACGAAATTTGGCGTGTACCTGGCGCTTTTGAGTTGCCTCTCGGTGCTCAAAAAGCCATCGATGCCGGTGCAGATGCAGTAATTGCACTGGGCGTTGTAATTCAGGGTGAGACCCCTCACTTTGATTACGTTTGCAGAGCTGCTACTGATGGCCTAAACCGCGTTCAGTTAGACAGCGGTGTTCCGGTTGGCTTTGGTTTGCTAACCGTTGACAACGAGCAGCAAGCTCTTGACCGTGCCGGTCTACCAAACTCGAAAGAAGACAAGGGTGCCGAAGCGGTTGAAGCCGCTGTGCTGATGGCTAGACTCTAAAATATGGAAACTTTAGAACTAATCATTCGCATCAGCTTGGTGCTTCACCTACTTGGCTTCGCTGCAATCATGGCTGGCGTACTGAACGAGACCAAGCGTTTCAAGACTGGTGCGCCAGTCAACGCGGGCATCCTGCACGGTTCATGGTTGGCGCTACTTACCGGCCTGATCATGACCGGTTTGGTTTATGCCAACGGAGAAGAAGTAAACAACCTAGTGCTCTCAATCAAGGGACTGGGCATCACCGGAATCTTCTTCATTGCCTACACCTTTGCCAAGAAGGATTCAGCTCCAAAGTGGGTTGTACCGACCATTGGTCTTCTAACTGTGATCAACCTAGCGGTTGCTGTTGTGGTGGGCGTTACCGCGTAATAACTTCAAATAAAAAAGGACCCCGGCTCTGGCCGAGGTCCTTTTTTATTACTCTGGCTAGCTTAGGAAAACCTTGTTTAGGCGATTGGTGGTAAACACCAACCCGATGATGATCATCACCACAAAGTAGGCAATGTGCCCCAGAAGGTCGACGCTGAAATTGCCAAGCATCAGTGCTCTCTCCAGCTCAATGCCGTGCCAGAGCGGCAGAGCCTTGATGGCCAGCTGCAACCAATCTGGGTAGGTGGTTAGCGGAAAGAAGGTGCCAGAAAACAAGAACATTGGCATGAGGAAAAAGTTGATCCACTGCATCTGCTGAAATGACTTGAGGTACGAGGTAATTGCCATACCGAAAGAAGCAAAACCGAAGGCGATGAACACCGCGCCGAAAACAGCAAGGATGGCCCACGGGGTGGTGAGGAGGCCGGCCGGCCACATAATCAGCAAGAAGGCAGAGGCATACATGGCACCGCGCCAAAGTGCCCAACTGATCTCACCAAGCGCAACATCCAAGGCCCCTAACGAAGTGGCCAAAATTGTCTCGTAAAGGTGCGCAAAATGCATTTTGAAAAACACATTCCAGGTTGAGTCAAATATGGCGCCGTTCATAGCTGAGGTGGCCAGCAGAGCCGGTGCAATGTAGGCAGCGTATGGAATCGAGTTGCCGGAACCATCGGTGATACCACCCACCAACTGCCCAACACCAAAACCGAAGGACAGCAAAAAGAAAACCGGCTCTAAGAATCCGGAAGCAAAACTGAACCAGTTTGAGCGGCGAAGAGCGGTGAATCCGCGCTCCAAAATTACGTGACTGCGACCGGCGTAGGCGTTAGAACCAAACCGGCTTGATCTGCGCTCGGCGATGCTCACGGCACTGGTTGCGATGGTGTTTACCAGGCTCATTGTTCCAACCTCTTACTGAATTGACGGTAGGCAATTTTTAGGCCAACAACGGCCATGGCACCCAGATAAAAGATGTGAACGATGAGTAGCCAGCTCGGAATCTCATGACCGTAGCTAATGGCTCGACCCAAATTGGTTGCGTGCCACAGCGGAGATATCCAGCCAAACACCTGAAGGTAAATCGGCATGTTCTCTAGCGGGAAGAAGGTACCCGAGAACATGAACATCGGCATGATGATTAGTCTCTGGATAATCTCGAAAAAGTTGCCGTCGATTTTTACGAATGCACTGGCTGCGAGCATGACCGATGCGTAGCAAAGCGCCGCGATGCAGGCCACAAAGTACATCGGAATAACCCGCTCGAGGGTGGTTGCGTTGAATAAGACCAGAACGATGGCGTAGAGGCCAGTGGTGACAAACGTGCGGATAACCGCAACGGCCATAACTCCATTTGCAATGTCAGTGCCGGTGGTTGGCGTTGAATTTATCGAGTAAAAATTCTTGCCCCAGACAAACCCGTGCACGACCGGAAATGTTGCTTCATCCTGTGCGCCCTGGATGGCTGCGGTAGCCAGCAGCGCGGGAGCCAAGAAAGTTAGGTACGGTACCCCGTCTACACCGGCACCACCCGAGTTGGCCTGAACCAGTGCTCCAACACCAAGTCCAATTGAGAATAGGTACAGAACCGGGTTGCCCACTCCGAAGAGCAAGACTGAGGTCCACCACTTACTGATTTGAACCAAGCGATACTCGGTAACCTGCCACCAGGCCCATCGCCTGGTCTTTTTTACATCAACGACAGTCATCATTAGTCAATCAGGGTTCGGCCGGTTAGACGCAAGAAGACGTCCTCGAGTGAGCTTCGGCGCACCAAAGAAGTTAGCGGTTCGAGACCCAGCTCAATAATTTGCTGAAGGTCGTGCTCACCGTTTTCTGAGTAGACCAAGACTCGATCAGGCAGCACCTCCATGCGGCGTCCCAGCTGACTTATGGTCTCGGCAGCAATCGCGTTTTTGTCAGAGCCAAAGCGCACCTCAAGTACCTCTTTGGTTGCGTACCGCTTGATCAGGTCAGCCGGGCTTCCTTCGGCCATGATTTTGCCCTTGTCCATCACAATTAGCCGATCGCAGAGCTGCTCGGCTTCATCCATGTAGTGAGTGGTAATTACCAGGGTTACACCCTGCTCCTTTAGACGGAACAGGCGGTCCCAGAGAATGTGACGAGCCTGCGGGTCGAGGCCGGTGGTTGGCTCATCCAGCAAGAAAATCTCTGGACTGTTCACCAATCCGCGGGCAATGGTCAGTCGGCGCTTCATGCCGCCCGAGAGCTCATCGGTCTTGTTCTTGGCCTTGTCGGCTAGCTGCGCAAAATCTAGGAGCTCGAGCACTTTGCTTTTCAGGTACTTGCGCGGCAGACCAAAGAATCGGCCATAGGTCATGAGGTTTTCATAAACGCTGAGTTCGCGATCAAGGTTGTCTTGCTGCGGGACAACTCCAAGGTGAGCGCGAATTTCTGGACCCTTTTTGGCTGGGTCCTTGCCCAAAATTGTTAGCTCACCTGAGGTGCGCTGCGATGTGGTCGAGATCATCCTCATGGTTGTAGATTTACCGGCACCGTTTGGCCCAAGCAAGCCAAACGCCTCGCCGCGCCTAACTTCAATGTCAATGCCATCAACTGCGATGAAGTCGCCATAGCTCTTGGTCAGGCCAACCGCTTTAATCAAAATTTCGTCTGCCAAAATACTTCCTCAGTTTGTTCCAGCATCGCTGGGGCCCAGATTCTGGGCAGCCCTCCAGACTAGCACTGGTACCCTTGAACCGTGTCTGCAACTCTTGAAAAGCCAGCAAAACCGGGAAACACCCGCGTCACTGGCAAAGAGCAGTACTACACCCCAACCGACCTTGCTCTGGATCTAATCCGTGAAGTAGAAAAAACAGTTCCCGGCCTTAGCTCGCGAACAATTCTCGAACCTGCCGGTGGTACCGGTTCGTTTATTAGAGCGGCAAAAGCCATCGGTGCTGAGAAGTTTGAATCTTTTGACATTGAGCCCAAGCACCCCGGCGTCACGAAAGCTGATTTTCTTAGCGCAACCATTTTGAGTTCAAACGCCGTGACAATTTCAAACCCACCGTTTGGCCGAAACAATTCGCTGTCAATACCGTTCTTCAACAGGGCCGCAGATCACAGTGATTACATCTGCTTCATAGTCCCGCGATCATGGAGAAAATGGTCGGTGATCAACCGCCTGGACCGCAGATTCCATCTGGTTGCCGACCATGACATTCACGTTGATTACGAGGATGAGACCGGCGCCAAGATCTCGCAGCGCAACAGCCTGGCAACCTGCTTTCAGATATGGCAGCGCCGGCCAGAACTGCGGCCAAAGTACTCGGTGGTTGATAACGGATTTATCAGCAAGGTTAGGGCCGAAGAAGCAGACATCGCACTGACCATATTTGGGTTTGGTTGCGGCAAAGTGCACACCGATTTTGAGCGGGCACCGAACAGCACCCGCATGTTTTTAAAGTTGAATCACGCCGAGGCTCTAGCCGCCCTGCAGAGCGCAAACTTTGCCAAATTTCACCAGCACACCGCATACACCCCGGCTTTGTCACTGCCAGAAATCAACTACCTGTTGAATGAGGCAATCACGGGGAATCCACAGTTAATAGAAACGGTTTGATTCAGAATGAGCATGTTTAGAGGCCGACCAGGCAACCGCGGATCCGCCGGCTACAACGAGCACGACAAGAACGGACCAAAAGCCAAGTTTTCACAATTGGTGCCATACCTGCTTGAGCACAAGCCAGCACTTTGGTTGGCTACTGCCCTATCTGTGGTTGGTGCGGCCATCAGCCTGGCTCAGCCTTTGGTGGTCGGCCAGGTAATCACCGCGGTTCAAAACGGAGATGACCTCGGTCCGCTGGTGGCCATCTTGGTGGCAGTGATTTTGGGCAGCGCGGTGCTCGGTGGCCTGATGTACTACGTGCTGGCTAAAGCTGGCGAGGGCGTTGTGCTTTCGGCACGGCAAAAGCTGGCCCACCGCTTGCTGCGTCTTCCGATTTTTGAGTATGACCTGCGCCGAACCGGAGACTTGGTTTCTAGAGTCGGTTCTGACACCACCCTGCTGCGCGCGGTTCTGACTCAGGGTCTCATCGACGCCGTCGGTGGCATTTTGATTTTTGTCGGCTCCCTGATTGCGATGGCGATCATCGACCCGGTCCTGCTTGGCCTAACCCTCATCATGGTGGTTTTTGCAATCGCAGCAATCTCGGTCACTGCGCGCCAGGTGCGATCGGCAACCACCAAAGCCCAGCAGCGGGTTGGTGACATGGCTGCAGCGGTTGAGCGTGCACTGAGCGCGGTTAGAACAATTCGCGCGGCACGAGCCGAGGTTCGCGAGAGCAACCTGATTGCCTCTGACGCCAAAGAAGCATTTGTTCAGGGCGTTAAGATTGCCAAAATCAACGCCATGATTACCCCGATAGCCGGCCTGGCTATGAACGGTGCCTTCATCGTTGTTCTCGGCGTGGGTGGTTTCAGAGTTGCCACCGGCAGCACATCGGTGGCCAGCTTGATTACTTTTATCCTGTTGATGTTCCAAATGATTCGCCCACTCGGCCAGGCTTTTGCGGCCTACACATCGGTGCAATCTGGCTTGGGCGCACTGGCCCGCATCGAAGAAATTTTGCAGGTTCCGGTCGAAGAGTCTGACCTTGAAACCAAAAACGCAGCCAAGGTTGTGGCCGTAAACGACACCGCCATCGAATTTGAAAACGTGTCATTTGGTTATGTTGGTCAGGCCGCAAATGGCGAGAGTGTTCACGCCACCCAAGACACCGAGATTCCTGAAAATCGTCAGGTGCTGCACGATGTTAGCTTCAAGATTCAGCGCGGTTCAAGAATTGCTCTGGTTGGCCCATCGGGTTCAGGCAAATCAACAATCTTCTCGTTGATCGAGCGTTTTTACGAACCAACCGGCGGCATGATTTTGATGGATGGCCAAGCGGTGACCACCATCAGCCGTGCAGCTCTCCGGGCACAGATTGGTTATGTCGAGCAGGATGCTCCGGTGCTAGCTGGTTCGATTCGCGCCAACCTCACCATCGGTGCGCCAGATGCAACCGATGAGCAGTTGACGCAGGTTCTTGAAGAAGTAAACCTAACCGAGGTTCTCGAGCGTGACGCCAAGGGTCTTGATGCTGAGGTCGGCGAAAGCGGTGTGATGCTTTCAGGTGGTGAGCGCCAGCGGTTGGCAATTGCCCGTGCCCTATTGTCAGCCCCACCAATCCTGTTGCTTGATGAATCAACTTCAGCGCTGGATGGATTGAACGAACAGCGCATGCGCGATGCTATCGACGCTGTGGCTAAAAACCGTACGCTAATTGTGATTGCTCACCGTCTATCAACAGTGGTCGACAGCGATCAGATTATTGTTTTGGACCACGGCAAGGTTGTCGGAATTGGAACCCACAGTGAGCTGGTTGCCTCGACACCGCTCTACAAAAAGCTAGCTAAGCAACAGTTGCTGGTTTAGAAGCGGCTGGCTGCGTCAACCACGTTTTTGACCAGCATCGCACGAGTCATCGGACCAACGCCACCAGGGTTTGGCGACATAAATCCGGCAACTTCGGCAACGCGAGGGTCAACATCGCCAACCAAACGCGCTTTGTCATCTGGGCCGGTTGCTTCAACGCGAGTAATGCCAACATCCATCACAGCTGCACCCGGCTTGATCCACTCTGGCTGAACAAAGTGAGCAACACCCAATGCTGCAACCACAATGTCAGCGCGCTTGACGGCCTGCTCTAGGTCGCGGCTTGCAGAGTGCAGCAGCGTGACGGTCGAGTCAATGCCCTTGCGAGTCATCAAGAGGCCAAGTGGTCGACCAACTGTGACACCGCGGCCAATAACGGCAACTTCGGCACCTCGAGTTGGTACGTCGTAGCGAGATAGCAGTTCAACGATTCCGGCCGGCGTGCATGGAAGCGGTGAGGTTAGTTCACCCGAGACTCCAAGAACTAGGCGGCCCAGGTTGGTTGGGTGCAAACCATCAGCGTCTTTAGACGGGTCAATCAACTCCAACATTTCGTTGGTGTCTAGGCCAAGCGGCAAAGGCAACTGAACAATGTATCCGGTGACATCATTCGCGTCATTGAGATCACGGATCGCCGCGCGGACATCGGCCGCACTGGCTGTGGCTGGCAGGTCAACTCTGATGGAGTGGATGCCGACTTCAGCGCAGTCACGGTGCTTGCCAGCAACGTAAGAGTGTGAGCCTGGGTCGTCGCCAACCAAAAGCGTACCTAAACCAGGGGTAACGCCCTTTTTCTTTAGCTCAATTACTCGCTCTGCAAGTTCAGCCTTGATGGCCTTTGCTGTTGCTAGACCGTCAAGTTTGATTGCAGTCATGCCCGAATCCAGCCCCGATTACCAGTTCTCAAGGCCGCTGTATAGCGGGAATGCCTCGGTGAGCTTGCGGGTGCGGGCACGAAGTGCTGCGATGTCTGGGTTTGGAACCAAAACGCCAGCGATGATCTCGGCAACCTCGGTGAACTGCTCGGCACCAAAGCCGCGGGTAGCCAGCGCCGGAGTACCGATGCGAACACCCGAGGTGACCATTGGTGGACGTGGGTCGTTTGGAACTGAGTTGCGGTTCACGGTGATGCCAACTTCGTGCAGTAGGTCTTCGGTCTCTTGGCCGTTGATTGGTGCGTTACGAAGGTCAACCAAAACTAGGTGAACCTGGGTGCCGCCGGTAAGAACCTGAACGCCGTTTGAAGTTACATCACTCTGCATCAAGCGGTTAGCAATAATTGCCGCACCCTCAATAGTGCGCTTCTGGCGGTCCTTGAACTCATCAGTCATGGCAGCCTTGAACGCAACAGCCTTGGCAGCAACAACGTGCATCAATGGACCACCCTGCTGACCTGGGAACACAGCTGAGTCGATCTTCTTTGCGTACTCTGCCTTGCACAGGATCAAGCCTGAGCGAGGACCAGCCAAGGTCTTGTGGACGGTGGTTGAAACAACATCTGCGTAAGGCACTGGGCTTGGGTGCAGACCAGCAGCCACTAGACCGGCAAAGTGAGCCATGTCGACCCAAAGCTTGGCGCCAACCTCGTCGGCAATCTTGCGGAACTCGGCAAAGTCAAGGTGACGCGAGTAAGCAGACCAACCGGCGATGATTACCGCAGGCTTAACCTCGTGTGCGCGGGCGCGAACGATGTCCATGTCGATTAGGTGAGTCTCAGCGTTCAGTTCGTAGGCGTGAGCCTCGTACATCTTGCCTGAGAAGTTCAAACGCATACCGTGGGTTAGGTGGCCACCGTGTGCCAACTCAAGACCCAAGATGCGGTCACCAGGGTTTGCCAAAGCCATCAATACCGCTGCGTTTGCCGATGCACCCGAGTGCGGCTGAACGTTTGCATGCTCAGCACCAAATAGGGCCTTCGCACGGTCGCGAGCTAGGTTTTCAGCAACGTCAACGGCTTCGCAACCACCGTAGTAACGCTTGCCAGGGTAACCCTCAGCGTACTTGTTGGTAAGAACAGAGCCCTGAGCCTCAAGAACACCGCGTGAAACAAAGTTTTCAGACGCGATCATCTCTAGGGTGTGACGCTGACGGTCCAATTCAGCAGCAAGAACAGCTGCGATTTCTGGATCGGTTTCGCTTAGTGGAGAGGTGAAAGTTGAAGGAAGAGCAGACACGGATTGGCTCCTAAAAAGTTTGGTTGCGATGCCAAAATTCTACCAGTTTTACCAGTCTCTGACTGGCCGAGCAGGACTTAGTACGGTTAACCGCTCACCCTCCCGAAGATTGCCTTACCCCCTGATTAGACTGACCTCATAGCTCTAAGGGGGATCCATGTCAGACGTACCAGTTCCGGTCATCATCGGTGCATCCATGATGATTGCTGGTTTGGGGCTAGCAATCTGGATTGGCATCTCAGTCGCGCGCAGTTATCGCCGCGATAAAACCCCACTTGACTAAAGAGGGTTTAGCCAGCCCCGCCGGTTAAACTTGAGCCTATGACTGCAGCCAACACCACCCACTGGGTACTCACTCTCGTCTGCGAAGACAAGCCTGGAATTGTGCACGCCATCAGTGGGGCTATTGTTGCTGCGAATGGCAACATCACCGAGTCATCTCAGTTTGCCTCTGACGACACCGGCCGCTTTTTTATGCGCCTGCAGATTGAGTCTGCTGTCCCTCGCGAGCACTTTGAAAACCAGATTGCCCCGGTAGCCGAGCGCTATGGCATGACTTGGGAACTTGAAGAAGTTGGTCGCAAGATGAAGACCCTGATTTTGGTTTCTAAGAGCGCCCACTGCCTAAATGACCTACTTTTCCGTCAGCGCGGCGGTCAGCTCCCGGTTGAAATTCCAGCCGTTTTTGGTAACCACCCTGAGCTAAAAGAAATGGCTGACTTTTACGGAATCCCGTTTGAGCACCACCCAATTTCTTCTGACGCCGACAAGAAGTCATTCGAAGCAATGCTGCGCGAATTCATCAAGACCAACGGTGTCGAGCTGATTGTTCTGGCCCGCTACATGCAGGTGCTGTCTCCAGAATTCTGTGCCGAATTTGAAGGCCGCATAATCAACATTCACCACTCATTCCTACCCGGATTCAAGGGTGCAAACCCATACGCGCAGGCTCATGCTCGCGGTGTAAAGCTGATTGGTGCTACCGCTCACTTTGTAACTGCTGACTTGGATGAGGGCCCGATTATCGAACAAAACGTGGTTCGAGTAGAGCACTCAGACTCAAAGAAACGTTTGGTTTCAATTGGCCAAGATGTCGAGTCAAAGACCCTCACCCAAGCAGTGAGATGGTTTGCCGAGCGCCGCGTGTTGCAAGACGGCGACCGCACCATCATCTTCAGCTAAACAACCTCAGCATTCTGCGCCGGTGCAATTGGCGTGCTGCTCTGACCACCAAGACTGAGGTTGCGCCAGCTGTTAGCCCACCGATAATTATCCAGAGCACACCCTGTGCGTTCTCGAGTACCATCGGAATCTCTTCAGCCGGATCACTTGCCAACTGGGCTGCGACCTGATTTTCAGTGGCTCCAGAATTGCTCGTTTGCACTGGCTCACCAGCGTAGATCTGGTTATTAGATTCCGGCACTTCTAGCTCTTGCAGCCATTGACTTGGCATGGGTTCGGACTCGCTGGATACCTCTTCTGTCGGGCCGCCAGCACCTGGGTCTGAATCAGAGCCTCCTCCACCACCGGTAATCAACACACCAGAGTCAACCTCGGGAGCATCTGTGTTTGGTGCTGGAGTTGACGGAGAAGCTTGAGCTTCAGGAGTTTCGGTCGGGGTTGGGCTTTGGGTTGCAGTCGGATTTGGAGCTGGGGTTTCGATCGGCACAGGCGTAGGAGTTGGCCTTGGAATAACAATCGGCACCGCGGCAAAGTCAACGACCGGAGATTCCACCGCTTGGGCTGGGCCGAGGTTACCGAGTGCATCGGTGTATGAACCTGGCAAAAGCTGAACCTGCACCTGGCCTAATTGACAACCGCTGGTAGCTATCTCGAAACTCTGACCGGCAGCAATTTCTACAAGAGTGAGGGTGCAACCTTCGCCAGCTAAGAATCCAAAATCTTCAAGCCCTAGGCCGATGACCGGTGAATCGGTGTCGAGAAAAAATACCGGATTCTCATAGGTCTGTGTGCCGAGGCTAGTCAACTGAGCGACTGGAGCCGTTCGGTCGATAACCACGTCCGGAGCAGTCACCGCTGATGCTGGGCTTAGGTTGCCGGCAGCATCTACAGCACTCGACTCGATCAACCGAAGCGTGGCCGTTTGGCCGTCGATGCAACCGGAAATTCTTAGCGAATAGGAAGCTGCCGAACCGACCACCGATTCAACCTGGCAACCATCACCGGTGACTGTGAAATCTGCAGCCGTGACGTCGGTCACCGTCTCAGAGAATGCAAGATTATAGAGCAAATCTGCAGAGTTGGTTGGTGTGTTCGGAGATGTGAATTCGGCGACTGCTGGAGTTCGCTCAATGATCACTTCGGGGCTGATTGATTCCGATACCGGGCCGATTTGGGCTCCCGTCACGCTAAGTGCTGCGAGGGTGAGTCGATAGGTTCCAACCGAGCAGTTGCTGGCGGTGACGGTGTAGCTTGCGCCACTGCCGACAGCAGTTAGTGACTGGCAAACAGCTGTGCCGGAGCCCACAAAGTCACTTGCAGTTAGGCCAGTAACCGATTCAGAGAAGGTGATTCCAAACTCTAAATTGGCAGCATTGGTGAGCGTTGTTGCAGCCGTGAATGCAAGAACTTGTGGTGGCATTGAATAGCTAATGGTGGCAATGCCAGCACCGGCGCGATAGCCAGCTGTGTGGACTACCGAAGCTGTTAGAGTGCTGTTGGCAAATGAGGAACCTCCTCCGCCACCTCCAGCGTTTGAGCAGCAGGTATCGACGTCGGCACCGCCACCACCGCCACCAAAGTAACCACCGCCGCCCCCACCGCCGCCAGAGACTGCGCTGGCCCCTCCAGAACCACCGATGCCCGATGTTCCGCTAAGCCCCCAGGTGCCGCCGTTTGGGTATCCCCCAGCGCCGCCCGAAGATTGGGTACCGCCCGCTCCTCCTTGACCTTGACCACTGGTACCGGCTGAACCGGTCAAGCCACCACCTGCTCCACCGATGCCGCCCGAGAACCCACCCGAGCCTCCACCGCCGGCAGCAATAGCAACGCGGTCAGTCAAAGAAGTTGAAGTACGGATGTCGGTGGCACCGCCACCAGAACCTTCATCTCCGCGACCAGAACCTGCTGCGCCACCGCCGTTGAAACCACCTGCCGCAGCCGAACCCTGAGCTCCGGCACCGCCAACATAGATGTATAGCGCGGTTGGCGGATTAACCAGCGAACCAGTTATGCGACCGCCCTGACCACCCGACCGACCGCCCTGGCCACCGGCTAAATCGAAGGTAATGTTTTTGGCTCCGGTCGGTGGACTCCAGAGGTAATAGTCGCCGGAGTACTCGAACGTAACCGTGCAGGTGGATCCAACACACACCGGTGTTGGATTGCTGGATACTGCCTGGACCGATTGAACAACTAATCCCCCAAACAGCACAGCAAGAACGCTGGCCATTGAAATGAACTTGGGCCATCTTCTGATGTGTTTTCTGTGCATGCCCAGAAATGTAAAACTCCGGCAGGTTTGCCGCCGGAGTTATCCACAGATTTGTGAGCTAGTTGTTTCGATGGGTCCAAGCTGTGCAGGTTATTCCCGGCTGGAAATTTTTCGTAATGAAAAGTCGCAATTTGTAACCCAATTTTGACGCTCTAGAAATCAGTGTTTTTCTTTTGTTGCGTAACCCCACAAAAACCCCAAACAGGAGATCTTTTATGTCAGTTACAGATCAGTATCTTGCCAACAACCGTGAATATGCCAAGACCTTCAATGGTCCGCTTCCGTTGCCACCATCAAAGCAGATTGCAGTGCTTGCGTGCATGGATGCACGCCTCGATGTCTACAGCATTCTTGGTATTCAGGATGGTGAATCACACGTCATTCGCAACGCGGGCGGAGTGGTTACCGATGACGAGATTCGCTCACTTGCAATCAGCCAGCGCCTTCTGGGAACCAAGGAAATTATCCTGATTCACCACACCGACTGCGGAATGCTTACCTTCACCGACGATGGCTTCAAAGAGGGCATCGCAAAGGAAACCGGCATCAAGCCAGAGTGGGCAGCCGAGGCATTCGACAACCTAGAGGTTGACGTGCAGCGGTCGATTCGCCGCATCAAGGCAAGCCCGTTCATTCCGCACACCGATCAGGTTCGCGGCTTCATCTTTGACGTTGCAACTGGTTTGTTGAACGAGGTAACTCTCTAACCAAGTTAGAAAAAGCGCCCGCGGAATCAGATCCGCGGGCGCTTTTTTAGTCAATTCTTCTGCTGGCTAACCAGCTGCTGGAGTCTTACTTCTAGTGGAAGAAGTGTCGCTCGCCAGTGAAGTACATGGTGACACCGGCAGCCTCAGCCGCGGCAATTACCTCAGCATCGCGAACCGAACCACCCGGCTGCACTACCGCGCGCACACCAGCATCCAAGAGAATCTGAAGGCCGTCGGCAAATGGGAAAAACGCGTCTGAAGCAGCCACCGAGCCCTTGGCACGAGATGCCGCACGCTCTACTGCAAGCTTGCAAGAGTCAACACGGTTGACCTGCCCCATACCAACACCGACCGATGCGCCCTCGCGTGAAAGCAAGATGCCGTTTGACTTGACCGAACGGCAAGCACGCCAGGCAAACTCAAGCTCGGCCATGGTCTCAGCATCAGCCTTCTTGCCGGTAACCAACTTCCAGCCCTGCGAGTTGAAGTGGCTGAACTCGTCAGGCTGCTGAACCAAAACTCCACCAGAGATCTGACGGAACTCTAGAGCCTCGCGAGAGTAGTTGGCTGGCAACTCAAGAACACGAAGGTTCTTCTTTTCAAGCAGAATCTGCAGTGCCTCAAGCTCGTATCCAGGTGCAATAATCACCTCGGTGAAGATGCTGGCCACCTGCTTGGCCATGGTCACAGTGACCACGCGGTTAGAAGCAATGACGCCACCAAAAGCTGAAACTGAGTCACACATGTGCGCCTTGGCGTGGGCATCGGCAATTGGGTCTGCCGAGTTGGCATCACCGATGGCAATACCGCAAGGGTTGGCGTGCTTGATGATTGCCACTGCTGGCTCGTTGAAGTCGTATGCGGCGCGAAGAGCTGCGTCTGCATCGACGTAATTGTTGTAAGACATCTCTTTGCCACCAAATTGGCGGGCCTGGGCAATGCCAGCAACGGCACCCTCACCGGTGGTGCGATAAATCGCAGCAGCCTGGTGTGAGTTTTCGCCGTAGCGCAGAACGTTGCCCAACTGAGCCGCGATCTGAATGGTCTTCTCAAACCCCGGGTTGGCGTTTTCGGTAACTTCGTCCTGACCGGCAGCCTTCTTCCAGTCACCCTCAAGCTCGGCGGCAAACCACGCTGACACAGCAGCGTCATAACGAGCGGTGTGAGAGAACGCGGCAAATGCAAGTTCGCGACGCTGCGCCAAGGTAGTGCCACCCTGCTCAACGGCTTCGATGATGTCACCATACTTTGCTGGGTCAACCACGATGGCCACGTTGGCGTGGTTTTTAGCCGAAGCACGAACCATAGCCGGGCCACCGATGTCGATCTGCTCAACCACTGCGTCACCCTTGGCACCAGACTGAACGGTCTGAACGAATGGGTAAAGGTTGACCACCACCAACTCGAAAGGCAAAACATTCAGTGCGTCTAACTGACCCTCGTGAGCGATCAAACGCATGTCGGCAAGCAAGCCGGCGTGAATGGTTGGGTGCAGAGTCTTTACTCGACCATCAAGAGTTTCCGGGAATCCGGTGATCTCTGAAACCTCAGTGACCGGAATGCCCGCAGCTGAAATTGCTGCGTAGGTTCCACCGGTAGAAATAATGTCTACGCCGGCTTCGGCAAGTTTGGTTGCGAGGTCGATGATGCCAGTTTTGTCTGATACCGAAAGCAGTGCGCGTCTAATAGCAACGCGGTCGCGGTGACGGTAATCGGCTGGCTTGTGGTCGTTGTGTGCGGCCAATGTGGTGCCTTCCAGTTATTTGGTGATTGACGAAAGCTGAATCTTTTGTTCGGCAATGTCCTTGACGGTAGCTACCAACAGCTCACGCTCAACTTTTTTGATGCGCTCGTGTAGGTCGTACTCGGTATCGTCGGTGACAACCTCAACCTCGCGCTGTGCGATGTGAGGGCCGGTGTCGACGCCTTCGTCAACGATGTGGATGGTTACACCAGTAGTGGTTACCCCCGCCTCGAGCGCATCGCGAACGGCATGACCGCCCGGGAACAATGGCAACAGTGAAGGGTGGGTATTGATCAAGTTTGGTGAGAGCGCTGCCACAAAGTTTGACGGCAGAATTCGCATAAAGCCAGCCAAAACAACTAGGTCTGGCTTGAAGTGATTGATGTTGGCCAGGAGCATGTCTGCCCAGGCTTCGCGGCTTTCAAAAGCCTGCGGTGAAACTACAAAAGTTGGAACACCAAACTGCTCGGCGTGAGCCAAACCATCGGCCGGGTTATCAGAGCCAACGGCCATAATCTTGGCACCGTAAAGCGGGTTGTCGGCTGCTTGGAGCAGAGCCAATAGGTTAGAACCAGACCCTGAAATAAGCACCACGACAGACAGCATTAGGCTAGTTTACCTTGTGCTTACGGCTCAGTAGCGGGTGATCAGGCTTATCTGGGCGGGCACTGAAAAATGCAGCCAAGATGGCCACTGAAGCCACTTCGATAAACACGACTACCATCAGCATCCATGGATTGATCCCAACGGTTTCCAGCCGTCCCGGCCCAACACTGCCCGAGGCAAGGGCAGCCAAAATTCCTAGTTCGACGGCGGCAATAACACCGATAGCCAACCCCAGTGAAATAGCAGCTGACCAAGCAGACGCAAACTCAAAACGAATGTCGGCAGCGTGGCGACGGATGAGCAGCGTTGTGATGAACGCAGCCAACATTGGAACCAAAACCGCGATAAGGCCAAATTCTGCCTGCCCGATCGGAAGTGCTGCGGTTATCGGCAAGGCAGGTAGTGGACCAACCACAGTACCGAGTGGGCTAATCATCGAGCCCTCGCCAATGGCAAAACCAACGCCGGTTAGCCAGCTAGCACCGTAAACAATCACATTCGGCAAAATCGCGATTTGCCCGAGAGTCAAAATGATTCCACCCAAAATACTGACGTGAAGACCTTCGTAGAGGCGGGTGAATTGGATCCAGTTAAGTGCGATCAAAACTGCAATCAGCACCGATGAAACCCCAAGGGTGATGGCTACTACGCCGGTACCCGCTCGAAATGCTGGGCTGAGCATGGCGCGAATTGCCCAGTGCATGGAGTTGAACTGGCGCAACAGGTAGGCCCGCACCCAAATGCGTTCGGTCGGCTCTGGAATGCCCATTGCGTCACCGATTGCCTCGCGCTTACCGAACAGCGAACCGATTAGAACGAAGAAAAACAAGAACGCAGGCGGAAAAAATGTGCCCTGCCAAGTAACCGGGTAGATGGCGTCATTGTGTGCGGTGGTGCTGAGCAGAAATGAGATTCCGCCGTATGAGGCTGTGGCTGCAATCCATCCGGGCCAGAGCTCTGAGGCCGAGGTAAGGCGACGCCCCAACTTAAATGCCATGTAACCGACCACAAAGGTCATGCCCAGCGGCAACATCGAAATTACAAACTCGGGCACTGCGACCGAGCCAAGCGCACCTTCAGAAACCATCAAGCGGGTTCCGTGAGCCATCAACCAGATGTCGGCGGAGGTACGGTACGGAACCAACCAGTCGATGCTCGGGTCGTTCTCGAAAAGCCACACCACGGTTAGCGGAGCCAGCGTAATGCCGACTCCGATAGCCGCGACGATTGCTGCCTCAAGTGCAGCAATTAAAAATGTGAGCTTGCGATTCACTACGAGGGATCCCCCAGAGTCTCTCGTTTAGAGGCTTGCGTAAACCTCACGCATAAGCGCTGCGGTCTCGCTTGGGGTCTTGCCAACCTTTACACCTGCAGCCTCGAATGCCTCTTTCTTAGCCTGCGCAGTACCTGCAGAACCAGAAACAATCGCACCAGCGTGACCCATGGTCTTGCCCTCTGGAGCAGTGAAGCCAGCAACGTAAGCCACTACCGGCTTGGTTACGTGCTCCTTGATGTAGGCAGCAGCCTTCTCTTCAGAGTCACCACCAATTTCACCGATAAGCACAATGGCCTTGGTCTCTGGGTCAGCCTGGAATGCCTCAAGCGCATCGATGTGGGTGGTGCCAATAACTGGGTCTCCACCGATACCGATTGCAGTTGACATACCGATGTCACGAAGCTCAAACATCATCTGGTAGGTCAGGGTTCCTGACTTTGAAACCAAACCGATTGGGCCTGCGCCAGTGATGTCTGACGGGGTGATTCCCGCGTTAGATTTTCCTGGAGAGATGATGCCAGGGCAGTTTGGGCCGATTAGGCGGGTCTTCTTGCCCTTGTTCACGTTGTAGGCCCAAGCTTCAGCTGAGTCGTGAACTGGAATACCTTCGGTGATGGCAACTGCAAGAGGGATCTCGGCGTCGATAGCCTCGATCATCGCAGCCTTGGCAAAGGCAGGTGGAACAAAAATAACGGTGACGTTTGCACCGGTAGCTGCCATTGCATCAGCAACAGTGCCGAAAACTGGCAACTGCTTGCCCTCAACGTCAACAACCTCGCCAGCCTTGCGTGGGTTTACGCCACCAACGATGTTTGATCCGCCAAGCAGCATGCGGCGGGTGTGCTTCATGCCCTCTGAGCCGGTCATACCCTGAACAATGATTCGCGAGTTCTCATCTAGAAAAATAGCCATTTTGTATTCCTTCTGCGGCTTAGCGGTTCGCGAACTCAGCGGCCTTGTCGGCAGCCTCATCCATGGTGTCTACGACGGTTACGAGTGGGTGGGCAGCCTGCTCAAGAATGTAGCGGCCCTCAAGAACGTTGTTGCCATCTAGGCGAACAACCAGTGGCTTAGTTGCCTTGTCACCAAGGGTCTTCAGCGCACCAACAATTCCGTTGGCAACTGCGTCACAAGCGGTGATTCCACCAAATACGTTGACGAACACGCTCTTGACCTGTGGGTCGTTCAAGATAACGTCTAGACCGGCAGCCATAACCTCAGCAGAGGCGCCTCCACCAATGTCCAAGAAGTTTGCTGGCTTCACTCCGCCGTGACGCTCACCTGCGTAGGCAACCACGTCAAGGGTTGACATAACTAGACCGGCACCGTTTCCGATGATTCCGACCTCGCCGTCAAGCTTCACGTAGTTAAGGTCCATGGCCTTTGCCTTGGCCTCAAGCGGGTCAAGTTCATCGCGTTCCATTGACTCACGCTCGTGACGGAACTCGGCGTTGTCGTCGAGAGATACCTTGCCATCGAGGGCAATTATCTGGCCGTCTTCGGTAAGAACTAGTGGGTTAACCTCAACCAAAGTGGTGTCTTCTTTTACGAACACTTCGTAAAGCTTTACGAACACCGGAGCAACCTTGGCGGCAAGCTCGTCATCAAAGCCACCCTGCTTGGCAATGCTCAGTGCGGTCTCAAGGTCAATGCCCTTGGTTGCGTCAACTGGAACCTTTGCCAGAGCCTCTGGGCGCTCTTCAGCAAGCTGCTCGATCTCCATGCCACCCTCAACGCTGCAAAGCGAAAGGAAGGTGCGGTTTGAGCGGTCAAGCAGAACCGAGAAGTAGAACTCCTGGGCGATAGCTGCACCCTGAGCAACCATCACGCGCTTGACGATGTGGTCTTTGATGTTCAGACCAAAGATGTTCTTAGAAAGCTCTTTTGCCTCTTCAGGTGACTTAGCCACCTTGACGCCGCCAGCCTTACCGCGGCCACCTGCTTTAACCTGGGCCTTGACGACTACAACGCCGCCGATCTTGGCAGCAGCTGCCTCTACTTCTTCAGGGGTGTCTGCAGTGATTCCCTGCAGAACTGGAACGCCATAGGCCTCGAACATGTCGCGAGCCTGGTACTCGAATAAATCCACTGTGATTTCCGTTCAGAATTTGTTGGGCAACCCTCTAAGTTTAGCGCTGTTGCCCACGCCAGTTCTGCCCGAAACCGCCGGCTAAGCCTCTAGTTTTTCGATTGGCGCAACCTTCACCAATAGGCGCTTTACACCGATGCTGCCGAAGTGGATCTCAGCTGTTTGACGAGCACCCTCTCCGGCGGTGGCAATAACCTTGCCCTTGCCAAAGTCGGCGTGCATGACAAACTCGCCCGCTGTAAGTTGCAGCCCCTCGTTGTTGCGGACCGAGCTGATGGCGCCCTTCCACTCAGTCTTAGGTTTGGTCGACGGCGTGCCGCCATACCCACCAGACGAGCCGCCCGATGAAGAGCCGTAACCCTGGTCATCGGCAATCGAGTTGCGGTAGCGGCCGCTAGGTAGACCACGGCCCGAACCGGCACCTGACTCACGCCAGTCAATTAGAGAATCTGGTATTTCTTGCAAATAGCGGCTTGGGGTAGACGCTTCAGAATCACCAAATGTGGTGCGCATCATGGCCAAGCTAATGTGAAGTTTCTTGCGAGCTCGGGTGATACCCACGTAGAAGAGGCGGCGTTCTTCAGCCATTCCACCCGGAGTCAAGAATGACATTCGGTGAGGCAAGAGGCCCTCTTCGATTCCAGTCAAGAACACGGCGTCATACTCAAGACCCTTGGCAGTGTGCAGAGTCATTAGCGAGACGGTTCCGGACTCGTCATCGATCTCGTCAGCGGCAGCGACCAGCGCAACTTCGTTCAAGAAATCAGGAAGTCGGCCCTCTGGGTTATTGCGCTGGAACTCTCGGGTCACCGAGACAAGTTCCTCGAGGTTCTCAACTCGGGCTTCATCCTGGGGGTCTCGGCTGGCACGCAGGGCATCGATGTAACCGGTGCGCTCAAGAACCGAACGCAAAATGACGTCAACCGGCGTTGACTCAATGCCAGCTTCAAGCTCGTTGAGTAGGTCAGACAATTGGGTGATGGCAGTGGTGATTTTTGGGCCAAAACCCAGTTCGTTTACATGACCCAAAACCTGGCGCACCGATAGCTCGTTGCGAGCCGCAAAGTTGGCAATCTGGGTTTCGCTGGCGTCACCGATACCGCGCTTTGGCACGTTCAAAATTCGGCGGGTAGCTAGGTCGTCGCGGTTATTGCTGATGGCCACAAGGTAGGCCATTGCGTCTTTAATTTCTTGACGCTCGTAGAACTTGGTGCCGCCGACTACTCGATACGGAAGTGCAGAACGCACAAAAATATCTTCAAGGGCTCGAGTCTGCGAGTTGGTGCGGTACATGACCGCGATGTCTCGGTAATTCATGCCCTCACGGTGCAGCTTATTGATTTCATCAGCTATGAACTGGGCCTCGTCGTGCGCTGAATAACCGGTGTAACCAACGATCTTTTCGCCATCACCTGAGGCGGTCCACAGGTTTTTGGCCGGGCGGTCAAAGTTGTTTGAAATTACCGCGTTAGCTGCCGAAAGAATGTTTTGGGTTGAGCGATAGTTTTGCTCAAGCAGGATGGTTTTGGCACCCGGGAAGTCTTTTTCGAATTCGGTGATGTTGCGAATATCGGCGCCACGGAAAGCATAAATCGACTGGTCAGAGTCACCCACCACGGTTAGTGAAGCCTTGGCCGCCAACTCACGAATCAGTGCGTATTGAGCGTGGTTTGTGTCCTGATACTCATCAACCAAGATGTGCTTGAACTTCTCTTGGTAGCGAGCCAGAACATCTGGGAACGCACGGAAAAGGTGAACTGTCTCGCCGATCAGGTCATCGAAGTCAAAGGCATTATTGCGCCGAAGCTCAGCCTGGTAACGGGTGAAGACTTCAGAAATTACCCGGGCTACTGGGTCATTCATGTCTGCGTTGCGCGCAAATGACTCTGCGTCGGCAAGCTCATTTTTGGCGTTTGAAATCACGGATGCCACACCGGCCGGGGTCAGCTTGTGAATGTCAGCTGCGGTGTCTTTGATCAAGCGCTTCAGGATTGCTCGGCTGTCACCTGAGTCATAAATGGTGAAGTTTGAATCGTGACCTAGGCGTTCGGCCTCGCGGCGCAAAATCAGCACGCAGGCAGAGTGAAAAGTCTTGAGCCACATGCCGTCGGCTGCTTCACCGAGCAGGTCTTTAACGCGCTCGCGCATCTCAGCCGCTGCTTTATTGGTAAAGGTGATTGCCAAAATTTGTGACGGCCATGCCTCACGGTTGGCAAGCAGGTGCGCGATGCGGTGAGTCAGTACTCGGGTCTTGCCCGAACCAGCGCCGGCAACAATCAGCAGGGCAGGGCCACGGTATTCGACGGCAGCGCGCTGCTGCGGGTTTAGGCCTTCAACCAGGCGCTCACTTGCCCCAAAGGCATTAGAAAAAAGATCAAGCTCAGACATAACTACGCAAGTTTAGGCTAGGCCAGCGACAAGTTCGGCCAACAAATCAGGCTGGTCTGTAAAGACACCGTCAACGCCCATATTCACAAATTGCATGAGGTACTCCTCAACGCTATTTTCTGCTTTTTCAACCTGTGCAGTCCAGGTGTAAATTACCAAGTTTCGGTCGCGTGCGGCCTTGACCAAATCAGGCGTCAACAGGTCAAAGTTGAAACTGATACCGTCAACTTTGCTTGCTACATCGTCCAAAAAATCATCGATGGAAATCTCGGTGGGCATACCCCAGGTGTCTACCAAGAAAATGTATTTGTGATCGCCGGCGATTCTTTGCTTGAGGTCCACGGTGACCTCAAGGTTGAAGCTTTCAAAGACCAACTCAACGCCGCGAGATTTATAGTCACTGGAGTCGATCGCTGACTTTAGGTCGCCAACCATGTCGAAACCCAGTTGCGCAAAGTGCGAGCCATGTTTGACCTCGATAATCAAGGTCTTGCCAGCTATGAAATCAGCGGCTAACAGCTCTTCGATAGTCGGAATTCCAAACTGGCCATCAAATTTGGCGCTGCCCGGCCTTTCGTCAGGAATCCGCTCGATGGCCCGAAGTTCTTTTATCTCAGCCAAAGTGAAATCTTCGCTGAACCAGCCAGAGACTGGCCAGTGGCCGTACATCAGAACTTCCTTGAACCGATCGGCAAACTGTGGGTGACTCTGAATGTCAGTGGTGTGCGAAAGTTCGTTCTCGTGACGAATAATCAAACGATGGTCTTTGGTTGGCACCAGGTCACACTCAATGGCGGTTGCGCCCTGTTGAAACGCCAACTCAAAAGATTCGAGGGTGTTTTCTGGACGATAACCGCAGGCACCGCGGTGACCAAAGACCTTCATTTAAGGACTATTCCCATTCGATGGTGCCTGGTGGCTTTGAGGTTACGTCAAGGACCACTCGGTTCACGCCATCTACCTCGTTGGTAATACGGTTCGAGATCTTGGCCAGCACGTCGTAAGGCACGCGAGTCCAGTCGGCGGTCATGGCATCTTCAGAAGAAACTGGGCGCAGAACAATTGGGTGACCATAGGTGCGGCCATCTCCCTGCACGCCAACTGAGCGAACATCAGCAAGCAGCACAACTGGGCACTGCCAGATTTCAGCGTCAAGTCCAGCAGCGGTCAGCTCGGCACGAACAATCGCGTCAGCCTTGCGGAGTAGGTCTAGACGTTCTTTGGTGATCTCGCCAACAATGCGGATTCCGAGGCCTGGGCCTGGGAATGGTTGACGCTGAACAATCTCAGCCGGAAGGCCAAGTTCGGCACCGATGGCACGCACTTCATCCTTAAATAGGGTGCGAAGTGGCTCAACCAACTCAAACTCAATGTCGTCAGGCAATCCACCAACGTTGTGGTGGCTCTTGATGCCCGCGGTTGCACCGCCACCAGATTCAACAACATCTGGGTAAAGGGTGCCCTGAACCAAGAACTTGATCGGGCGGTTATCGGCCTTTGACTCTTCGTAAAGCGCAGCCTGAGCTTCTTCAAAGGTACGGATGAATTCGCGACCAATGATCTTGCGCTTAGTTTCAGGGTCGCTGACACCGGCAAGAGCGTTTAGGAACTTGTCTTCGACATTCACGGTGACCAAACGGATACCTGTGGCGGCTACGTAGTCGCGCTCTACCTGCTCAGCTTCATCCTGACGCAAAAGACCGTGGTTCACGAATACACAAACCAGTTGGTCACCAACAGCCTTGTGCACCAATGCAGCCGCAACGGCTGAGTCAACGCCACCTGATAGACCACAAATTACTCGGGCGTCACCGACCTGAGCACGAATCTTCTCAACCTGCTCGGCAATTACGTTGCCCGAGTTCCAGTCGGCCGGAATTCCGGCAGCGTTGTGCAAGAAGTTAACCAGGACGTCCTGGCCAAACTGAGAGTGCTTTACTTCAGGGTGCCACTGCACACCGTAGATCTTCTTCTCGTGGTTGGCAAAGGCGGCAACCGGGGTAATGTCGGTCGAAGCCAAAACTTCAAAGCCCTCTGGCGCCTTGGTTACCTGGTCGCCGTGGCTCATCCAGCAAATCTGTGACTCTGGCTGGCCATCAAGAATCTGACCACCCGCCTTTACAGTCAGCTCGGTAGCGCCGTATTCGCGAATACCGGTTGGTTCAACGGTGCCGCCGAGGGTGTTGGCCAGAGTCTGAAAACCGTAGCAAATGCCAAGCACAGGCACGCCCAGCTCAAGAATTGCAGGGTCAAGCTTTGGTGAGCCGTCTTCGTAGACCGATGATGGGCCGCCCGAAAGAATGATGGCAAGCGGATTTTTTGCCGCTACCTCAGCAGCGGTTACGTTGTGGTGCACAATTTCTGAATACACCGATGCTTCGCGCACGCGACGAGCAATTAGCTGTGCGTACTGCGCGCCGAAGTCAACGACTAGAACTGGGCGGTTAGCGGTCATTAGGCCACCTTCTTTAGATCAGCTTCGGCCACCTTGGAGTAGTAGCGCTCGGTGAAGAATGAGAGGAAAGGAATTACTCCACCAAGAGCAATTACCAAGAAACGCAAGAAGCTCCAACGGAGCAGAGTCCAGAGCCTGAAGTCACCGAACAGGTAGGCAACGTAGAGCCATCCGTGAATAATCAGCGAAACAGTTGTGAAGTCATTTGGAATTTGTGGACCTGGCAAACCAACTTTTTCGCCGGTTGATGGGTCTACTGAAAACTGCGCCAGCGCAATTAGGCCGTCTGGTCCGCCAATCCAAACATCTGCGCTCCAGATCAGACGAATCGCCCACAGGACCATGATCAAAATCAAGAAGATGCCGGTGATGTAGGAGGTGACCTTGAAGAACTTTAGGGCCGACTTAATAGTTGGCACCTGGGCAGCGTTTGGGGAGGTCATTGGTCTAGTTTACCGGTTCACTGCCAAGGCGGATTTGTTCGTCTCGAACCAAACGCCACCAAAGGAACATGGCAAAACCGGCAAAGACAATCCACTCTAAAAAGTAAAAAGCGCTCAGCCAGTTAATTTGCTGACCTTGCTCGTAGGTAACCTCGATGGACTGAAGTGGCGGCCATGCCGAAGCCTGGCTGTGACCGGTGAAGGCTAAAATTTGTGGGTTCGATTCAATTGGCTCATCGGGTGAGTAGAAGTTCACCAATTGCGCCAGTGATAGCGAATCGAAGATGTAGTTTTCTTCTCGGGTTTGACGCTGCGGTGCTTCGGTCGGAATCAAAACGCCTTCGAATGTGACCAACTGCTGGGCAACCATCGAGGTCCGGATTGCCTGACGCTCGGCCTTCAGTTCATCCAGGTTGGCAGACCAACCCAAAGCCAAAGTTTGGCTACGCCCAGCTTCATCGGTGGAATTTGCCACCAACCAGTAACCCAGCTCACCCTTGTGTAGCCGGTTAGCCACGATGTAGACGTTTTGGGTATCGATAGTGACCGACACCGAATCAAGGTTCTGTGCAGTAACGGCCGGAAGGTCTTTGGTGAAGGTTCGATCAAGTTGCCACTGACCAAGCAGCGCAAAAATCGCGGCTACGCCAAGAGAAAGCAAAAGAGCGCCAATCCACTTTGGCTGCCTAGCGACAGTAAAGAAGTTTGGCGCCCTTTTTGGCATGGCGTTTAGGCGTGGTACGGAGCCACTACAACGTCAACGCGCTGGAACTCCTTGACGTCGGAGTATCCGGTGGTTGCCATTGAGCGGCGAAGCGCACCCATTAGGTTTGTTGAGCCATCGGCCTTTGAAGATGGTCCAACCAGGATCTGCTCAAGGGTGCCGGCGGTGCCGACCTCAACCTTGTGACCGCGAGGAAGCTCTTGGTTGAAGGCCTCTTGCCCCCAGTGCCAACCCTGACCCGGTGCTTCTTCTGCTCGGGCCAAAACTGAACCAAGCATTACGGCATCAGCGCCAACAGCGATTGCCTTCACAATGTCACCGGCAGTACCCAAACCGCCGTCAGCAATTACGTGCACGTAGCGGCCGCCAGACTCATCCATGTAGTCGCGGCGAGCGCCGGCAACGTCGGCCACAGCTGTAGCCATCGGGGCATGAATGCCAAGCACGCGGCGAGTGGTTGATGCTGCGCCACCGCCGAAGCCAACAAGAACGCCAGCGGCACCGGTACGCATTAGGTGCAGCGCTGAGGTGTAAGTAGCGGCACCACCAACGATTACCGGAACATCAAGCTTGTAGATGAACTCCTTGAGGTTTAGGGCCTCTTGGGTCTTTGAAACGTGCTCGGCTGAGACAGTTGTTCCGCGAATCACAAACATGTCAAGGCCAGCCTTGATGACTGTGTCGCTGAACTCCGCTGCGCGCTTTGGTGAGAGTGCACCGGCAACAGTTACGCCGGCTGCACGGATCTGGGCAATGCGGTCGCGAATTAATTCAGCCTTGATTGGCTCAGAGTAAATCTGCTGCATGCGCTGGGTTGCAGCCTCGGCAGGCAACTTGGCAATTTCGCTCAGGTACGGGGTTGGGTCCTCGTAGCGAGTCCAAAGACCCTCGAGGTCAAGCACACCCAGACCACCCAGCTTGCCAATGGCAATTGCGGTTTCAGGTGAGACCACAGAGTCCATTGGTGCACCGATAACGGGCAGCTGAAAATCGTAAGCGTCGATCTTCCAGGTAGTTGAAACATCGCGTGGGTCGCGGGTGCGGCGTGACGGCACAATTGCGATGTCGTCAAACGCCCAGGCACGCTGGCCACGCTTGCCGCGACCGATTTCCATTTCACTCATAAGTTTTGTTTCCTAAACCGGCCGCTGTTTAGCGGGTTCCGTAGTTTGGTGCTTCAACGGTCATCTGGATGTCGTGTGGGTGAGACTCTTTTAGCCCGGCCGCAGTGATGCGAACAAACTTGCCCTTTTCCTGTAGTTCAGGGATTGTCTCTGAGCCGACATAGCCCATTGAGGCACGAAGGCCTCCGACCAACTGGTGAACCACGGTGGCAACTGAACCACGGTAAGCAACGCGGCCCTCGATGCCCTCTGGAACCAGCTTGTCCTCGCGAAGAACGTCATCCTGGAAGTAACGGTCCTTTGAGTAGGACTTGGCCTGGCCACGAGACTGCATTGCACCCAATGAACCCATTCCGCGGTAGGTCTTGTACTGCTTGCCACCAACAAACGTGATGTCGCCAGGGGCTTCATCGGTACCGGCAAGAAGAGAGCCAATCATTACCGCGTTGGCACCGGCCACGATGGCCTTTGGAATGTCACCTGAGTACTGCAAACCACCATCGGCGATAACTGGAACGCCGGCTGGTCGAGCTGCTAGAGAAGCCTGGTAAACAGCGGTGACCTGAGGCACACCGACACCAGCAACTACGCGGGTGGTACAGATTGAGCCCGGACCAACACCAACCTTTACAGCGTCAGCACCTGCATCAACTAGAGCCTGAGCGCCCTCACGGGTGGCTACGTTTCCGCCCATGATGTCAACGTTCTTGGCAAACGGTTCAGCCTTTAGCTTGGCAATCATTTCGAGAACGGCGTTGTTGTGGCCGTGTGCGGTGTCAACAATCAAAAGGTCAACGCCGGCTTCAACCAAAGCCATTGAGCGCTCCCAGGCATCCTGGCCAACGCCCACAGCGGCAGCAACCAAAAGGCGCCCGTTAGCGTCTTTTGAAGCCAGCGGGTACTTCTCTGACTTGTCGAAGTCCTTGACTGTGATTAGGCCGCGGAGTTTTCCTGAGCCATCAATCAGCGGAAGCTTCTCAATTCGGTGCTGAGCAAAAATTGCAATCGCATCATCTGGGTTGATGTCGAACGGTGCGGTGATCAAAGGCATCGGGGTCATGACGTCTTTCACCAAAGTTGTTGTGCGCTGAACATCAAGTACAAATCGCATATCGCGGTTGGTCACGATGCCCACTAGGCGACCATCTTCGTCAACAACCGGTAGGCCAGAGACGCGGTAGCGGCCACAAAGCTCGTCAACCTCTTGAATGGTGGCAAGCGGGGTTGTGGTTACCGGGTGGGTAATCATTCCGGCTTCAGAGCGCTTGACTAGGTCAACTTCGCTGGCCTGAGCGTCAAGTGAAAGGTTGCGGTGAAGCACCCCGATACCGCCCTGGCGTGCCATTGCAATTGCCATCCGGGCCTCGGTCACGGTGTCCATTGCTGAAGACAGCAAAGGCACGTTTACCTCAAGGCGCTTGGTGATACGAGTCTTGGTGTTTACACCGGATGGAACGATGTTTGATTCACCAGGAAGAAGAAGGACGTCGTCGTATGTCAGGCCTACAAAGCCGAAAGGGTCATGAGAAGTCATTTGACAATTCTACCCGCCAACACGGGCCTGCCTAAAAGTTGATTTGGGTAAAAAGAAAGACCCCAGCACTAGGCCAGGGTCTCTCCAAGTTTTTGATTCTTAGCGAACTACAACTGCAAGTACATCGCGAGCTGATAGCACTAGGAACTCTTCGCCAGCGAACTTAAGCTCGGTGCCGCCGTACTTCGAGAAAATAACCTTGTCGCCGACTGCAACGTCAACCGGGATACGGTTGCCACGCTCGTCGATGCGGCCTGGACCTACGGCGATAACCTCGGCCTCCTGTGGCTTCTCTTTTGCGGTGTCTGGAATAACCAGACCCGAAGCGGTGACCTGCTCGGCCTCTACTGGGCGAACAACAATGCGATCTTCAAGTGGCTTAATCTGAACCGACATTTTGACCTTTTCTTCTAAGACGGGTTGTGCTTCCATGTTAGCACTCTCTCCCGTTGAGTGCTAAAAACTGTTCGCTGGTGGCTGATTGGTAGCCTTGGAATATGGATCGCCAAGACTTTATTGCCCTGCTCTCACCCGAGGGGCAAGCCCTGTTAGAAAAAGTCGGTCCGCTCGAAGCCAAAACCGATGTCGTGCAGCTGGTTTCAAAACTTAGGGCAGGCGGAAGCGACCCGAGCTTAGTAGCCGCTGTGCTAACCCAAGCCAAACTTCGGCGCCAAGCCAAGGCCAAATTTGGGCCATTTGCCGACCGAATGCTGTTCACTGAGGCCGGGCTCGAGCAGGCTTCGCGGCTCAACGTAGCCGCACTCCACGCCGACCGCTTTCGCAAAGCCGGCATCGATGATGTTGCTGATCTGGGTTGCGGTATCGGTGCTGAATCTTTGGCGCTGGCAAGCCTTGACATCAAGGTTCACTCCTTTGAACTTGACGAGGTGACTGCCGCGATTGCCACCTATAACCTGGCGCCCTTTGATAATGCCGAGGTTCAGCAGGCAGACGTGACCGAGATTGATCTCAGCAAGTTTGGCGCACTGTTTCTTGACCCGGCACGCCGCGAACTTGGTGGCCCAAATCGTGAGCGAGCCACCCGAAAATTTGACCCTGCGGCGTTCTCTCCATCCTTTGATTTTGTTTTGGCGGCCGCTGCCCAAAAGCCAACCGGCGTCAAATTTGGGCCGGGGCATCCGCACGAGGGCATCCCCGATAATGCCGAAGCACAGTGGGTTTCGGTTGGCGGAAACTTAGTCGAGCTAACCCTCTGGTTTGGCTCACTAGCCAGACCAAACATCAAACGTTCGGCATTGCTAATCACCGCCGATGCAAAGCACGAAATCACCAGTGACTCGACCGAACGCCTAGACGCAGAACTTGGTGAGCTTGAGGAATTTGTTTACGAACCCGACAACGCGGTAATCCGCTCTCACCTGCTGGGGCAATTGGCCCAGAGCATCGGTGCTCATATTTTTAGCCCAGAAATTGCCTACCTAACCGCGGCCAACGAAATAAAGTCACCGTGGCTAAAGGGGTATCGCGTGCTTGAAAACCTGGCGTTTGACCGCAAGAAACTCAAGGCCTACTTGCGCGAGCGGGGCATCGGAATTCTTGAAATCAAAAAGCGCGGCTCGGATGTTGTGCCCGAGGAGCTTAGAAAAGAATTGGCGCCCAAAGGCAAAGGCGCCGCCACCCTGATTGTTACCAGAGTGGGCGACGCCCATCGAGTTCTTGTTTGCGAAGCACTGAAATAGGTCAGTCTCGCGAACTCTATTTGAAACCTTTAGCGGTTGCCCATCATTCCCGGGCCGTAGTTTTCAGTGCCGTAGCTACCGAAGTGATCCCAGCCCATCATGCCGTAGCCGGCACCAAAGCCCTTGAGGGCAAGGCCAACCCAGACCAGGCTTGAGAAAGCCCAGAACGCGATGGTTGCATAACCAACCACCAAACCGGCGATTGCCAGTGCGCGACCAGAAGCACCTGACTTCTTGATCTGAGCCAAGGCAATGTGACCGGTGATAACCGCAGCTACAGCACCAACGCTGGTAAGCGCGGTTGCCAGTGAAACTACAGCCAGCGAGTTGAGTGAGGTGAAGTCAAACTTCTTTGCAGCAACAGGGCTCTCAACAGCCTGGGTTGCAGCGGCCTCGGTCTTTTTAGCTGCCTTTTCGGTAGCTTCAGTCTTTTCAGTCTTGTCAGCCATTTGGCTTACTCCTTAGGTAGATAAGTTTTTCAACTCGCGTTCAGTCAAACAATCAAGGCTGAGAACAGCCTGTGAGAACGCTGGGGTTAACTAGTGAGTTTGTACCGAGGTTACTGGCAGCGTCGAGTCCGCTCCGAAATTAAGCGATGAAGGCTGGCGGCCAGCCATCATGAGTTGCGCACCGAGCGCAGCAATCATCGCGCCGTTATCCGTGCACAAACTAAGGGCCGGAATGCGCAGCTCAATACCGTGCTCGGCACACTTTTCGGCAGCCAGTTCGCGAAGCCGCGAGTTTGCCACCACACCGCCACCCAGGAGCAAGCGCGGAACTCCGTAATCTAGGCACGCGTTAACGGCTTTGGTCACCAGTACGTCGGCAACTGCTTCTCTAAAACTTGCCGCCACATCAGCTTTATTGATCGACTCACCGCGGGTCTCGGCAGACTCAACCCACCGAGCCACCGCTGTTTTCAAACCAGAGAACGAGAAGTTGTATCGGTGCTTCTCCATGTCTTTCGGCAAACTCAATCCGCGTGGAAAACGAATTGCCTTTGGGTCGCCGCCGACGGCTGCCCGATCAATCTCAGGGCCGCCTGGATACTTGAGCCCGAGCACGCGGGCAACCTTGTCGAAGGCCTCCCCCGCGGCATCATCGATGGTCTCGCCCAACAACTCAACGTCGTCGAGTAGATCGCGAACCAAAAGCAATGAGGTGTGCCCGCCACTGACCAGAAGCGCAATGGTTGGGGTTTCAAGTTTGCCGCGTTCCAGAATGTCAACGCCTACGTGACCCACCAGGTGATTCACCGCGTAAATCGGTTTGTCTAGAGCAACCGATAGCGCCTTGGCTGCGCCGACGCCGACCATCAGGGCGCCACCTAAGCCCGGCCCGTTGGTCACAGCAATTGCATCGATGTCTTTGAGGCTCAACTTTGCCGCCGCTAGCGCTTGGTGCAGGGTTGGCTGCAATGCCTCAAGGTGGGCTCGCGCAGCAATCTCGGGCACCACACCGCCAAAGCGCGAGTGCTCATCCATCGAAGAAGAAATAACGTTGGCCAGCAGAGTCGACCCGCGAACAATACCCACGCCGGTTTCATCACATGATGACTCGATACCCAAAACGATTGGCTCGCGGCCAATTGACCCCTTGGCAAACTGCAGGCGCATTACCCAGGCATCAACGTTGTCAGGCTGGTAGTAGCGCTTGCGAGTATCGATGTGTTCAAAACCCAGCGATTCGTAGAGTTTTTGGGCCGGCAAATTATCGGCGCGGACCTCAAGAAACACCTCGGCGGCATGCAGCCGGCGTGCTTCAGATAAAAGCTGGCTCATAAGCTGCTTGCCTAAGCCGCGCCCCCTGAGCGAGTCAGCAACGGCAATGGTTTGAATGTCACTTTGATCACTGCCGGGCACCTTGCTGAGCCCCGCAAATGCCACTAAATCTGCACCGATGTGCGCAACCAGATAGTGGGTGTGATGGGCCAAAATCTCAAAATGCATGTTCTCGCGCGACCAGGCATCAACCGGAAAACACTCGTGCTCTAGCGCCATGATTGAGTCAAGGTCTGACTCAATTGCGCTGCGTATTACCCAACTGTTCATCCGCTAACCCTCTTGCCCGGTGAAGGCACCGCATCCGGCTCACGAAGATAAAGTGCCGAAACATCCTGGCTGGCTGCGCCATCAATAACCTGTGCGTCGAACACTTGGCTTAGGCGGGTTGCAAAAACCGTGGCGCTAACCTCGATGGGTTGAACGCCCCGCTGCTGCATTAATTCGGCGAGCGCGGCAGGCTTGATTACCCCCGGACCTTCTATGCAAATTGGTGCGCCTGATTTTGAGAGCCCAGAGTAGAGACCCCAGTAAACCTCTTGGCGGCGGGCATCGGCTGTAATTAATAGCGGAACACCCGCAGCAACCTGCGCGGCAATTGCCTCGTCACTAAGGGCTTCCAAAGCAATTGCGTCAAGGCTAACTACGCCAAACAATTTTGCCCCGGCACCCTCTGCAAACATCATGGCCGCAGCAATTCCAACCCGCAAGCCGGTGAATGGCGCCGGTCCTCGACCAACCACAACCGTGGCCACATCCTTGGCTTTCACGCCACCCTGGGCTAGCACAGCAGCAATAGCAGCGCCGATACCCTCTGCGTGCTTCATGTTGCTGGAGTCGTTGTACTCAGCAATTGGCGCTCCGGCGCGAGTTAGAGCAACCGAGGTTCCGGCAGAGGTGTCAATGGCTAGCGTGTACCCCATCAGATGCTCACACCCGCCCAACGCTCTCCGTAACCGGTCAAAACCAACTCACGTACTTCTGACTCTCCGGTGTGATCGCGCTCAATTTCAATTTCAAGCCAGTTATCGGTGATGCCGTCGGTAAGCCCTTTGCCCCACTCCACGATGGTTATCGAATTAGGAAAATCGATGTCTAAGTCATCAAGTTCGGCAGCGCTCGAAAGTCGGTAGGCGTCAACGTGAACCAAGGCTGGCCGACCCTCGCCACAGGAGTGGGTTCGGGCCAAAACAAAAGTTGGGCTCGATACGTTACCGATTGCGCCAAGCGCCTCACCGATTCCGCGAGTGAGTGTGGTTTTGCCGGCACCGAGCGGACCAGTTAGCAGAATGAGGTCGCCAGCTTGAAAAACGGTAGCCAAACGCAGCCCCAGTTCGTGCATTTCTTCTGAGGTTTCGATAGTTAGTTTGGCCAGAACCTTGGCCATCTAGACTTCTTCACCTAGGTAGTGGCGCTTGAATCGTCCACCGATGCGGGTAACGATTTCGTAGTTGATGGTGTCACCGGCAATGGCCAAGTCATCGGCAGAAGGCACTCCAGCAGCCGGGTCACCAAAAATGGTCACGGTGTCGCCCTCGGCAACCTTATCGTCGCCAACATCCAAGACAAATTGATCCATAGCAATTCGACTGCTGATTGGGTAATTCTTGCCGTTGATTGAAACCTGTGCACGCCCACTGGAATTTCGCGGCAGACCCTCGGCATAACCAACCGGCACTAGAGCCAATGTGCTTTCAGCCTGAGTTCGGTGCAAATACCCGTAACTCACACCGTGCCCTGCCTCAACGCGCTTGACCTGGGTGACCAAAGCGGTTGCGGTCATCGCCGGCACCAACCCAAAGTCTGAAGAGTGGTTTTCGGTGAAAGGAGATAGTCCGTACAGCGCAATGCCGAGACGAACCATTTCGTAGTGGGCCTGCGGGTAGCGCAGCGAGCCGTCCGAAGCAGTGAGGTGCCGCAGCTCAAAATCAAGTTGGGCATCTCGTGCAGCCTGGCAGGCAGATTCAAACTTCTCGATTTGTAGCAGATCGTCAGCCTCGCTGGTGCATGAGAGGTGACTAAAAATCGCTACGACCTGAATAAAACCCTCGGCCACTAATCCGTGTGCGGTTTTCAACACCGATGGCCACTCAGCGGCACTCGCGCCGTTGCGACCCAGGCCGGTATCAACCTTGAGGTGAACTCGGGCAACGCGACCGAGGTGTTCGGCCGCTTTGGCAACCCGCTCCAGTTGCTCAACGTTTGCAACACCCAACTCAATCCCGGCAGCTACAGCACGTACAAACGTCTCGCGTGGGTCGTGAAGCCAGGCCAAAATCGGCAAATCGATTCCTGCATCACGAAGCTCAAGGGCTTCACTGACATCGGCAACGCCAAGGTAATCAACCCCGGCTGCCTCGAGTTTGCGAGCCACCGGAATCATGCCGTGGCCGTATGCGTCGGCCTTCACAACTCCCATAACCATGGCCTGGCCAACGCGTGCCTTCATAGTCTTTAGGTTGGTAGCCACTGCATCGAGGTCAATCAACAACTCGCGCATCAAAGACCTCCTTCGGCAACTACAAAGGCCACGGCAACATCTCCGTCGTGGCTAATCGACAGGTGCAATTTTCTCACGCCTGCCCTAAGTGCCACACTAGCTGTTTCGCCGTGCAGCCAAATCACCGGCTTACCGGTTGATTCTTTGCCCACCTCAATGCCGTGCCATTCAATTCCAGGTGCTCCGCTCAGGGCTTTGATAACCGCCTCTTTGGCAGCAAAGCGCCCGGCAAGAGTTTTGATGCTGGCATCGATGGTTTCAATGTCTAAAAACAGTCGATCTTTGAGTCGCGGGGTCTCGGTTAGTTTTGCTTCAAATCGGCTCAACTGAACCGTATCTACACCAACACCGATAATCATTTATTCGACGGTTACTGACTTGGCCAGGTTTCGAGGCTGATCAACATCAAGCCCCTTGGCCTGTGACAACTCGAGTGCAAAAGTCTGCAGTGGAACTACGTTGAGAATTGCCGAGAAAATGTTTTCGCAGGACGGCACAAAAGTCACGTGCTCGGCAAAGTTGCCAACCTCAGTGTCACCCTCTTCAGCAATGGCAATTACCTGTGCACCGCGGGCACGAATCTCTTGGATGTTAGAGATGACTTTCGGGTGCAGACTGTCGACATCGTTCGGGCTTGGCACGATTACAAATACCGGTTGCCCCTCTTCAATCAAGGCAATAGGGCCGTGCTTCAATTCGCCAGCGGCAAATCCTTCGGCATGGATGTAAGCCAATTCCTTGAGCTTCAACGCGCCTTCCATGGCAATCGGGAACCCAACATTTCGGCCCAAGAACAGCACAGATTTAGCATCTGCCATTTGCTTGGCAAGTCCACGGATTGGGTCGAGGCGCTCAAGTACCTGGGTTAAGTTAGCCGGCATCTTCAAAAGTTCCTGGCCAAGTCGCGCCAGCTCTGCCTTTGGAGTTGCTGCGCGGCCGGCAGCCAAAAATAGCGCCAAGAGGTACCCGGCGGTGATTTGCGCAACGAGTGCCTTGGTCGAGGCAACCGCCACCTCTGGGCCTGCGTGGGTGTAAATCACGGCGTCAGATTCACGAGCCAGGGTTGCACCCTGAGTGTTGCAAATGGCCAGCACTTTGGCGCCGGCTTCTTTTGCGTATCGGGTAGCCATCAAGGTATCCATGGTCTCGCCCGACTGGCTCACGGCAACAATCAAAGTGTTCGGGGTCACGATTGGGTCGCGGTAGCGGAACTCGTGAGACAGCTCAACCTGGACCGGAATTCTTGAGAATTTCTCAATCGCGTACTTGGCAACATCGCAGGCATACGCTGCAGTGCCACAGGCCACCATGATGATGCGATCAATTGCCAGGATGTCCTGTTCAGAAAGTCCATCGATTTCGGAGAGGGTCACTGAACCATCAGATGCCAGACGACCCATGAGGGTGTCAGCAACCGCCTGAGGCTGGTCCGCAATCTCCTTGGCCATAAAGCTTGACCATCCACCCTTGCTGGCTGCCGAGGCATCCCAGTCAACGGTGAATTCAGTTGGCACAACTGGGGCGCCGTCAAAGGTGCGTACTTCTACCGAATCGGAGCGCAAGATGACAATCTCATCCTGACCGACCGAAATTGCGCGCTTAGTGTGCTCCACAAAGGCTGCAACGTCTGAACCTAGGAAGTTCTCGCCGTCACCAAGACCAATCACCAACGGTGCGTTTCGGCGAGCCGCCAAAACCACATCTGGCTGGTCCTCGTGAATCACCAAAATGGTGAAGGCCCCGTGCAGTCGCACCACAACGTTGGCAAAAGCGCTCGGTAGGTCGTTGGTCTTTTCAAACTCGCGGGCAATCAGGTGTGCAGCCACCTCAGAGTCGGTCTCGCTCGAAAAGCGGGTTCCCTCAGCCAAAAGCTCGGCCTTGAGCGCCGAGAAGTTTTCGATAATGCCATTGTGAATCAGGGCAAGTTTGCTGGTTGGCCCACCAAGGTGCGGGTGTGCGTTGCCGTCAGTTGGGGCACCGTGGGTTGCCCAGCGGGTGTGGCCAATGCCAATGTGAGAGTCAGCAACCGGGTGATTGGTGATTTCTGAAACCAGGTTGTCTAACTTGCCAGCTTTTTTGCGGGTTTCAAGGCTGCCACCGTTGGTGACCACCGATACTCCAGCTGAGTCGTAACCGCGGTATTCAAGTCGACGAAGGCCACCTAGAAGTACATCCAGAGTTGATTTTGGGCCTACGTAACCGACGATTCCACACATGCGTTCTAATTTACGGCAGAATGGCTCTTTGTGAGCGATGCGCTGAGCCCTTTCAATGAGATTTCTCGAGCCGACTGGGCAGAACTCGGAAATACCACCGACCTCCCCCTAACTGAGGCCGAGATTCAGCAAATCCGGGGCCTTGGTGACTTCTTGGATATCAAAGAAGTTAAGGACGTCTACCTTCCGCTCAGTCGATTACTAAACCTCTACGTGGCCGAGCACCAAAAGCTGCACCAGGCCACATCAAACTTTTTGGGCAGCCAGTCAGGTCGCGTGCCTTTCATCATCGGTGTTGCCGGTTCTGTGGCAGTTGGTAAGTCAACCGTTTCACGTTTGCTCAAAGAATTGCTGAGCAGATGGGATGGCACCCCGCAGGTTGAGCTCATCACCACCGACGGATTTCTATACCCGAACGAAGAGCTCGAGAAGCGCGGGATCATGCACCGCAAAGGGTTTCCGGAGTCCTATGACAGGCTTGCCCTTCTGAAGTTTGTAGCTGACATCAAGAGCGGCGCGGCCGAAACCACAGCACCGGTTTACTCACACTTGAGTTACAACATCGTGCCGGGTGAGACCGCCACCGTTACACGGCCAGATGTTCTGATCATCGAGGGCTTGAACGTTCTGCAGTCACCGGGCTCTGGCCAAGATGTGGCTTTGAGTGACTTTTTTGACTTCAAAATTTACGTGGATGCTGCCACCGAAAACATCACCGAATGGTTCTTGAACCGGTTCTACAAATTGCGTGAATCGGCCTTTACCAACCCTGCTTCCTACTTTCACCGCTATGCAGAAATGCCGGTTGAGAAGGCGTTGGCTCGAGCAAATGAGATCTGGGCAACCATCAACCTGCCAAACCTGGTTGAGAACATTTTGCCTACCCGATCTCGCGCCACACTAGTGCTTCAGAAGGGCGCCAACCACCAGGTTGAGCGCGTTCTGCTGCGCAAGCTCTAAAGCCCCGGTTTTGGGCGTAGTGTGAAGGCATGCAGAGTATCGGTGCTTTCGTACAGGGGGTAATGCACCCTGAGGCTTTTCACGGAACCGGCAAAAACAACCTGTTTTTTGAGGGCTGGTACATCAAAATTGTCAGCGCCGACCAGACCCAACGGTGGGCGGTAATCCCCGGCATCTTTCGCGGCCAGCGCAGCTCTAGCCCTGATCAGAACCAGGCGTTTATTCAGGTACTCGATGGGCTTACCGGCCGGTCTTGGTTTCATAAATTCAACACCGATGCCTTTCACGCAGCCAGGGATAAATTTGAAGTCAAGATTGGCAACAACACCTTCAATGCCTTCGGTGCAGATCTTGACCTACCTCAATTGCGCGGGCAGGTTAGGTACACGAGTCCCCTAGATCCGTGGCCGGTGACTCTGCGCGAACCAGGAATCATGGGTTGGTACGGCATGGTTCCACTCATGGAGTGTTTTCACGGTGTTGTGAGTTTTGGCCACAGCCTTGGTGGCGTGCTTGAGATCGAGGGCAACCAAGTAGATCTGTCCGGTGGCCGGGGTTACATCGAGAAGGATTGGGGAAAATCCTTCCCAGCCGGATACGTATGGATGGCTTCAAATCACTTTGAAGGTGCGCCTGATGCATCACTGGTTGCGTCAGTGGCCATAATCCCTTGGTTGGCAAGCTCGTTCCGCGGGTTCATCATCGGATTCAAACATTCGGGCAAACTGAATCGTTGGGCCACCTACAACGGCTCCAAAGAAGCCCTTTTGAACATCGATGACTCACACGTGACCTGGTCACTCACCGGACCAGATGGAACCCTTGAAATTCGGGCAGCGCGGGTCAGGGGCGGGCTGCTTCACGCACCGCTTAGGTCGGCGATGTACCAGCGGGTTGAAGAAACTCTAGATGCGGTGATTGAGCTCAAGCACATAGGCAATGATGGCTCAGTTTTGTATGAGGGGCGCGGAACCTGTGCCGGCCTGGAGGTCTTTGGTGATATTCAAAAACTTCTTGGTGCAGGCCAATAGTTAGGCCAAAACCGGCAGTTTCTAGAGAGCCAGCTGCTTTTCAACTACTCGAGCAATACGCTCAGCCCAAGACTGAGCGGTTCCGGCCTCAGCGGCCTCGACCATAACTCGAACCAACGGCTCGGTTCCCGATGCCCGCAAGAGAACTCGTCCGGTACCGTGCAGATCGGCCTCAGCCTCTGCCACTACCTTCTGCAGTTCAGCATCGGTCTCGACTCGCGTTTTATCTACGCCAGGCACATTGATCAAAACCTGCGGATAGATGTTCATGACCGAAGCCAGTTCCGCCAAAGATTTCTCAGTGCGGGCCATCTCGGCGCCAATTTTTAGGCCGGTCAAAATTCCATCGCCAGTGGTTGCATACTGGGCAAAAATCACGTGCCCTGATTGCTCACCCCCGAGGGTGTAGCCACCGTCGCGCATCGCTTCAAGAACGTAGCGGTCACCAACACCGGTTTCAATCATCTCGATGTTGTTTTCTTGCATTGCAATTCGCAAACCGAGGTTACTCATCACGGTTGCCACCAAAGTGTTGCGAGCCAATTGGCCGCGCTCCTTCAGAGATAGAGCCAAAATCGCCATGATTTGGTCGCCATCGATAATGGCACCGTTGGCATCAACGGCCAAGCAGCGGTCGGCATCTCCATCGTGAGCCACACCAAAATCGGCACCGTGCTCAAGCACAGCCGACTGCAAGGCTGACATGTGGGTTGAACCGTATCCGAGGTTGATGTTGTTGCCGTCTGGCTCTGCCCCGATAACAAATACCTTTGCGCCAGCATCGGTGAAAACCTGCGGCGATACACCCGCTGCTGCACCGTGAGCACAGTCAACAACCACGGTTAGACCGTCAAGGCGGTTTGGTAGTGAACGCAAGAGGTGAACGATGTAGCGGTCTTCGGCATCAGCGAACCGCTGTACGTGACCAACTGCGCCACCTAGCGGGGCAAGTTTTTCAGCACCGATAGCGGCTTCAATTTTGTCTTCAACCTCATCAGGCAATTTGTGCCCGCCGCGAGAGAAGAACTTGATGCCATTATCTGGGGCAGGATTATGAGAGGCCGAGATCATGACGCCAAAGTCGGCGTCAAGGTCGGCGGTCAAAAATGCGGTTGCCGGTGTTGGCAGCACGCCAGCGTCAAAAACGTCTACGCCTGAACTAGCTAATCCGGCTGAGATTGCGGCGGCTAGAAACTCACCTGAGATACGTGGGTCACGGCCGATAACCGCTTTTGGCTTTATGCCTCTTGATCGGGCATCTTCGCCAAGCACAATTGCGGCGGCCTGGGCCAGATCAAATGCAAGTTGTGCCGTTAAATCACGATTGGCGAGACCTCGAACACCATCGGTGCCAAAGAGTCTCGCCATATCGTGAGTCTATGCTTTTGAAAGCGTGAAGTGTTGGATTAACGCTTCGAGAACTGAGAAGCCTTACGTGCCTTCTTCAGACCAGCCTTCTTGCGCTCGATAACACGTGGGTCGCGCTTTAGGAAGCCAGCCTTCTTTAGTGAAGGACGGTTGTTGTCGCGGTCGATCTCGTTTAGTGCACGAGCAATACCTAGACGAAGTGCACCAGCCTGACCAGCTGAGCCACCACCTGAGATACGAGCGATTACGTCGTAAGCACCCTTTAGGTCAAGGATGGTGAATGGGTCAGTGATTAGCTGCTGGTGAAGCTTGTTTGGGAAGTACTCAGCGAAGTCACGGCCGTTTACCTTGATAACACCGGTACCTGGCATGATGCGAACACGAGCAACTGCCTCTTTGCGACGGCCAAGGCCGGCACCAGGAGTGGTCAGTGCGCCACGTGACTTAGCCGGTGCAGCCTTAGCTGCAGGGGTCTCGGTGGTGTAGCTCTCTGTTGAAACTACGTCTTCTGCGATGTCTTTAGCCACGAGGGATTCCTTACTGAGCTACCTGGTCGATGATGAAAGGCTTTGGCTGCTGTGCAGCGTGTGGGTGCTCAGCACCGCGGTAAACCTTTAGCTTTGCAAGCTGGGTTGCACCTAGCTTGTTGTGAGGAAGCATGCCCTTGATTGCCTTCTCTACAGCCTTCTCTGGGTTCTTCTCTAGAAGCTCAGAGTAAGTGGTTGCAGTAAGACCACCTGGGTAACCAGAGTGGCGGTATGCCTTCTTCTGCTTGAGCTTGGCGCCAGTTAGAGCAACCTTCTCAGCGTTGATGATGATGACGAAGTCACCGTTGTCCATGTGTGGTGCAAAAGTCGGCTTGTGCTTTCCGCGCAACAGTGCTGCTGCGTGGGTTGCTAGACGGCCGAGAACTACATCAGCGGCGTCGATGACTAGCCACTCGTTGCTCAGCTCGTGAGCCTTTGGAGAATAAGTACGCACGTTAAATTGCCTTCTACTTCTGTGTCGGATTGAAATGAATCCGCGCTAGAAGAGATCTTCTCGGGATTCACGTTTTCACATTGGCTAACTGCCAATACCAAAGGTCAAGTCTAGCCCGAACATGTGCCTGTGGTCAAACCCTAATTTTCATCCAGGGTTCGCATGTTTCTGGCACGCTCGGCCTGCTCGGCCAATTGGTCATCGGCCGGGTAGCCAATCTCGATCAATGTCAGCCCTCGAGCAGGTGAAACCTTGTATGAACCAACTCGGGTTAGCCTGGCCAAAGTGGCTGCAATCTCGGTTGGCCCAGCCTTACCCTCGCCAGCAGCAATCAGCCCGCCCACGATAGAGCGCACCATGTTGTGGCAAAAGGCATCTGCTTGCAATTCAACTTCGATGACGTTGTCGTCAGCTGGATTGCGCTTTACGGTTATCTCGCGGACGTGGCGGATTGTGGTTGCCCCAACTTTTGCGCGACAGAATGATGCGTAATCGTGCAGGCCAATAAGTTCAAAAGCTGCCAGCTGCATCGCGGTCACGTCTAGCGGATGCTTAATCCAGTGGGTGTATCGCTGCTTGAGTGGGTTCTTATTTGCTTCGCCGTCAGCGATTCGGTAGCGGTAACGCCGATACGAGGCTGAGAATCGGGCGTCGAATCCCGGTGGGGCCAGCTCAACTGAATGAACCCGGATGTCCTCAGGCAAAAGATCGTTGAGTTTACCCAGAAACCCTTTGGTTCGACCAAGGCGCTTGAGCTGCTCTTGGCTGAGGTCAATGTGGATTACCTGGTCGTAGGCATGCACTCCGGCATCGGTGCGGCCGGCAACGCGCATATCGAAATCCGTCTTCGATTCACCGAATGCAGTGGTTAGCGCAGTAACGAGTTCACCCTGAACGGTGGCGAATCCTTTTTGCTTGGCGAAGCCCCAATAGTTGGTGCCATCGTAGGCAAAATTCAAACGGTAACGAATCAACCCGTTAACCGAGCGGTCAACGGGTTGATTCATTTGAAACTAAAACTACTCTGCTGCTGGAGCCTCTACTGCTGCGTCCTCAGCTGGGGTCTCAACGACCTCGGCTGGAGCCTCAACAGGAGCTGCAACTGCCTTGACAGAGTTAGCAAGCTTAGGCTTCTTGGTTGCGTTCTTTGGGGCTACTGGCTCAAGAACAAGCTCGATTAGCGCCAAAGGAGCGTTGTCGCCCTTACGGTAGCCAAGCTTGGTGATGCGGGTGTAGCCACCCTGGCGGTCTGCAACCAACGGTGCGACGTTTGCGAACAGCTCGTGAACAACTGACTTGTCAGTGATCTGCTGCATAACGCGACGACGTGCGTGCAGGTCTCCGCGCTTTGCGAAGGTGACAAGACGCTCAGCAACTGGACGAAGGCGCTTTGCCTTGGTCTCAGTCGTGGTGATCTTGCCGTGCTTGAATAGCGAAGTAGCCATGTTACGAAGCATTAGACGCTCGTGAGCTGGTCCGCCACCTAGACGTGGTCCCTTAGTTGGGGTAGGCATTGATTTCTCCTCTTAGATTTCTGTGATCTGGAGACCGGCTTACGCCTGGTCGTCCTCGTCGTAAGCCGAGCTGAAGTAAGCTGCGTCGAAGCCTGGGACGGCGTCCTTGAACTTTAGTCCCATTGAGGTTAGCTTGTCGCGAACCTCATCTACCGACTTGCTACCGAAGTTGCGGATGTTCATCAACTGGTCTTCTGAAAGACCGATTAGCTCGCTAACGGTGTTGATGCCCTCACGCTTTAGGCAGTTGTATGAACGGACGGTTAGGTCCAGGTCTTCGATAGGCATTGCAAGCTCTGGCGAAAGGCCGGCCTCAACTGGTGCTGGGCCGATCTCGATACCTTCTGCTGCAACGTTTAGCTCGCGCGCAAGACCGAACAACTCAACCAAAGTGCTTCCGGCAGATGCAACAGCATCGCGAGGAGTGATTGATGGCTTGGTCTCAACATCAACAATCAGCTTGTCGAAGTTAGTGAACTCACCGGCACGAGTTGCCTCAACGCGGTAAGAAACCTTTAGAACTGGTGAATAGATTGAGTCGATTGGAATTACACCGGCATCTGCATCTGGGTTGCGGTTCTGAGAAGCCTGAACGTAGCCACGGCCACGCTCGATGGTTAGCTCAACTTCGAACTTTGCCTTTGCGTTGATTGTTGCAATTACCAACTCAGGGTTGTGAACCTCAACACCAGCAGGAACCTGGATGTCAGCAGCGGTCACAACGCCAGCGGTCTGCTTGCGTAGGTGAGCAACAACAGGTGCGTCGTGCTCTGAAGAGACTACGAGGTCCTTGATGTTCAAGATGATCTCGGTGACGTCTTCTTTAACGCCTTCGATGGTGCTGAACTCGTGACGAACACCCTCAATGCGGATGTTGGTAACAGCTGCACCTGGGATAGATGAAAGTAGGGTACGGCGGAGTGAGTTTCCTAGGGTGTAACCGAAGCCAGGCTCTAGAGGCTCTAGAGCAAAGCGTGAACGGTTAGGTGCTAGTACTTCTTCGTGAAGAGTTGGACGCTGTGCAATCAGCACGTTTGGTTCCTTTCAGCTAGACATCCGCTATTTGATGTCTATTTGTTGGGGCCTGATCAGTGGCCACTGTTCAGGTTTGTTGCGAGATTAAAACTGGGCTGAAACCCGCGGTGGGGTTTCTAACTCGGCGTGCAGTTGCCGAAGTTCAGGCAATTGCACACCCAGTCGGATGCGAAACCAAAGGTTAGACGCGGCGACGCTTTGGTGGGCGGCAGCCGTTGTGAGCCTGAGGAGTTACGTCTGAGATTGAACCAACCTCTAGACCTGCAGCCTGAAGTGAACGGATTGCGGTTTCGCGACCTGAGCCTGGGCCCTTCACGAAAACGTCAACCTTCTTTAGGCCGTGCTCCTGTGCCTTACGTGCTGCTGCTTCAGCTGCAAGCTGAGCTGCGAATGGGGTTGACTTACGTGAACCCTTGAAGCCAACATCACCAGATGATGACCATGAGATCACAGCGCCGGTGGCGTCAGTGATTGAAACGATGGTGTTGTTGAAGGTGCTCTTGATGTGGGCCTGGCCTACAACAATGTTCTTCTTCTCTTTGCGGCGTGGCTTGCGAACGCTTGCCTTAGGTGCTGCCATGAGTTTCTCCTAAATTCTTAAGGTTTGTGATGAGGGGCTGCTTAGTGCCTAAGGGCTACTAGCGTGCCGCCTTCTTCTTGCCGGCTACGGTACGCTTTGGACCCTTGCGAGTACGTGCGTTGGTCTTGGTACGCTGACCGCGGACCGGTAGGCCCTTGCGGTGACGGATACCCTCGTATGAGCCGATTTCAACCTTGCGGCGAATGTCTGCTGCAACATCACGGCGGAGGTCACCCTCAACCTTGTAGTTACCTTCGATGTAGTCACGGATAGCGACTAGCTGGTCGTCGGTAAGGTCCTTTACGCGGATGTTCTTGTCAACTTTGGTCTCAGCCAAGATCTGGACTGAGCGAGTACGGCCAATGCCGTAGATGTAGGTAAGTGCGATTTCGACGCGCTTCGCGTCTGGAATATCGGCTCCGGCAACACGTGCCATGGGATTTCTCCTTGTTTGTTTAGAAGGTCTGGAGCAACACATCCGAATCTCACGATTGGGCTCCGGCCTTCTCCGGAGGTAACACCCCGAGGGATGTTGTGCTGCCTTTTTTGTTTTTAGTTATTTAGCCCTGGCGCTGCTTGTGACGTGGGTTGTCGCAGATAACCATGACGCGACCGTGACGACGAATGACCTTGCACTTGTCGCAAATCTTCTTGACGCTTGGGTTTACCTTCATGTCTCTTACTTCTATTAAGGGTTATTGCTAACCGTTTTTATTTGTAGCGATAAATGATGCGGCCACGAGTTAGGTCGTAGGTACTCAACTCAACAATCACGCGGTCCTCTGGGAGGATACGGATGTAGTGCTGACGCATCTTTCCTGAAATGTGGGCAAGGACCTTGTGACCGTTGGTCAACTCAACGCGGAACATTGCGTTCGGAAGAGCTTCGACGACCGAACCTTCGATCTCGATGACACCGTCTTTACTGGCCATAACTCACTTATCTACTTCAAGTTTTTAGTGTTCGGGCGCACGCAAAAGAACCAAATCTTTCGATTAGGGATTGCGTGTAGAAACACCGAAATTCAATCCTATTGGAAATGCGCTGAATTTGGTAATTAAGTTTTCTAAGTAGCCCACCAACAGCGACCGATTTTGGTCTTTAGACCAGTGGAACCGGAACAACACCCAAAGGTGCAAGCTTGGATTTTCCGCCATCCTCGGCAGTCAGCACCCAAATTCCACCCTCGTGAACCGCAACGGTGTGCTCCCAGTGCGATGCATCTGAGGCATCCTTGGTCGATACGGTCCAGCCGTCACTCAGAATCTTGGTGGCAGCGCTGCCAGAAACCACCATCGGTTCAATGGCAACGACTAGGCCAGGAACAACCTTTGGACTCTTGCCGCGAACGCGATAGTTGTATACCGGTGGGTCCTCGTGCATCGATCGACCAATTCCGTGGCCAACGTAATCTTCAAGAATTCCGTAGTCACCCTGGCTCACGATGTAGTCCTCGATGGCCGCACCGACTTCGTTTAGCTCCTTGGCCTTAGCCAAAGCAGCAATACCAACCCAAAGCGACTGCTCAGTGACATCGCTAAGCTTTTGGCGGCTGGCAATAAGCTCTGATTCTTCGGCACCTGGAACGATGACGGTCATGGCTGAATCGCCATTCCACTCGCCAATCTCGGCACCGCAGTCGACTGACAAAATGTCTCCGGCTTGCAGCACACGGTTCGCTGCTGGAATTCCGTGAACGACCTCATCGTTGATTGAGGCACAGATGGTGTGGCTGTAACCAGGTACTAGTTGAAAGTTAGAGTGGCCGCCAAGTTCTTGAATCTTGTCATCGGCAATTTTATCTAGCTCGAGTGTTGTTACCCCCGGGCGAACTGCCGCGCGAACTGCGGCCAGGGCTGCGGCGGTAGCCAATCCGGCCTCGCGCATCATGATGATCTGCTGCGGGGTTTTTAGTTCAAAGCCGTGACGAGCCATTAGTTAGCAGAGTTGCGGGCTTCGAGAGCCTCGAGAATGCGACCGGTTACTTCAGCAACCTCGCCCAAACCATCAACGGTTACTAGCAATCCGCGACCTGCGTAAACATCAGTTAGCGGAGCGGTTTGCTCTGCGTATACCTCAAGGCGTCGGCGGATAACGTCTTCGGTGTCATCGGCGCGACCCTGCTCAATGGCACGGTTTAGCAGACGGCGCACAACTTCATCGGTGTCAGCGGTTAGCTGAACAACCACGTCAAGTTGCTTGCCCTGAGATGCAAGTATGTCGTCAAGTTCTTCAACCTGGTCAGCAGTGCGTGGGTAACCGTCTAGCAGGAAACCCTCAATGGCGTCTGCCTGAGACAAACGGTCGCGAACCAAAGCGTTGGTGAGGCTGTCTGGAACATACTCGCCGCGGTCCATGAAGGCCTTAGCTTGCTTGCCAAGCTCAGTCTCATTCTTCACGTTGTGACGGAAGATGTCGCCGGTAGAAATGGCAGGGATGTTGAACGCAGATGAAAGCTTTTCAGCCTGGGTTCCCTTGCCAGCGCCTGGGGCACCAATCAAGAGTAGGCGGATCACTTCAGAAGACCTTCGTAGTTGCGCTGCTGCATCTGTGCGTTGATCTGCTTCACGGTTTCAAGACCAACACCAACGATGATGAGGATCGAGGTTCCACCGAACGGGAAGTTCTGGTTGGCACCGATGAGTGAGAACGCAATCAATGGAATCAAGGCGATTAGACCAAGGTAGATGGCGCCTGGGAAGGTGATGCGGCTCAACACGAACTCAAGGAATTCGGTAGTTGGACGGCCGGCACGGATACCAGGGATAAAGCCACCGTACTTCTTCATGTTGTCAGCAACCTCGATTGGATCGAAGGTGATGGCTACGTAGAAGTAAGTGAAACCGATGATTAGGAAGAAGTAAAGCGCCATGTATAGCGGGTGGTCGCCCTGGGTTAGGTAGTTAGATACCCAAGTAACCCAGTCAGCTACCTTGCCGTTTGCATCTGGCTGGTTGAACTGAGCAATCAGAGCAGGCAGGTAAAGAAGTGATGACGCGAAGATAACTGGAACAACACCAGCCATGTTCACCTTGATTGGAATGTAGGTGCTCTGGCCACCATAGGTGCGACGGCCAACCATACGCTTTGCGTACTGCACCGGAATGCGGCGCTGTGACTGCTCGACCAGGATAACCAGGCCAACCACAACCACACCAATGGCAAGAACTACAAGCAAGGTCTCAATGCTCTTGGTCTGCGCAATACCAGCAAGTGAAGCTGGGAAGGTAGAAGCAATTGAGGTGAAGATTAGAAGCGACATACCGTTGCCGACGCCGCGCTCAGTGATTAGCTCACCCATCCACATGATCAGACCGGTACCGGCGGTCATGGTTAGAACCATAAGACCAACTGCGATAGGTGATGAGTCCGTGAGGATCGGAAGCACACAGTCTGCGCCGAACAATGCACCCTGGCGAGCAACTGCAATCAAAGTGGTTGACTGCAATACACCGAGAGCGATGGTTAGGTAGCGAGTGTACTGAGTAAGAGTTGCCTGGCCTGAAGCGCCTTCTTTTGAAAGCGCCTCAAAGCGAGGAATTACAACTCGAAGCAACTGGGTGATGATCGAAGCCGTGATGTACGGCATGATTCCCAGCGCAAAGATAGAAAGCTGAAGCAAAGCGCCACCCGAGAACAGGTTGACGAGCTCGTAGAGCCCGCTGGTGTTCTGGGTCTGTGCAAGACACTTTTGCACGTTGCCATAGTCAACGAATGGAGCTGGAATAAACGAGCCCAAACGGAAAATGGCAACGATTGCAAGAGTGAATGCAAGCTTGTTACGGAGATCCGGTGTACGGAATGCACGAACAATAGCGCTAAGCAACTTAAAGCCTCCTGGCTAAATCTTTACTAGTCAGCGACTAGTCGTTGACTGAGCCACCAGCAGCGACGATCTTTGCCTTTGCAGACTCAGATACCTTGTCGACTGTGACATTGAGTTTAACCGAGATGTCGCCGTTTCCTAGGACCTTGACCGGCTCGTTCTTGCGAACGGCGCCCTTGGCTACTAGATCAGCAACAGTAACGGTGCCGCCTGCTGGGAATAGCTCAGCAAGAGTCTCAACGTTTACTACCTGGTATTCAACACGGAATGGGTTCTTGAAACCACGAAGCTTAGGAGTACGCATTACTAGACGCACGCCACCACCCTCGAAGCCAGGGCGAACCTGGTAACGAGCCTTAGTACCCTTGGTACCACGACCTGCGGTCTTACCCTTAGATGCCTCACCACGACCAACACGGGTGCGCTCTTTCTTAGAGCCCGGTGCTGGACGAAGGTGGTGCAGCTTTAGAACATTTGACTTCTCAGCAGCTGGCTTCTCAGCCTTCTTGGCAGCAGCCTTCGGAGCAGCCTTCGGAGCGGCAGCCTTAGCTTCCTTCTCTTCAGCAGCAGCCTTTGCAGGTGCAGCCTTTGGAGCAGCAGCCTTTGCTGGAGCCTTTTCGGCAGCTGGCTTAGCAGCAGCCTTTGGAGCAGCCTTAGCTGCTGGAGCCTTCTTTTCGTCAGCCATTAGTTGATCTCCTCGACCTTAACTAGGTGGGCAACGGTGCGAACCATACCGCGTACTACAAGGCTGTCATCTTTGACAATGATGTCGCCGATGCGCTTTAGTCCGAGACTACGAAGGGTCTCGCGCTGGTTTGGCTTGTTGCCGATTGCACTCTTGATCTGGGTTACCTTGAGACTAGTAGCCATTAGGCACCTGCCTTCTGCTGGCGAAGAAGACCTGCCGGAGCAACTTCTTCAAGCGATAGACCACGACGAGCTGCAACTGCTGCTGGCTCTTCGAGCTGGCGCAGTGCCTCGATGGTGGCGTGAACGATGTTGATGGTGTTTGAAGATCCCAATGACTTTGAAAGTACATCGTGGATACCTGCACACTCAAGCACTGCACGTACTGGACCACCGGCGATAACACCGGTACCCGCAGCAGCTGGGCGAAGTAGAACTACACCTGCAGCTGCCTCGCCCTGGACTGGGTGAGGAATGGTGCTTGCGATGCGTGGGACGCGGAAGAAGTTCTTCTTTGCCTCTTCTACACCCTTAGCGATTGCTGACGGAACTTCCTTAGATTTTCCGTAACCAACGCCAACTAGACCATTGCCGTCACCGACAACTACTAGTGCGGTGAAGCTGAAGCGACGACCACCCTTGACCACCTTTGAAACACGGTTGATGGTTACAACGCGCTCTAGGAATGGGCTCTTCTCGGTCTCGCGCTCACGACGGTCACCACGAGGTGCACGGTCGCGTGAACCACGGCGAGCTTCGCGCTCGTTTGGCTCTACGGTCTCTGTGGCAACAGCTGTTGCTGCTGCGTCAGTAGTCTCAGTAGACAACTTTTGCTCCTTGTTATCAGCCATTAGAGGACCAACCCACCTTCACGTGCGCCATCAGCGATAGCTGCGATACGACCTGCGTACTTGTTACCACCGCGGTCGAATACAACCTCAGAGATGCCGGCCTTCTTTGCGCGCTCAGCGATTAGCAGACCAACTGCCTTTGACTTTGCGCTCTTGTCGTCAGCTGACTGACGGAAGTTAGCTTCCATGGTCGAAGCTGAAACCAAGGTGATGCCCTTGGTGTCATCTACAACCTGGACGAATACGTGACGTGCTGAGCGGTTAACAACTAGGCGTGGACGAAGTGCGTCACCCTTGATCTTCTTACGAAGACGAAGGTGGCGACGAGTACGTGCAGCGCTCTTGCTCTTGCCGCGAGTCTTAGGAATGAGACCCATGTTTACTTACCAGCCTTTCCGGCCTTGCGACGAACAACCTCGCCTGCGTAACGAACACCCTTGCCCTTGTATGGCTCTGGCTTACGTAGCTTGCGTAGGTTAGCGGCAACCTCACCAACGACCTGCTTGTCAATTCCTGACACAGAGATCTTGGTGTTGCCCTCTACGGTGAAAGTGATGCCCTGAGGTGGCTGGACCAGGATTGGGTGTGAGTAGCCAAGAGCAAACTCAACGTCTGAACCCTTTGCAGTCACACGGTAACCGGTACCGACGATCTCAAGTGCCTTGGTGAAACCGTTGGTTACACCCTCGATGTTGTTAGCAATCAATGTGCGGCTCAGACCGTGAAGTGAACGAGAGGTACGCTCGTCGTCTGGACGGGTGACAACAACGTTGCCATCTTCTAGTGCAACAGTGATCGGAGCTGCAACTACGTGAGACAAGGTGCCCTTAGGGCCCTTTACCTCAACGGTGTTGCCGTCAATCTTTACTTCGACTCCAGCTGGAACTGGAATCGGCAATCTACCAATACGTGACATGTGTGATTACCAAACGTAGGCGAGAACTTCCCCACCTACTCCTTTCTTGGCAGCCTGACGGTCAGTTAGTAGACCTGATGAAGTTGAAAGGATAGCGATACCCAAACCACCAAGAACGCGAGGAAGCTCGGTGCTCTTTGCGTAAACGCGAAGACCTGGCTTTGAAACACGCTTGATGCCAGCGATTGAACGCTCGCGGTTAGGGCCGTACTTTAGCTCGACGGTCAAAGTCTTACCGACTTCGGCGTCTTCTACCTTAACGCTTGCAACGTAACCCTCTGACTTGAGGATGTCTGCGATGTTGGCCTTTAGCTTGCTGTAAGGCAAGCTAACTGACTCGTGGTACGCAGAGTTACCGTTGCGCAGCCGGGTCAGAAAGTCTGCAACCGGATCTGTCATTGTCATTTATTTGTTTCCATTTCCTCGGAGGTTTCCAGGCCGTTTACAAGCGGCTGGACCTTCCCGATTTATTCGTTGGTCTTGAACGGGAAGCCAAGTGCCTTTAGAAGCGCGCGGCCTTCATCGTTGTTCTTTGCGGTGGTAACGACAGTGATGTCCATACCGCGTGGGCGGTCAACCTTGTCCTGGTCGATTTCGTGGAACAGAGTCTGCTCCTGAAGACCGAAGGTGTAGTTTCCGTTACCGTCGAACTGCTGGTCGCTCAAGCCGCGGAAGTCGCGAACACGAGGAAGAGCAAGGTTCAATAGACGGTCTAGGAATTCCCACATGCGGTCGCCACGAAGGGTAACGTGTGCACCAATTGCCTGGCCCTCACGAAGCTTGAACTGCGCAATTGACTTGCGAGCCAAGTTAACCTGTGGCTTCTGACCGGTGATTGCTGTTAGGTCGCGGATTGCGCCGTCGATTAGCTTGCCATCCTTGGCAGCGTCACCAACACCCATGTTTACAACAATCTTGGTTAGGTTTGGGATCTGGTGAGGGTTGGTTAGACCAAATTCCTTTGCCAGAGCAGCAGCGATGTCTGCGCGGTACTTTGCCTTTAGACGTGGAAGCGCCTTAGCTGGAGTCTTAGTAGTAGCCATTATTAGATGTCCTTACCTGACTTCTTCGCAACGCGAACACGAACAGTCTTCTTAACGCCGCTGATGGTCTTGGTGTCAAGACGTGAACCAATGCGGGTTGGCTTCTTGGTTGATGGGTCAACTAGAGCCACGTTTGAAATGTGAATCGGAGCCTCAGCAACCTCAATGCCACCAGTCTTGGTGCCACGGTCGGTCTGGCCAACCTTGACGTGCTTGGTAACCATGTTGATGCCCTCTACGAGCACGCGGTTGGTCTCCTTGTTTACAGATAGAACAACGCCCTGCTTACCGCGGTCGCCACCCTTGTCCTGCTTGCGTCCGGTGATGACCTGTACCAGGTCGCCCTTCTTGATGGTCGCCATAATTAAATTACCTCCGGTGCTAGCGAGATGATCTTCATGAACTTCTTGTCACGAAGCTCGCGGCCAACTGGACCAAAGATGCGGGTACCCTGAGGCTCGCCGTCCTTCTTGATGATCACTGCAGCGTTCTCGTCGAACTTGATGTAAGAACCATCTGGACGACGGGTCTCCTTCTTGGTGCGCACGATGACAGCCTTAACGACGTCACCCTTCTTGACGTTACCGCCAGGAATTGCGTCCTTTACGGTGGCGACTACTAGGTCGCCTAGTCCCGCGTAGCGGCGCTTTGAGCCGCCAAGCACACGGATAACCAAGATTTCTTTGGCGCCGGTGTTGTCGGCAACCTTACATCTGGATTCCTGTTGAAGCATTTTTTACTCCTTGTTATACGACTTCCCATTACCGACGGGATGTCGAGGGGTGATTACTTGGCCTTTTCGACGATTTCGACTAGGCGCCAGTTCTTGGTTGCTGATAGTGGACGGGTCTCGCTGATTACTACGAGGTCGCCGATACCAGCTGAGTTGGTCTCATCGTGAGCCTTGACCTTGGTTGAGCGGCGGATAACCTTGCCGTAAAGCGGGTGCTTTACGCGGTCTTCTACCTCTACAACGATGGTCTTGTCCATCTTGTCGCTAACTACGTAGCCACGACGGGTCTTGCGGTAACCGCGACCCTCGGTAGCTGGAGCAGCTTCTACAGTCTTCTTGTCAGCCATTGTTATGCCTCCTCGGTGGCAGCTGCGTCTGCAGCCTTCTTAGCCTTGGTAGCTGGCTTGGCAGCTGCAGCTGGAACTGCACGAATACCTAGCTCACGCTCACGGATGATGGTGTAGATGCGAGCGATGTCACGCTTGACTGCACGTAGACGACCGTGGCTTTCTAGCTGGCCAGTGGCCGACTGAAAACGTAGGTTGAAAAGCTCTTCACGAGCCTTCTTTAGCTCTTCTACCAATACTGAATCTTCGATCTTGTCGAGTTCAGCTGGGTTTAGGTTCTTTGAACCGATCGCCATTATGCGTCACCTTCTTCACGCTTGATGATGCGTGCCTTTAGAGGCAGCTTGTGGATTGCGCGGGTCATTGCTTCACGAGCAAGTTCTTCGCTTACGCCTGAAACTTCGAAAAGTACGCGGCCTGGCTTGACGTTAGCTACCCACCACTCCGGTGAACCCTTACCTGAACCCATGCGGGTTTCAGCAGGCTTCTTGGTTAGCGGACGGTCAGGGAAGATGTTGATCCACACCTTTCCACCACGCTTGATGTGACGGGTCATTGCGATACGAGCAGACTCGATCTGACGGTTGGTTACGTATGCAGGGGTTAGAGCCTGGATACCGTACTCACCGAATGCAACGGTAGTACCGCCGGTAGCGTGACCCGAACGCTTCGGGTGGTGCTGCTTGCGGTGCTTTACGCGACGAGGAATCAACATGATTAAGCCTCAACCTTCTCTGCTACTGGAGCAGCGACAGGTGCCTCTGCAGCTGGGCTACGACGTGGGCGCTCCTGGCGCTTCGGTGCGTTTGCCTGCTGAACAGCTAGCTCCTTGTTGGTGATGTCACCCTTGTAGATCCATACCTTTACACCGATGCGACCGAAAACAGTCTTAGCTTCGTAGAAGCCGTAGTCGATGTTGGCACGAAGGGTGTGTAGTGGCACACGGCCTTCACGGTAGAACTCGGTACGAGACATTTCTGCTCCACCAAGACGACCTGAACACTGAACACGGATACCCTTTGCGCCCTGGCGAAGTGCACCCTGCATACCCTTACGCATTGCGCGGCGGAAAGCCACACGTGCGTTTAGCTGCTCAGCAATACCCTGTGCAACTAGCTGTGCATCCATGTCTGGGTTCTTGACCTCAAGGATGTTTAGCTGGATCTGCTTACCGGTTAGCTTCTCTAGGTCAGCGCGGATAGCCTCTGCCTCTGCACCGCGGCGACCGATTACTAGGCCTGGGCGTGCAGTGTGGATGTCAACGCGGACGCGGTCACGGGTGCGCTCGATCTCAACGCGAGACACGCCTGCGCGGTCTAGACGTGAGGTCAAAAGTGCACGAACCTTGATGTCCTCGGTTACGTAGTCCTGGTAACGCTGTCCCTTTTTGGTTGAGTCAGCGAACCAACGCGATACGTGATCGGTGGTGATTCCTAGACGGAAACCGTATGGGTTTACTTTTTGACCCATTAGTTGCCACCTTTCTTAGCGGTTGACTTGCTAGCAAGCTCATCTGGGGTTGCAACCACAATGGTGATGTGGCTGGTGCGCTTCAAGATCTGGAATGCGCGACCCTGTGCACGCGGCTGGAACCGCTTCAGGGTGGTGCCCTCGTCTACGAACGCCTGTGAAACGAACAAGTCGTCTTCGTTTAGGAAGGTGTTGCTTGCATCGGCCTTAACCTTTGCGTTTGCAACAGCTGCCTGAACCAACTTGAATACTGGCTCGCTGGCTGCCTGAGGTGCGAACTTCAGGATTGCCATGGCTTCTGAGGCCTGCTTGCCGCGGATCAGGTTAACGACGCGACGAGCCTTCATTGGGGTCACACGGATGTGCTTGACCTTTGCTACAGCTTCCATTACTTGCGACGTCCCTTCTTGTCATCCTTCACGTGACCACGGAAGGTGCGGGTAGGTGAGAATTCGCCAAGCTTGTGACCAACCATGGTCTCGGTGACGAAAACTGGTACGTGCTTGCGACCGTCGTGCACTGCAATGGTGTGGCCCAGCATGGCTGGAACAATCATTGAGCGGCGAGACCAGGTCTTGATCACGTTCTTGGTGCCAGCCTCATTCTGCTTGGCGACCTTCTGGAATAGGTGGTCGTCAACGAATGGACCCTTTTTCAAACTACGTGGCATTTGTTTTCAGACTCCTATTAACGCTTCTTGCCGACGTTACGACGACGGACGATTAGCTTGTCGGATGGAAGGTTTGGCTTACGGGTACGACCCTCAGCCTGACCCCAAGGGGTTACTGGGTGACGACCACCAGAGGTCTTACCTTCACCACCACCGTGTGGGTGGTCAACTGGGTTCATAGCTACACCACGAACGGTTGGGCGCTTGCCCTTCCAACGCATACGGCCAGCTTTACCCCAGTTGATGTTTGACTGCTCGGCGTTGCCGACCTCACCAACGGTTGCACGGCAGCGAGCGTCTACGTTACGGATTTCACCTGAAGGTAGACGAAGCTGTGCGTATGGTCCATCTTTTGCAACTAGACGAACAGAAGCACCGGCTGAACGTGCCATCTTGGCACCGCCGCCTGGCTTTAGCTCGATAGCGTGCACAACGGTACCAACTGGAATGTTCTTCAATGGAAGAGCGTTTCCTGGCTTGATGTCCGCTGCTGGACCCTGCTCAATGCGGTCGCCCTGCTTTAGCTTGTTCGGCGCAATGATGTAACGCTTCTCACCATCTGCGTAGTGCAGAAGGGCGATGTTAGCGGTACGGTTCGGGTCGTACTCGATGTGAGCAACGGTAGCTGGAACGCCATCCTTGTCGTGACGACGGAAGTCGATGACACGGTACTGACGCTTGTGGCCACCACCGATGTGACGGGTAGTGATGCGACCAGCTGAGTTACGGCCACCAGTCTTGCTTAGTGGGCGTAGCAACGACTTCTCTGGAGTCGAGCGAGTGATCTCAGCAAAGTCTGAGACCGAAGAGCCACGACGACCTGGGGTCGTTGGCTTGTATTTACGAATAGCCATTTGTAGGTTCCTCTCGCCTAACCGACGTTGTTGAAGATGTCGATAGAGCCGGACTTTAGGGTAACGATGGCGCGCTTGGTGTCCTTGCGCTTGCCCACACCGAACTTGGTACGGCGGGTCTTGCCAACGCGGTTAAGAGTGTTGACCGAAGCAACCTTTACACCGAAGATAACCTCGATGGCCTGCTTGATCTCAGTCTTGTTCGAACGTGGGTCTACCTCGAAGGTGTACTTTCCGTTGTCGATCAAGTTGTAGCTCTTCTCAGAAACTACCGGCTTGATGATGACCTCGCGTGGGTCCTTGTTGATCGCAGTCATGACTATGCCTCCTTGGCGGCCTCTGCTGAGGTAGCAACAGCCTTAGCTGAGGTACCCTTCGCTGGACCTGCGATGTAAGCGTCAAGTGCGGCCTTGGTGAATACCAAGTCGTCGCTCAACAGGATGTCGTAAGCGTTTAGCTGGTCAACTGGAAGAACGTGAACGTTCTGTAGGTTGCGCAAGCTCTTGTAGCTGTTGTCGTCGGTGCGGTCAAGAACCACTAGCACGTTGCGGCGCTGGGTTAGTGACAACAGGATTGACGCTGCAGCCTTGGTTGACGGGGTCGAACCAATTGCGAACTCGTTGATGATGTGTAGGCGGCCGTTACGAGCGCGGTCTGAAACTGCACCGCGAACTGCTGCTGCCTTCATCTTCTTAGGAGTGCGCTGGTCGTAGTCACGAGGCTTTGGACCGTGTGAGATGTAACCGCCACGCATCTGAGGAGCACGCATCGAACCCTGACGAGCACGACCGGTTCCCTTCTGCTTGAAAGGCTTCTTACCGGTTCCAGAAACCTCGCCGTGACGCTTGGTTGACTGGGTGCCCTGACGAGCAGCAGCAAGCTGTGCAACTACAACCTGGTGTAGTAGCGGAACGTTTGTCTGAGCGTCGAATAGGTCGCCAGGAAGCTCAACTGAGCCAGCCTTCTTACCTGCAACGTCAAGAACGTCTACCTTTGTGGTTTCAGCCATTCTGGTTACGCTCCCTTCACAGCGTTGCGGACGAATACAAGCTGGCCCTTAGGACCAGGGATTGCGCCCTTGATGATCAATAGACCCTTTTCAGCATCAACTGCGTGAAGGGTTAGGTTCAAAGTGGTTACGCGGTCAGTACCCATGCGACCAGCCATACGGGTTCCCTTGAAAACACGTGATGGAGTCGATGATGCACCGATCGAACCAGGCTTACGGTGGTTGCGGTGAGCACCGTGAGATGCACCTACACCCGAGAAGCCGTGGCGCTTCATGTGACCGGCGAAGCCCTTACCCTTTGAGGTACCTACGACGTCGACCTTTGAGCCAACCTCTAGTACCTCAACACCTAGCTCCTGACCAACGGTGTAGTCAGCTGCGTCTGAGGTGCGGATCTCGGCGATGTGACGACGAGGAGTAACGCCAGCCTTTGCGAAGTGACCGCCGATTGGCTGGTTTACCTTGCGTGGGTCGATGGCGCCGTATGCGACCTGGATAGCAACGTAGCCATCGGTCTCTGCGTTCTTGATCTGGGTGACAACGTTCGAGCCAGCCTCAACTACGGTGACAGGAACAAGCTTGTTGTTCTCGTCCCATACCTGAGTCATGCCGAGCTTCTTGCCCAGAAGTCCCTTAACGGTTCTATTGGTAGACATGATTTCCTTAGAGCTTGATCTCGATGTTGACGTCTGCCGGAAGGTCGAGACGCATCAATGAGTCAACTGCCTTAGGAGTTGGGTCAATGATGTCGATAACGCGCTTGTGGGTGCGCATCTCGAAGTGCTCGCGGCTGTCCTTGTACTTGTGTGGGGAACGGATCACACAGACCACGTTCTTTTCTGTCGGCAGTGGCACTGGGCCAACCACAGTCGCGCCTGCACGGGTAACCGTGTCGACGATCTTGCGTGCCGAAGTGTCAATGACCTCGTGGTCATATGACTTAAGTCGAATGCGGATTTTCTGTCCGGCCATCTTGACTCGCTCTCGTTCACATTCGCGGTCTCCCGCGAAACGCTTAGTAGCACTACTGATGTTGCACCACTGTTTTACTGTCAAACCCAGTTGCCTGGGGTACTGCTTGTCCGACCCACGCTGTCGGGCGTGTCGCTTATTTTTCACAAGCGAACCCGAGATTGTTTTATCGGATACATTTTTGTTCTAGCTGCCGGGGGATCTATCTCTCGATGAATCACATGCCTGCAGTGGTTTACGCCAGATAGCGCAACAACTCACGAACTTGTCTATCTTGCCACACATTGGCGTGTCTATGCAAGTTAATGTTTTGGGCAGGAGTATCTTTCTGCCTCGAGTTAAATCAAATCTCCCCCGGCCGAAACCGAGGGAGATTGATGATGCTTACTTCTTCTTTTTGCCCTTTTTGGTCAACTTCTTTAGAACCTGCTTGGCAACCTTCTCAGCCACCTTTTTAGCAATCTTCTTAGTCTCTTTGCTCGCGGTCTTTTTGGCCAGCTTTTCAGTTGCCTTAGCGGCAGCTTTTGCTGCAACCTTGGCTGGATCTACCGGCTTCTTTGCGGCTTCCGGCTTCACTGGCTCGGTCACCTTGGCTGGAGTTGCTGGCTTAGCGGCTGCGCGCGATGCTGTTGTGCGAGCAGGGGTCGCGCGAGGTGCGCGGGCTGCTGGCTTTGCGGTCGATGTAGTTTTTGGAGTAGCTGGCTGTGCAGCTGAAGATTCATTGGTCATGGTTTAAGTCTGTCAAAGCCGGGTTGTGAACAACAGGCAAACAGGCAGTTAGAAAGTTAAATCTCTATTCACTAGGTGAACTCTCCCGCGCCAACCACGACTTGGAATCCGATGCCGGGCGGCCATTGCCGCCTTCCATGGTTAAAGAAAAAGACCCGAGATTTCTCTCGGGTCTTTCTCTAAGTAACTGAAATTACTTGGTGATCTTGGTTACGGTACCCGCACCAACGGTACGTCCACCCTCACGGATAGCGAAGCGAAGACCCTCTTCCATAGCAATTGGCTGGATTAGCTCAACTGACATTTCGGTGGTGTCGCCAGGCATAACCATTTCAGTACCTGCAGGAAGGGTGATAACACCAGTCACGTCAGTGGTACGGAAGTAGAACTGTGGGCGGTAGTTTGCGTAGAACGGGTTGTGACGGCCACCCTCATCCTTTGAAAGGATGTAGACGTTTGCGTCAAAGCCGGTGTGAGGAGTGATTGAGCCTGGCTTACATACAACCTGGCCGCGCTCAACTTCTTCACGCTTGATACCACGGATCAAGATACCAACGTTCTCGCCAGCCTCTGCAAAGTCGAGTAGCTTGCGGAACATTTCGATACCAGTAACGGTGGTCTTCTGCTTGTCGCGGATACCAACGATCTCAACTTCGTCGTTCACGTTGATCTGACCGCGCTCAACCTTACCGGTTAGAACGGTTCCACGACCAGTGATGGTGAAAACGTCTTCAACAGGCATAAGGAATGGCTTGTCGGTGTCGCGCTGTGGCTCTGGAATGAACTCGTCACACGCGTTCATTAGGTCTAGAACCTTGGCACCCCAAGCTGCGTCACCCTCAAGAGCCTTAAGAGCTGAAACCTGGATAACTGGAGCGTTGTCGCCGTCGAATTCGTAAAGTGAAAGAAGTTCACGAACTTCCATCTCTACTAGCTCTAGGATTTCTGCATCCTCGACCATGTCTGACTTGTTTAGAGCCACAACGATGTAAGGAACGCCAACCTGGCGAGCAAGAAGCACGTGCTCCTTGGTCTGAGGCATAGGACCGTCAGTTGCAGCTACTACAAGGATCGCGCCGTCCATCTGTGCGGCACCGGTGATCATGTTCTTGATGTAGTCAGCGTGGCCTGGAGCGTCTACGTGTGCGTAGTGGCGCTTCTCGGTCTGGTACTCAACGTGTGAGATGTTGATGGTAATACCGCGCTGCTTCTCCTCAGGAGAGTTGTCGATCTGGTCGAACGCGTATGAAGCGTTGATCGCAGGGTATGCATCGTGTAGAACGCGGGTGATCGCAGCGGTCAAAGTGGTCTTACCGTGGTCAACGTGACCGATGGTACCAATGTTGACGTGCGGCTTGGTGCGCTCGAATTTCGCCTTAGCCATTATGGGTCCTCCTCAGGACTCGTTGTAAATCACCGGACAAGGTTTTGCCCAGAAAGATTTAGGGGTTTACAGGATTTCTATCTTAGTTGGTCTTGAAGCAGTTCTGCTGAACTACTACTCGCCCTTGTTCTTCTGAACGATCTCGTCAGCAACAGCCTTTGGAACCTCTTGGTAGGTTTCGAAGGTCATTGAGTAAACCGCACGACCCGAAGTCTTCGAGCGCAGGTCACCAACGTAACCGAACATTTCAGACAATGGCACGAGGGCGCGAACGACCTTGACGCCTGAAGCGTCGTCCATCGACTGGATCTGACCACGACGCGAGTTGAGGTCACCGATAACGTCACCCATGTATTCCTCAGGGGTACGTACTTCGACAGCCATCAACGGCTCGAGCAGAGTAGGTTGTGCTAGACGAGCTGCCTCCTTGTAGGCAATCGAACCAGCAATCTTAAACGCCATTTCAGATGAGTCAACATCGTGGTAGGCGCCATCAAGAAGGGTTGCCTTTACGCCTACTACTGGGTAACCAGCAAGGGTACCGACAAGCATTGCGTCCTGGATACCTGCGTCAACCGACGGGATGTACTCGCGAGGAACGCGACCACCGGTAACAGCGTTCACGAATTCGTAAGTCTTTTCGCCTTCAACTTCCATAGGCTCAAGCTTGATCTGGATCTTCGCGAACTGACCTGAACCACCGGTCTGCTTCTTGTGGGTGTAGTCATACTTCTCAACAACGCGCTTTAGGGTCTCGCGGTAAGCAACCTGAGGCTTACCAACGTTTGCCTCAACCTTGAACTCGCGACGCATACGGTCAACCAGGATGTCTAGGTGAAGCTCACCCATACCTGAGATAACGGTCTGGCCGGTCTCGTGGTCGTGCTCAACGCGGAAGGTTGGGTCTTCTTCAGAAAGCTTCTGAATTGCAAGACCTAGCTTCTCCTGGTCGCCCTTGGTCTTTGGCTCAATAGCAACCGAGATAACTGGCTCTGGGAAAGTCATTGACTCTAGAACAATCTGGTTGTCTGGGTCACAAAGGGTGTCACCGGTGGTTACGTCCTTTAGACCGATAGCCGCGTAGATGTGGCCAGCGGTTACAGAGTCAACTGGGTTTTCTTTGTTGGCGTGCATCTGGAATAGCTTTCCGATGCGCTCCTTCTTGCCCTTGGTTGAGTTAACAACCTGAGCACCTGAGTCTGCGTGACCTGAGTAAACGCGGATGTAGGTAAGACGACCGAAGAATGGGTGGGTCATAACCTTGAACGCAAGAGCTGCAAATGGAGCGTCAGACTTTGGCTCGCGGGTTAGACGGATTTCTTCGTTGTCTGGGTCTCCACCCTCAACAGCTGCAACGTCAAGTGGTGACGGTAGGTAGTCAACAACGGCGTCAAGCATTGGCTGAACACCCTTGTTCTTGAACGCAGAACCACAAAGAACTGGGTAGATCTCTGAGTTCACGGTTAGCTTGCGGATAGCGCCCTTGATTTCCTTCTCGGTAAGCTCTTCGCCACCGAAGTACTTCTCCATAAGGGCTTCATCTGTCTCAGCAACGGTCTCTAGAAGAACGGTGCGGTAGTGGTCAGCCTTCTCTTTTAGGTCAGCTGGAATCTCTTCAACGGTGTACTTCGCGCCCATTTCGACGTCTCCGCGCCAGGTAAGAGCCTTCATCTGAACGATGTCTACAACACCTTCGAAGGTTGACTCAGCACCGATTGGGATCTGAATTACTAGTGGCTTTGCACCAAGACGGTTGATGATGGTGTCTACGGTGAAGTAGAAGTCAGCACCTAGCTTGTCCATCTTGTTTACGAAACAGATACGAGGAACGTCGTACTTGTCAGCCTGGCGCCATACGGTCTCAGACTGAGGCTCAACACCCTCTTTACCGTCGAACACTGCAACAGCGCCGTCGAGAACGCGAAGTGAGCGCTCTACCTCAACGGTGAAGTCAACGTGACCTGGGGTGTCGATGATGTTGATCTGGTTCTTGTCCCAGAAACAGGTGGTCGCAGCCGAGGTAATGGTAATACCGCGTTCCTGCTCCTGCTCCATCCAGTCCATGGTCGCAGCACCATCGTGAACTTCACCAATCTTGTGGGTGATACCTGTGTAAAACAGGATTCGCTCAGTGGTAGTTGTCTTACCAGCGTCAATGTGAGCCATGATGCCGATGTTGCGAACCTTGTTTAGGTCGGTAAGCACGTCTTGTGCCACGGTGTCCTCCGGGAGTTTGTTTTTGTTGAATAAAGAAAAAAGTACCTCCGCCCAATTAACCCAGGGTTAACGAGCGGAGGTACGAAGTTTTTACCAGCGGTAGTGTGCGAAAGCCTTGTTTGACTCGGCCATCTTGTGGGTGTCTTCGCGACGCTTTACAGCTGCGCCAAGACCGTTAGATGCGTCAAGGATCTCGTTCATTAGACGCTCGGTCATGGTCTTCTCGCGACGAGCCTTTGCGTAGCTAACCAACCAACGCATAGCTAGGGTGTTGGCACGGTGTGCCTTTACCTCAACTGGAACCTGGTAGGTTGAACCACCAACGCGGCGTGAACGAACCTCAACGGTTGGACGCACGTTGTCTAGAGCCTTCTTTAGAAGAACAACAGCGTCAGTACCTGACTTGTTGTTTGCACCCTCAAGAGCGCCGTAAACGATTGACTCTGCGATTGACTTCTTGCCGTCAAGCAGAATCTTGTTCACTAGCTGTGAGACTACTGGTGAGCTGTATACCGGGTCGGCTACAACTGGACGCTTAGTAACTGGGCCTTTACGTGGCATTTAGATTACTTACCCTTCTTTGCACCGTATTGGCTACGAGCCTGCTTACGGTTCTTAACTGCCTGGGTGTCTAGTGCACCACGAACGATCTTGTAGCGAACACCTGGAAGGTCCTTAACACGACCACCGCGAACAAGCACCATTGAGTGCTCCTGCAGGTTGTGACCCTCGCCTGGGATGTAAGCGGTAACTTCGATACCGTTCGATAGCTTGACACGAGCTACCTTACGTAGCGCTGAGTTTGGCTTCTTTGGGGTGGTGGTGTACACACGAGTACACACGCCACGACGCTGCGGGCTCTGCTTTAGAGCCGGGGTCTTTGACTTTGAGACCTTCGGCGTGCGACCCTTGCGGACCAACTGCTGAATTGTTGGCACAACTTCTCCTTGTTAAATCCGGCACGTTTGTACCAGATGCTGCTGTTTTGAAAACATACTTTTGCGGTCCAGATTGGTACTGCGAAAGTTTCTTGGCCCACCGGAGCAATTGTTTGCTAGCAAGGGCGATACGTATGCTTTAGCACACGTCCTTCCAAGACTACCTGAAAAGGCTCCGGTGGGTCAAATGGTTTTTTGGACTACTACTTCTCTTCTGAGTAAGACTCGATCGAAGTGAAGCTCAAATCGGTTGCGCTGAAGTCATCTGAGAAGTCTGAAGACTCCACTGAATCAGCCCAAATGCGGTTCGGGTACTTCTCAGCCTTAGCCTCTTCGGTGGCCTCAACAGTGATGTTGCGGTAAACCTTAAGACCGGTACCAGCTGGGATGAGCTTACCGATGATGACGTTCTCCTTTAGACCAACTAGTGGGTCTTCGCGACGGTCAAGAGCTGCCTGAGTTAGAACTCGGGTGGTCTCCTGGAACGAAGCAGCAGATAGCCATGACTGCGCAGCCAATGAAGCACGGGTCATACCCATTACTTCTTGACGAGCTGACGCAGGCTTCTTGCCTTCGCCAACTGCAGCGCGGTTGATCGCGGTGAAGCGGTTGCGGTCGATGATCTCACCAGGAAGCATGTCGGTGTCACCACTGTCAATAACAGTGACCTTACCTAGCATCTGACGAACAATAACCTCAAGGTGCTTGTCGTGCAGAGGCACACCCTGTGAGCCATAGATTGCCTGAACACCACGGATGATCTCGGCGGCTGCTTCACGAGCACCCTTAACCATTAGAACTTCGTGTGGGATCGGGGTTCCGTCAACTAGGTAGTCTCCGGCCTTTACAACCTCACCCTTTTCGACCAAGAGGTCATCTGGGTTTGAAACTGAGGTGATTGGGCTGTATGGAGACAGCTTCTTGAAGGTCTTTGAGGTAGTGCGGCTGAATGAGTACTGGTTAGCCAGGTCTTCAGCTGCCTTCTCAGCGGCCTCACCGTTCGGACGAACGTAGATGTCGAACTTCTTTGCGCCACCTGAGGTTGGAACCTCAACGATGTCGACGGTGCCAGGCCAGAATGCCATAACGGCAACCTTGCCCTGCTGGCGCCAACCAACACGTGCTTCTAGAAGGTCGGTAACACCGTTCAGACCCTGGGTGATGTCATACGAGATCAGACGCTCAACACGAACCTTCTGACCACCGATTGACTTCAGAATGGTCTGCTTCTTAGCTGACGATGCAGCACCACCGGTGTGGAAGGTACGCATGGTTAGCTGGGTTCCAGGCTCACCAATTGACTGAGCAGCGATGATACCGATGGCCTCACCAAGCTCAACTGCGTCACCGGTTGCAAGTGAGATGCCGTAGCAAAGTGCACAAACACCCTGCAGTGACTCACAAGTAAGCACTGAACGAACAGATACAGACTCAACGTCAGCAGCCTTGAATGCATCCACTAGCTTCTGGTCAACAGTCTGACCAGCCTTAGCGATTACGTTCTTGCCAACTAGAACATCGTTCTGCAGCGCACGGTGTAGAACAGACAGTTCAATAGTCTGCTCATCCCAGTTGCCATCGATGTCCTTTAGAGACTTCTCTAGACCCTTGTTGGTGCCACAGTCGTGCTCGCGAACGATAACATCCTGGGCAACGTCAACTAGACGACGGGTTAGGTAACCGGCAGCAGCAGTCTTCATCGCGGTGTCAGCGTTACCCTTACGGGCACCGGTTGCGTTGATGAAGTACTCGTTGGCGGTTAGACCTACAAGGTAGTTACCCTTCACAGGCATCGGAGCAAAGTCACCAGATGAGGTAGCTACTGGGCCACGCATACCGATGATTGATCGGATCTGTAGCCAGTTACCACGTGCACCAGATGTCACCATCTTGAAGATTGCGTTGTCAGCAGGGATTGACTCCTGAAGCAAGTTCTGGATCTCGTTGGTGCGCTTGAACCAAAGAGCACCTAGCTCGTCACGACGCTCTAGGTCAGACTTCAGACCGTTGTCGAACGCTTCCTGAATCTTGGTGTGCTCTTTCTCGCCATCGATGATCATCTTTGAACGAGCCTTGTCGAATGCACCAGATGCGTCGAAGTTTGCGTCAGCAATAGACATCGATACACCCGAGCGAGTTGCCCAGTGGAAACCGGCATCCTTGATGCGGTCTAGAGACTGTGCAACCTCAACACGTGAGAACTTCTCTACAAGCTCAGCAACGATCTTTCCGATCTCTTTCTTGCCAACCTGTAGCTCCTGGTAGTCGTACGCGTCAGGCAGGGCCTGGTTGAATAGCGCACGGCCAAGTGTGGTCTCGTGAAGCTTTAGCTCACCGTTCTTTTCGAAACGGATGCGAGCCTTGGCCTGTAGGTCAAGTGCCTTTGCGTCGTAAGCCATGGTGGCTTCTGCGATTGAACCGTATAGGTTGCCCTCGCCGACTGCGCCCTCCTTCAGGGTGGTCATGTGGAATAGACCAATGATCATGTCCTGAGTAGGTACAGCAACTGGACGACCATCTGAAGGCTTCAAGATGTTGTTTGAAGCAAGCATCAAGATACGAGCCTCAGCCTGAGCCTCTACAGATAGTGGAAGGTGAACTGCCATCTGGTCACCATCGAAGTCAGCGTTGAACGCAGCACAAACGAGCGGGTGAAGCTGGATTGCCTTACCTTCGACTAGCTGAGGCTCGAAGGCCTGGATACCTAGACGGTGAAGGGTAGGTGCACGGTTTAGCAGAACTGGACGCTCGCGAATAACTTCTTCTAGAACACCCCAAACCTGCGGACGTGAACGCTCAACCATGCGCTTTGCAGACTTGATGTTCTGAGCTAGGCCCAGGTCAACAAGGCGCTTCATTACGAATGGCTTGAAGAGCTCGAGTGCCATCAGCTTTGGAAGACCACACTGGTGCAGCTTCAGCTGAGGACCAACAACGATAACCGAACGACCTGAGTAGTCAACGCGCTTACCTAGAAGGTTCTGGCGGAAACGACCCTGCTTACCCTTTAGTAAGTCAGATAGCGACTTCAGGGCACGGTTACCGGTACCGGTAACTGCACGGCCACGACGACCGTTGTCGAATAGAGCATCGACTGCCTCTTGAAGCATGCGCTTCTCGTTGTTAAGGATGGTCTTTGGAACTGCACCGAGATCGATGAAGCGCTTTAGACGGTTGTTGCGGTTGATCACACGACGGTATAGGTCGTTTAGGTCAGAGGTAGCAAAGCGGCCACCATCAAGCTGAACCATAGGACGGATTTCTGGCGGAAGAACCGGCAGAACGTCTAGGACCATTGAGGTTGGTGGGGTGCTTGAACCGATGAATGACTGAACAACCTTGAGGCGCTTGATTGCCTGAGTCTGCTTTGAACCCTTGGTGGTTGCAATCTGCTCACGAAGCTCGGCAGCAGCTGCATCAAGGTCAAACTCAGCAAGAACGCGCTGTACTGCCTCGGCACCGATTGAGGTGTCGAAGTACTCGCCGAAGCTGTAGTCGAAGTGGTCAAAGATGACGTCGTTCTGGATTAGGTCGCCTGACTTAACGGTCAAGAATAGACGCCAAGCTAGCTGCTCCTTCTGGAGGTTAGCTGGGCGCTCAACGCGAGCGTATTCCTTAACGATCTTGTCGGTCTTCTTCTTGAACTCAGAAAGAAGCTGCTTGATCTGCTTCTCTTCTGCAGGAGTGCGAACTACTGGCAACTGCTCGTTGTCGGCAGCCTCTTCAGCAGCGGCAACAGCCTTCTTGCCCCAGAAGCCCTCTGGGTTCTTCTCTTCAGCTTCAACCAACTGCTCGATGGTCTTCGCGAACTGAGCGTCAACCCAGACCGGAGCTTCCCAAACCTTGATTGATGGCTCTAGAGCAAGACCAAGAGCGTTCAGTGCGTCGTACTCGGCCTGAGCAACAGCCAGCATTTCATCCTGGCGAGACTCAAGAAGAGTGTTCAAACGGTGAACGTAGTCTTCTTTGATAAGTGCACGGTCAAGGGTGATGTCTTCGTGGTGAATTGACATCACGCGGTAGGCCGCAAAGTAAATGATCTTCTCAAGGTCCTTTGGAGCCATGGCTAGCAAGTAGCCAAGACGTGAAGGAACACCCTTGAAGTACCAGATGTGGGTAACCGGAGCAGCAAGCTCGATGTGACCCATGCGCTCACGGCGCACAGATGACTTGGTTACCTCAACACCACAGCGCTCACAAACGATGCCCTTGAAGCGGACACGCTTGTACTTGCCACAGCTGCACTCCCAGTCCTTGGTAGGACCGAAGATCTTTTCACAGAAAAGACCGTCCTTTTCAGGCTTTAGGGTGCGGTAGTTGATGGTCTCTGGCTTCTTTACTTCACCGTTTGACCAAGAGCGGATGTCTTCTGAGGTGGCTAGACCAACTCGGAGAGCGTCGAAGTTTTCAACTTCCATGATTTCTTCTCTTTCCTAAATCTCTTAGAAACCGGTGAATTCGGTGTCGACCGATGATGATTCGTTGCGTGAAAGGTTGATGCCGAGCTCTTCCGCAGCGCGGTCTGACTCGAAGTCATCTTCCTTTAGAGAAACAACCTGGCCAGCAGCGTTGAGAACCTCAACGTTTAGAGCTAGCGACTGCATCTCTTTGGCAAGAACACGGAATGACTCTGGGATACCAGGAGCCTGGATGTTCTCACCCTTAACGATTGCCTCATAGGTCTTCACACGACCGGTAATGTCGTCAGACTTGATGGTTAGAAGCTCCTGCAGGGTGTGCGCAGCACCGTATGCCTGTAGGGCCCAAACTTCCATCTCACCGAATCGCTGACCACCGAACTGAGCCTTACCACCAAGTGGCTGCTGAGTAATCATTGAGTAAGGACCGGTTGAACGGGCGTGGATCTTGTCGTCTACCAAGTGGTGGAGCTTCAAGATGTACATGTAACCAACTGAGATGTCCTCTGGGAACGGCTCACCTGAACGGCCATCGAATAGACGAGCCTTACCGGTCTCCTTAACCAAGCGCTGACCATCACGGTTAGGCAGGGTTGACTTTAGAAGACCAACAATTTCGTCCTTTGAAGCGCCGTCGAAGATCGGGGTTGCAACCTTGGTGCCAGGCTCAGCTGAACGCATTGCGTCAACCATGCTGTCGGCCCACTTTGCTACACCCTCAACGTTCCAACCCTGCTTTGAGATCCAGCCAAGGTGGGTCTCAAGGATCTGACCGAAGTTCATACGACCAGGAATACCCAGTGGGTTTAGAACAACGTCAACCGGGGTTCCGTCTTCCATGAATGGCATGTCTTCGACCGGAAGGATCTTAGAAATAACACCCTTGTTACCGTGACGACCAGCAAGCTTGTCACCCTCGGTAATCTTGCGCTTCTGTGCGATGTGAACTACTACGCGCTGGTTTACACCGGCACCTAGCTCGTCGTCGCCAGCCTCGATGTCGAACACCTTGACACCGATAACGGTGCCCTGCTCGCCGTGAGGAACCTTCAGTGAGGTGTCGCGAACTTCGCGAGACTTCTCGTTGAAGATGGCACGGAGCAAACGCTCTTCAGCTGAAAGCTCGGTCTCACCCTTAGGGGTTACCTTACCGACCAGGATGTCGCCAGGGCGAACCTCAGCACCGATGCGGATGATGCCGCGCTCGTCTAGCTGAGCAAGAGCCTCTTGCGAAACGTTTGGTAGGTCAGCGGTGATCTCTTCTTTACCAAGCTTGGTGTCGCGAGCGTCAACCTCATACTCTTCAATGTGAATTGAAGAAAGGGTGTCTTCCTTGACCAAGTTCTGGCTCAGGATGATCGCGTCCTCGAAGTTGTGACCCTCCCATGGCATGAATGCCACTAGAAGGTTCTTACCAAGAGCAAGCTCACCCAAGTCAGTTGAAGGACCATCGGCAAGAACCTCGCCGGCCTCAACGCGCTGACCAGCCTCAACGATTACTCGCTGGTTGATGGCAGTGCCCTGGTTTGAACGGTCGAACTTACGAAGAACGTATTCCTTTACGCCGCCCTTGTCAGTCTGAATGGTGATTACGTCTGCAGAAACCTCAGCAACAACACCGGCAAGCTCGTTGACGACAACTGCGCCAGAGTCGATTGCGGCTACGCGCTCCATACCGGTACCTACGAATGGTGAGTCTGAGCGAAGCAGTGGAACTGCCTGACGCTGCATGTTGGCACCCATAAGCGCACGAGACGAGTCGTCGTGCTCAAGGAACGGAATCAAAGAGGTTGAAACAGATGCTAGCTGGCGAGGTGAGATGTCTAGGTAGTCAACGTCTTCTGCGTCAACCTCAACAACGTCACCCTGGTAGCGAGCAAATACCTTCTTGTTTGCGAAGGTCTTGTCTGCGTTTAGTGGGGTCTCAGCCGCACCGATTGCCTTGCCCTGCTCAGCAGCTGCATCTAGGTACTCGATCTTGCCTGAAACCTTGCCGTTTACAACCTTGTTGTAAGGGGTTTCGATGAAGCCGAATGCGTTGATACGTGCATAAGCGGTTAGCGAACCGATAAGACCAATGTTTGGACCTTCAGGAGTCTCAACAGGACACATACGTCCGTAGTGAGAAGGGTGAACGTCACGGACCTCCATCTGGGCACGCTCACGAGCGATACCACCAGGACCAAGCGCTGATAGACGACGCTTGTGTGCGAGGCCTGCCAGTGGGTTGTTCTGGTCCATGAACTGTGAAAGCTGTGAAGCACCGAAGAACTCCTTGATCGCGCTTACGACTGGGCGCAAGTTGATCAGGGTCTGTGGGGTGATTGCCTCGATGTCCTGAGTTGACATACGCTCGCGAACCACGCGCTCCATACGGCTTAGACCGATGCGGACCTGGTTCTGGATAAGCTCGCCAACGCTGCGGATGCGGCGGTTAGAGAAGTCATCGATGTCGTCAGAAGAAACAGCAATCTTGGCAGTCTTGCCACCCATCTTGACTGGGAACTCTAGGCGAGCACCGGTTGAGATGGCAGCTGAGTTAGCGATCTGCTGGTCGAATAGAAGTAGGTACTTGAGGGTAGCTACAACGTCTTCAACGGTCAGGGTGTTCTGAGCTGCGTCAACGTTTAGACCTAGCTTGCGGTTGAGCTTGTGACGACCAACCTTTGCCAAGTTGTAGCGCTTTGACTCGAAGTAGGTTGACTTCAACCATGCTTCTGAAACCTCAGCACCTGCGGTCTCGCCGCGTACCTTGCGGTACAACTCACGAAGCGCGTCTTCTTTGGTGATGATTGGGTTTGCGAAGACCTTTGACTTGTCATAAGCCAAGGTGTTCTCAATTAGGTCAAGGTCGAAAGTCCAGTTTGGCGCGCCAGCCTTTACAGCTGACTCGATGTCCTTGAACTCGTCGCGGATCTGGTCTTCGGTTAGGCCAAGAGCCTTTAGGAAGATGGTTGCTGAGACCTTGGTCTTGCGGTCAACCTGAACCTGGATAATTGGCTGGCCGAAGCGAGCGATTGGCTTGCGGTCATCGCGTACCCACTCGGTTAGGAACTCTAGGTAAGAACCGCGGCTAGGGATGATCTGAGCCTTGTTGTTACGAACATCGAGGTTACCGGTGGTGTTGGTTGAAACAGAGAAGTAAACACCAGGTGAGCGGACAAGCTGTGAAACAACAACACGCTCGGTGCCGTTGATAACAAAGGTGCCCTTTTCGGTCATGACTGGGAAGTCACCCATGAACACGGTCTGAGACTTGATCTCACCGGTTAGGTAGTTGGTGAACTCAGCCTTGATGTAAAGCGGCTGGGTGTATGACTTGCCCTTGGTCTTGCACTCGTCAGGGGTGTATGACGGGTCGTAGAGCTCTGGGTTTCCGAAGGTAAGGCCCATCTTTGCGTCTTGTGACGAGTTTGATGAGTCTTCGATTGGAGAGATCTCCTCGAAGATTTCCTCTAGACCAGTCTTAGCGGCTGGACCTTCTTTTTCACGCCATGCAGGGTTACCGACGAGCCAGTCAAAGCTCTCGGTCTGCAGGCTCAATAGATCTGGAAGTTCGATAGGTTCTGGTGACTTAGCAAAGCTAAGGCGTTTTGCCAGACGATCGTTCTTCATGGTTTTTGCGTTCTTCGCAGCCAATGTTCCTCCAAGGAATACTGCTATTCATCAATCGCGACTTGATAAATAGATGGGGTGAAAAATCGCAACCTAAAACCGGTGACGCCTCAATATGCGGTCACGCGCGCAGCCAAAATATGCATGCGGGGTGTTTGGGAGCAAAGGTTTAGTCTATCGCCGTTATAGAACGGTTGTAAACAAATTTTCTGTAAATACGCTGAGTTTTTCGAATCGGTGCTAAAAGAACAAAAACAGCTTGGCGCGCAGAGTTTTTTCGAAGCTTTCCATGGATCCATCGATGGTGGCCAGGTCTCGGGCATCAAGCAGCATCGATGTTGAACCGTCTTCAAATTTGGCCAAAACGCATGGCTCACGACCGGTGCTTGATGCGGTGGTTTCTAGGCCAACCCCATAATCAGCCCTGAACTTGGCGTCAAGGGCCTTGAATGCTCCCTTTTGCCGTGATATGCGCTTTAAATCGCAGGTTTTGGCTCCAAATAGCCCCTTTTGGGCCAGGTGGACTCCAACTATTGCAACCGGCGTAGATTGCATTAGCAACTGACTAGAGCGTCATTAATGGTGTCGGCCCAAACCTGAGCATCGTCAACTGCAATTACCAGGCGCTTGAAGCGGTTGCCTTTGCCGGTGGCCAAGTTGATCTCGACTGATGGTCGGTTAGCGCGCCAGAGCGAGAAAGTCCAGCCGCCGGCTTTGCCCGCACGCCAGAAGCTGCCGTAATAGAGGAACATTGGCACGCCGGTGCCCGGAATGCGCAGGCCAAGGGTCTTCCACACATCTGGCGACGCTACATTTGCACCGCGAACCAGAGCGGCGGGAATCGATAGGTCGCCGTGCACGGCAAAAATGCGCTCGGCAGTGGTGAGCTTGAGCTCAAGGTGAGTTGGGGTCAAAACGATTTGCGCCATGGTCTAAGTCTTACAGACGGCCGTGCCTAACCAACCCAAACATCAAAGACTTTGTTGTCACGCACCAGCAGGTTGATTCGCTGCGGCGAATAGTCCTCGGTGAGGGCAAATTGCTTGCCATCGCGCTCTGCAATTCGGTGGCTGTAGCCTGCTTCTTTAATTGCCTGGATGGCCGCTGCCTCAGTCATGCCGATTACCGTGATCGCAAACTGCATGGTTTCGTGGGCAATCTTGGCAAAGTCGTTGTCATCGTCAAGTTCTACCTGGGTTAGTGCGACCGCTGGGGCATCGGTGTAGGTCCAGTTTGCTGGGTTTTCACCTCGGTTGGGGTCACGACTAAAGCCAATGGTCAGCACGTACAAGTCATCAATGCTTCTGCGCAAAGTCACAATTTTTGCCAGACCGTCATCCTGGCCAGGCAGATAAAACATGACACCGCTGTAAAAAGTTGTTTGATCCCAGTTGATCAGCTCTGTGCTCATTGTTGTGAGGCAAAATTGCTGGGCTGCTACCTCGTTTGAGGCAAGGTTGCTTGCCGTTGGGTACTGCGAGTCTCGCGAATAACCGTCTGCCTGGAAACGAGCTGCGAACGCCAAAACATCGGTGCAAATCTGATTTGGCTCTACCGAAATTGGCGCCGTGAAGGCAAGTTCGTAATACCGGTCGGCACAAACGACCAGACCTCCGCAATCGCCCTCGGTGCTTTCTTCAAGCAGTGTGAAATGCTCGAGGCCCGAGTTGGTGGCCAACTGCTCGACAAGAGGCTCGGTTCTTGAAGCACATCCGGTTAGCGAAATAGTCGCAAGCAAGCCGGCCACCAATGCGGCCATGAATCTTTTTGGCTTAGCCCACGTTGACGTCAACAACGATGAGCCCCTCGATTGAAAGATTGATTCTGGTCGGGCGATAGTCGAGAGTGACTGGGAACGATTCGCCGTCGCGTTCAACTACGCGGTACTCGTAACCGCGGGCCTCGATTGCTCGAATCGCATCCTGCTCTTCAAGTCCGATTAGCGTCTTGGCAAACTCCAAGGTTTCGGCTGCAACTTCATCGAAGTTGAATGGAGGGTCGGAGTGAGTTGGGCCAGGCACCGAAGTGGGCACCGGATACGGCACAAAAATTACGCAGCCGGTCAGCGGCAAAGTCGTGCCGGCGATCAGGGCAAGCCCAGTTAGGAGTCGTTTCATTTTGAGCCCCCTTTATAAAAGTGGCGGTTACGGTGGGATTTGAACCCACGGTGGGCTTTCACCCACACAACTTTTCGAGAGTTGCACCTTCGGCCGCTCGGACACGTAACCGTCAAATAGGCTACTACACATGAGTACAGAGGGTTCTATGCGCGCCATCATTGCAGCGCTGCTGGCAAACATCGGCATTGCAATCACCAAGTTCATCGCAGCGTTTTTCTCGGGATCAGCCTCGATGTTGGCCGAGGGAATCCACTCACTAGCTGACTCTGGCAACCAAATTCTGCTCATTGTTGGCGGCAAGCGTTCACGTCGAGCAGCAACCCCAGAGCATCCTTTTGGTTATGGCCGCAGCCGATACATCTACGCATTCATGGTGTCGATTGTGCTGTTCTCTGTCGGTGGATTGTTCTCGATTACCGAGGGCATTTCTAAACTGCAACATCCACACGAACTAGAGGTGGTTTGGTTGCCGCTAGTTGTGTTGGCTACCGCGATTGTGCTCGAGAGTTTTAGTTTGCGCACTGCTGTAAAAGAGGCCAACCATGTTCGTCACGGCAAAGGGTGGGTTGAATTTATCCGTCGAGCCAAGAGCCCAGAGCTGCCGGTGATCTTGCTCGAAGACCTTGCCGCACTGATTGGTCTGGTTCTGGCATTTGCCGGTGTTGGGCTCACGGTTATCACCCATAATCCAATCTGGGACGCGATCGGAACACTGGCTATTGGTGTGCTGCTGGTTCTGGTTGCAATTGTTTTGGGCTTCGAAACCTCTAGCCTTTTGGTCGGCGAGGGCGCCACTGCTGAAGACGCTGCCGCGATTCGCGGGGCCTTGATGGCCACTCCAGGTGTGCAATCGGTGATTCACATGAAGACTCTTTATTTGGGCCCAGATGAATTGATGCTTGGTGCCAAGATTGCAATCGCTGCCGGCGACGATGCTGAATTTATCGTCAAAACCATCGATGCGGCTGAAGCAAATGTTCGTGCGGCTGTTCCGGCAACACGCGTTATTTACCTTGAGCCAGATTTATTGAGAGTATCCGCCTAAGGACTTTCAACTGACTTGGTTACTACTAAAGCCCGAGCAATTCGGCTAGGTGCTCGGGGGTTTCGGCGAGCGCATCTGCCTCGGCCCACTCGGACTGATTGCCATAACCCCACTTGACCAAAATCACATCGATGCCGTGCTCGCGCGCGCCTTCAACATCGTGAATGCGGTCACCAATCAAAACCGTGCGGGTTAGGTCAGCGCCCTGTTTTTGTAGTTCATCGAGGGCGTAAGTGACAACGTCTTTTTTGGCACTGCGGGTCTGGTCGTTTGAGGCGGTTCCCAGAACGTCAAAGAGGTCCAAGATTCCAAACATCTCACCGATAACTTCAACACCCGAAAGCCCCTTGGATGTGGCGAGTGAGTTTGCCCGGCCGGCATCACGATTGCGCTCGACGAGGTCAACAACACCCGGAAAAAGTTGGCAGTTTTGGGCACCGCCACCGCGAAGGTATTTCTCTCGGTAGACGTTCAGGCACTCGGCGGCAAGCGCCGGTTCAAAGCCAAGGATCTCACCAAAAGTTACTGGCAGCGGTGGGCCCATGAACGAGCGCATCTCATCAACCGGAGGCACCGGCAAACCGAGGGTAGTAAAGGTGTGAATGAAAGACTCGAAAATGCCGGGGGCTGAGTCAACAATGGTTCCGTCTAGGTCCCACAGGACAGTTGTGTAGGTCAATTGATTAGCGCCTATCTGCAAAAAATTGCTTTAGTTGGGCGGCGGCTTGGTCTTCTAGTACTCCCCCGATAACTTCAACCGGGTTCCCGAGTCTTGAATCTCTTAGGAGGTCGTATAGAGATCCGGATGCACCAACGCGGTCATCCCATGCACCGAATACAACCTTCGGAATTCGGGCGGCAACAATGGCACCGGCACACATCACACACGGCTCTAGGGTCACTATCAGTGTGCAGCCGGTCAGGCGCCAGTCCTTGAGAAGGGCAGCTGCTTCACGAATAGCAATTAGCTCGGCATGCCCAGTCGGATCATTGGTTACTTCACGATTGTTGTGAGCATTGGCAATTTTATTGCCGTCGGCATCAATGATGATTGCGCCTACCGGAACATCGTTGCCAGATTTGGCCGCTTCGGCGAGCGCGATTTCCATGAGTGCTGGGTAATCCATAGTCTTAAGAGTATGCGAGTTCACATTGCCGATCACCCTCTAATCACCCACAAGCTCACCATCTTGCGTGACAAGAACACCCCGTCTCCGGTGTTCCGTCAGTTGGTTGAAGAACTGGTGACACTTTTGGCCTATGAGGCCACCCGCGATGTCCGCGTTGAGAAGGTTCAGATTGAAACCCCAGTCACGACTTTTGACGGTGTGAAGTTGGCAAAGCCTCGCCCGATTATCGTGCCGATTCTGCGTGCTGGTCTTGGAATGCTAGAGGGCATGACCAAGTTGCTGCCTACCGCAACCGTTGGTTTCTTGGGCATCAAGCGCAATGAAGAAACTTTGCAGCCGGTGACCTACGCAAACCGTTTGCCAGATGACCTGAGCGGCCGCCAGGTGTTCTTGATTGACCCGATGTTGGCTACTGGCGGAACCCTGATCGATTCGATTGATTATGTGTTTGAACGCGGTGCCACAGATGTGACTGCCGTGTGCCTATTGGGTGCACCTGAGGGTGTTGCTGCTCTTGAAGCGCACGTTCACGGTAAAGATGTCAAGCTCGTGCTCGGCGCTCTCGATGAGCGCTTGAACGAACACGGATACATCGTGCCTGGCCTTGGTGATGCGGGCGACCGTTTGTACGGTTTGGCTGAATAACCCCGAGGACACTTTGGCTGTGGCCGTCAGCTGGCTCGGCCACACTGTAAGTACCTTCCGGAGGTTCAGTAAACCCCCACAAATTTGACCAATCTGGATAGGTTCGCCCCGCCAACCTATTCATAATTGCCAGATTTTGCATGGGCAAAAAGCCAACTTTTGTTGGCCGCCAAATTAGACCGATTTCTGAGCTTTCCGGTCCTTGGGTTCTCCACATCTTTCAAAAAACCAATCAGCTTTTTGCGTAGGCAAAATAATTTGACCTCATGTCCAATTACGCCTACCCTCCCCGCATGCACATCGACTTCACCCACATCATCGACACCTGTTGCCACGTGGTAATCGGTGTGATTTTTAAAACCACCCAGGGCAAACTATCGGTGCATCGACGAGCCTTTGAAGGCAAGCACATCGATAACCACAAGGATTTTGCCGCCACCCCGAACTTTCAGATTGAGCTGCAGGCAGCGGTCTTGAAGCACTTTGAAGAACTGAACCGGTTTCTGATTGAGACGCGACTGGTGCCGCTGACCCGCTCGGCCGCCCTGCTTAGGTGCTTGGCGCGGTATCCGATTGTGTCGATTCGTCAGCTGGCCGAAAACGCCCAAGTGGCCGAGGTGACGGCCAGGCGCTGGCTGAACATCTTGGTGAAGAACCATTTGATGACAAAAGAGTTTTTTGGTGGGCAAAATCAGTTTTTGAACACCGATTATCTTGCGCTGATCGATTCACAGGCAAAGCGAGCACTGGGGACAAACGCGGTGATTGATTCGCGATCGAGATGAATGGATACGGCCAACAAAGTTGGCTTTTTGCATAGGCAAAATTGGGCAATTATGAGCAGGTTGGCGGGGGCGAAACTATCCAGGTTGGTCAAATTTGTGGGGGTTTACTGAACGCGCGAGAGGTAACCCCTGTGTGGCCGAGCCAGCTGACGGCCACCTGAGCCCTGTCGCTGATAGCCTAGAAATCTGATGAGCGAGACAAACACTGAAGCACGCGGATTTGCGCTGTACGTTGGCGTAGACGAAGAGACCGCCAAAGCAGCCGGCAGCAGCCTGGCTGAATTGGTGGCCAAACTTCGTGCGACCGTTGCCGAGGTGGTTCCGGCCGCAGCCAACGAAACTTACGCAGCGGTTGCCCTAGCGCCGAAAGGTGCCGGCGGCAGGCCTATCGATGTGGTTAGAACCGCGCTGCGCGACCCACGCGCGATTGACAAAATTGTTGACGCGCAAACCGTTGAAGAAGAAGACAACACCCAAGGCCTAGTGGTTGATGCCCAGCGCCACAAGGTCTTTGTTGACGGCGAAAACGCCGACCTCACCTATAAAGAATTTGCCCTAATCAACTACCTGATTTCACACGAGGGCGCGACGATTCCGCGCCAAGAAATCATCGACATTTTGTGGTCGGGCGATGAGGAAAATGCACCGAACCAGAGAACTATCGATGTGCATATTCGACGCCTGCGCGCAAAGATTGCCGGCTACGAAGACATCATCAGAACCGTTCGTGGTGGAGGTTACCGCTTTGACAACCACCCTGACGTGATCTACGAAATCTAGTGTTGCCCGAGTCAAACGTGGGCAGTGGAGCAGGTGCGGGCGAGAACGCGCAGAACCGCGAACCTCTCAAGCAAGCCGAATTGGTTGATGCACTAACCGCCCAAATTCTTGAGCTGATTGAAGACGGCAACCCAACCCCGATTGTGTTGATCGATGGCCGAGCAGGCTCTGGAAAATCAACCCTGGCTGACCTTTTGCAGCGCCGGCTGTTTAAAGAGGGCGATTCACTGCCACGCGTGGTTCACATGGACGACCTATACCTGGGCTGGGACGGACTGGAACAGGGCTCTGACTACATGCTGCGATTTGTGCTGCGACCAACCGCAAAAAGAACCGTTGCTGAGTGGCGCGAGTTTGACTGGGCAGCAGAGCAAACCGGAGAAACCATCGAACGACTAGGTGCTTGGCGAGAATTTAGAGGCGGAACACCGCTGATTATTGAAGGCTGCGGAGCCCTCAGCGAAGCCGCTGCCGAACTGGCGGACATCAAAGTTTGGCTGGAAGTTGGCGAAGAAACCCGCCACGAGCGTTGGCTCAAACGCGAAGGCTCTGATGAATTTTGGGGCCGCTGGGCTGCCCAAGAACTTGAGTTTTATGCCCGCGAAAAATCGCCAAACCACGCCGACATAATCGGCAACTAGTTAAGAACTAAGCAGCGCGGTTTTTCATCCAAGCCCGGAAACCGGCAACCAAAGACGCCAAGATAAAGAAAAAGGCGATGGCGTAAGAGGCGTTCTTGACCGCCGGAATTGAAGCCGCAAAGTAACCGGTCACGGTAAGGCCGGTGCCCCAGGTGAGCGCACCAACCAAGTTGGCACTGAAAAACTTGTAGTAGTTCATGCGAGAGATACCCGCAATTGCCGGCACAATTACTCGAGCCCAAGGCATGAAGCGCGAGATAACCACAGCCCACCAACCCCAAGCGTTGTAGAACGCCTCAGACTTGGCAATTGCCGAACGCAACCACTTGCCCTCACGCTTATCGAGGTAAGGCCGCCCAAAATGCCGACCAAGCGCATAACCAACTTGATCGCCAAGCCAAGCGGCAACACCAACACCAATTGCCATCACCCAGATGTTGACCTCAGCCGCGGTTCCGGCAGAACCAGCCGCCACCAACCCAGCAGCAAAAACCAGCGAATCACCGGTTACGAAAGGAACGAAAGCCCCGACAAACAAACCGGTGCCGGCAAACACCAAACCCCAAACCACTCCGTAAAAAAGCCACGGACCGATTTGGTCATACCAAGTCGCGATCTCATCAGAAATCGCGAGGTGAATTACCGGGTTCATATAACAAGCCTAATTCGGATTAGTTGAGCAAAAGTTTGAGGGGCCCACCAACCGGCAGGCCCCTCGCGAAAACTAAAACTTACGGCTTGCCGGTGAGCACGATTTCGTCGAGCTCGAGGCGGGTGCGCGGAGCAATCTCGCGCTCGTAAGCCGGGCCCTCAAGGCTGGTTGCCGGAGCAATCTTGCCCAGAGTAATAACCACAAGAATCTCAACACCAGCAGGCAGCTCAAGTGCCTCGGTCAAAACCTGGTGCTCAATACCACCCATGATGTGTGCGTGTAGCCCAAGCTCGTGCGCCTGAATAACCAACTGCGATGTTGCCAAGCCGGCATCAAACTTTGCGCTCTTGACCGGTGAACCATCAGCGTGGTGAGTGGTTACTGAAACCGCGATGTAAGCCGATGCGTTTGGTGACCAAGCCGCGTTGAAACCACCGAGGCCAGAGCGGATCTTCTCGAACAAATCGGTGCCGCGGGTAGCAACCGAGAAACGCCAAGGCTGCGTGTTGTTGCCGCTTGGCGCCCAGCGAGCTGCCTCAAGCACAGACAAAAGCTCGTGCTGAGAAATCTCGTGGGTTGCGTCATACGCACGTGGGCTCCAGCGCTCGGCTAGAACAGGAAGGATAGGGGCTGCAGTGATAGCTGTTTTACTCATAATTCAAGTAAAGCCGGGCTTGTCAGAATTTATTCCCAGAAATTCAAGGACTAGAGTTCAAGGTTTGTTGCGCGAAGAAAACCACTCAAAAGCATTGGATTGCCATACTCGGCGGTCAGAGGATCGACCAAAACGATGTAGGTCGGCGACTCAGCATCGATCATGACATCACCCTCGAGAAAGTAGTGGCGAATCATCTCAGTAGGAGACAAAAAGCTGCCCGAAACATGGGTCACAGCACCCGCTGCTGCAGCTGCCTCAAGCACGGCCTCGTTAGAGGACAAAACAATCGTGACGTCAATCTTGCCGTTTTCAAGCTCTTCATCGTCTTCATTATTTGGGTAATCAGCGATGGCCTGAATGCACCGATCGAGCATGGTGATGCCGTGAGCATCGGGGGTGATGATGGCCCCAAACTGCTCTGCGCTAGGAACGTGGTCGGCAATGACCGCGTAAACAAACTCATCGTTATTCATTTGAACCCCCAGTGGTTTGATGGAGCGATTACCGAAAGACTAGCGAGGTGGGCCGACAAATTGCAACGACCAAAACACGAGGCGGCACCTAGGGCGCAAGCAACCACAGCACCGGCAGGGCAAACATAGCCAAAACGGCAAAGCCGAGCAGCACCTGCGACCATCGCGGTGAGGCCCATCGGCCAAGCAACTGTTTGTCTCGAGCCAACACCCAGACGATTACCATCAAGACCGGAGCAGCCAGACCATTGAACACCGCAGCCAAAATCAAAAAGTTGACCGGCGGGATCGAAACCAAATTAAGTCCAAGCGCCACCAACATTGAAAGCACAATTACGCCGTAAAAAGCCTTGGCTTGGCGAGGCTGCAACTCGAGAGACTCGCGCCAACCAAAGGTCTCGGCAACTGCATAGGCGGTAGAGCCGGCCAGCACCGGAATCGACAGCAAACCCACACCCAAAATGCCCAGCAAAAAGAGCAACCCAGCGTATGGCCCGGCAATCGGCGCCAGGGCGGCAGCTGCATCAGCCGCAGACTCTATCTGGGTAATGCCCTGCGCGTGCAGTGTGGCACCGGCGGTGACCATGATGGCAAACATGATGAACACCCCGGTGAACATGCCCGCAAACACATCACCGCGCATGGCCCGCATGTGTACGCCAGACACCCGCAAACCGCTCTCGTTGCGCTCTTCAATCTCTTCGGCCGCCTGCCAAAAGAACAGGTAAGGGCTGATGGTTGTGCCGGCCAAAGCCAACAACATGGCAATCGATGCCTTCTCGAAACCAAAGCCCGGCAGCAGTGTGGCCACCGCCACCGCAGACCAATCGATGTCGGCAACAAACAGCACCGCCACATAAGCCAGCAGGCTGAGGGTTAGCCAGCGCAGCACCTTGGCGTATCGGTGATAGGGAATGAACAACTCAGATAGCGCCAGCAGAACCGCAAACATGACCACGCCAAACAGCTGGTTGATGGGCACCAAAAGCCCAAGAGCCGCCGACATGATTGAAAGATCGGCAGCGATGTTCACGGTATTGGCCACCGCCACCAAAACCACAGCCAGAACCAGCACCCAGCGCGGCAAACGCGACTTGATAATGGCCGCCAAGCCCTGGCCGGTAACCAGCGCCAACCGCGCACAGGCCTCTTGAACGGCAAATGCTAACGGCAGCAACCAAAAGGTGCTCCACAAAAAACCAAAACCAGCCGAAGCCCCAGCCTGCGAGTATGTGCCAATGCCCGATGGGTCGTCATCAGCCGCACCGGTAACCAACCCCGGGCCAAGCCGGTTGAAGTATCCGCTCGAGGCAATCTCTGAGCGAACCGGGTGGTGCTTCTTTGCGTGCCGCCGCACTAAAACAACCTCGGCACAGAGTCTTCGATGCCGCGCATCGAGTCGTAGTCGAGCACCAAGCACTCGATACCGCGGTCTTCGGCCAACTTGCGGGCCTGAGGTTTGATTTCTTGGGCAGCAAAAATGCCACGAACCGGGGCCAATAAAGGGTCGCGATTCAACAGCTCAAGGTAACGGGTCAGCTGCTCAACGCCATCGATGTCACCGCGGCGCTTGAGCTCAATGGCCACTACCCCACCGGCTGCATCGCGCAGCAAAATGTCTACCGGGCCAATGGCCGTAAAGTATTCGCGACGAATCAGGCTGGCACCCTCTTCAACCAGATGCAGCTGATCGGCCAGCAACTCTTGCAGGTGCTTTTCAACGCCGTCTTTAATCAACCCAGGGTCCTCGCCCAGCTCGTGCTCAAACTCACTCAGCACCTCAAAAATGCTGATCATCAAAACGTCATCAGTCTTCACCTGCTGCACCCGCCACACGGCTTGTACACCGATGGAAACCTGGTCATCGGTTGGGTCAACAAAACTGACAACGCAAGGCGGGTTCATCCAGTTAAGCGGCTTATAAGAACCCGAGTCAGAGTGGACCAAGACAGAGCCATCGGCCTTCATGACCAACAGGCGCTTGGCCCGCGGCAGGTGAGCGCTGAGCCGGCCTGCGTAGTCAACAGAGCATTCGGCAATGATTAGGCGCATGGGACTATTCTCGCAGAACCCGCCGACAACCTAGCGCCCCAACCTGAGAAACGGCCAATACCCGAGATATGTCCGGACTACGCAGAGTATTGTGCGCTTTGGGCGTAACAGTAAATGGCATGTCTGGGCTAATGTTGTTGTTGGGGGACACACGACTGCATCAACATTAGAGAGAATGTCCCCCGCATGAACGACAACCAGAACCTCAACAACGACCTCGACCACCTGAGCGTGGCGCTTGACGTTGTGTTGCAGAGTGACTCACTAACCGATGTCTGCCGCCGTGCGGTTCTGGCACCGGGCACCAACAATGTGTTCCGCGGTTGCCACATTCTCAGCCTTGATGTAACCGGCCAGCTGGTGCCTGAGGCCTACTTTGGTGCCGAGCTACCAAGCAACTACCTTGAGCACGCCATGAACGCCGTGGTGACCCGCAACTTAGAGTTTGCTGCCGAGACCGAGACCACCGCTGCATCAATCTCGATTCCGATGATCAACAACGGAATCCCTGAGGCAGTGGCAGTTTTGGTAATGGAGCCAGGCACCACCGAGCAATACATTAGCCCTGAGATTGTGCCGCTAATTAGCAAGGTTGCCGGCTATCACCTAGACGAAAAGCGTGCCAGCAAAGAGGCTCGAGTTCAAACCTTTAGCGGCAAGCCAAGCGTTGAAGAAATGAGCACCCGCCAGGTAAAGGTTTTGGAGTTTATGGCCGAGGGCCTAACCAATGCCGAGATTGCTCGCCGCCTATTGCTGAGCGAGTCAACCGTGCGCCAAGAGTCGGTAAAGATCTACCGCTGCCTAAACACCGATAACCGCCAAGAGGCCGTGGCCCAGGGCCGCGCGCTAGGGCTTATCTCAAAGATTCAGCAGGCTAGCTAACCCTTAGCCCCCACAGCCTTCAGCAGGCGCTCTATTTGGGCGTCTTGGTGGGCTAGGTGCTGTTGCAACTGCTGAACCTCGTGCAGCAGGGCTGTGGCGTCTTTATAGGTGGCCTCAGCGCGTATCTCTGCCTGACGGTTCATTTGGTTCTGGCCAACAATAATCACCGATACCAGCACCAGCTGCAAAAACGTTTGCGCCACCCAGTCAACAATCACCCGCACATCACCGGTTGCCAAGGCTGCCGGCAGGCTAATCAGTGCCAGCAGCGCAAAGGCATACGCCGCCCACATTGTGCCCACCCGCTCGGTGATCCACAAACCTATCCGGTTGTTTAGTCCACGGATGTGGCTGTGGGTTGGCAAATGCTGCCGCTCTGATGCGTGTGGGTGCTGGGTGTATGAGTACTTTGCCATAGTCAAACGATAACCCTGGTTAAAAGAAATTCCCGGCTCCGAAGAGCCGGGAATTCCTGTGTAACTAGGTAATTACTTGATTGTAACCAACTTGGTTAGAACTAGAGTTCCACCAACGTAGATGGTTACGGTGCGGTTGCCCTTTAGAGCAGCAATCGCAACAGACTTCTTAGCAGCGGTACCGGTGAAGCTGGTAACGAACTTGCCAGAAACCTTAACAACAACCTTCTTACCAGCAGCGTTGGAAACTGAAGCAAAGAACTTGCCAGTTGAACCAGAAGCTGCTGCTGCGACTGCTGCAGGAGCTGCTGCACCAACAGTGATGGTTGCAGTCTTGCTCAGTACAACAGTGGTGCCTGTTACATCCGCAACAGAACCGTTTGAGTCGTACTTTGCGGTAACCGTGCCGACGCCTGAATCAGCCGCACCCATAAGGACAACGAATGAAATCAAGCCATTTTCGTCAGTGGTGGTAGCGATGGTCGAGGTTACGTAACCTGGACCGTCATAAGTTACCTTCACTGATGGAGTAGTTGAACCTGTGCGCTTGCCGGTGCCGGTGATGACTGCGTTACCGAACTTGTCGGTTAGTGCAACCTTCACGGTGACTGTACGGCCTGGAACAACCTGCGCAGGTGCTGTGATGGTCAAGTTCGACGCGGTGTCTTCAAGAGCAACATCAAAAGTGATCTTGATGGTCTTGGTGCCACCCAGAGAAGCAACAGTCACAACTGTGTCTTTCTGTGCCTTGTTTGAACGCACGTGCACGCTGTAGGTGCCAGTAGATGAAGCAGCAATTGAGATAGAACCAGTTGATGCCTTAGCGCCTGAGACGAACAGCAAGCTGCTGTCACCTGAAATGGTGACAATTGCACCCGGACGAGTAACGCCAGTTAGAGAGTCGGTTACTGAACCGGTGATCTCGATACCAGTAGTACCGGTTGAGCCGTCGCCTGAAACTGCAGCCTGGGTGATTCGGGTGTCACCAGTTACAAAAGCGTCAGTGGTGAAGTCACCAGTAACGTCAGTTGAGGTTGCGGTTACTGCACCGGTTCCTGAAGTAGGAACAAGAACGTAGTTCACTACTGAAGGTAGAACGATGCTGTCAACGGTGCCGGCGGCCCATGTACCAGAAGAGTTCTTCTTCTGAACAGTGACATCAACGGTTACGTTGCTGGTTCCGATTTGTGCATCAGTTACGGTTACAGATGCGCGGCCGTTTGACAGTGCTGGGTAAGTCTCAGAAACAGTGTTTCCGCCAACGGCTACCTTGAGTCGGTAGTCACCGGTGGTTAGGTTCTGTGCCCAGGTGTCAACTAGAGCGAAATCAAAGGTGTATGAACCACCCTTTGAAATCGCGCGGTAAAGAGAATCTGCGTGGTTCAAGTCGTATAGGTAGTTTGTACCGTTTGACCAGGTCCACTCAATGTACTCAGAAGTTCCTGAGACGCCCTCAGCCACAGCGGTGAGCTTAAGCTTGTTGCCATCAACCGCAGCAGTAGCAGTTACGTTTGCAACAACTTCACCATTTGCATCAGTAGTTGCTGAAACAACGTCACCTGATACTACAGAGGTGCCGTTTACCTTCACACCAGTTACGCCGGTAAGGGTAGTAACAGTGATCTTGACTGGGCGGCCTGCTGAGACAAGAGCCTTGTCAGCATCCTTGAAAGCCCACTTACCTGAAACAGCAAGAGTCTTTGCGCGGACAGTTACATCAGCCGAACCATCGTTGTCGGCGCTGTTTACGTTTGCACCTTCAACGACGGTGGTTGCACCAGTAGCAGCCTTGACCGCACCAACTACAACTGAGGCAGCTGAACCAATCTTGTCTGAACCGATCTTAGGGGTAACGCTGTATGAGCCAGCGACAATCGAAATTGTTGCTGTACCGGTGTCACTTGTAGTGTCTGCACCAGTCGCATCAGTGTAGGTGAATGTGTCATCGGTCTTGCTGGTGATAACAAATGTTCCATCGTTCAATTCATTGTCGCCGCTTGCAATAATTACAGTCTCCCCAACGGCGAAGCCGTGGGCAGCAGCTGAATCAGTTGAAGCAACGCTTGAGTCAGAAGAATCGGTCCAGTCAATTGCGTCAATACCAATTGAGCGGCTGTAAGTTACGTCCCAAACTCGAGTAGTCGAGTTGAAAACAGAAGCAGAGTTTGCTGGATCGAAGTCAGTCGCGCTGCCCTGGAAGGTTACGTAACCGTCAACGTCACCGTTGCTCATCTGTGAACCATTCAATGCTGGAGTGGTTGTGATGTGAGACACGATTGAAGTTTCACCAACGGTTGGAGCATCGATTGCTGCAGTTGCAGTAACTTCGGTGCTCTTTTTGAAGGTAACAACACGTGATGGTGAAGCATACTCAGTGCCGTTGATTTCACGGTCACCGTTTGAGTCCACCCAAGCGGTAACAGTTGCGGTGCGCGTGGTGGTTTCATCACCCTGAACAAGACGAAGAGTCTCGTTGGTTGATGCTGAGTTAACGCCTGTGTTCACAACGAATGATCCGTTGGTTGCACGAGCTGAACGCACTAGCTCAATGGTTCCTGTGTCTGGCTTTGCGAAAAGGACTGCATCATCGCCCGCTGGGTCAGCGGCGACGATAGCAGCGGCAACTGCAGACTTAGCAGTCACCTTGAATGACACGTTCGCAACTACGTCAGAGATGACGTACGGAGCGGCGTTGTTAATCGATGCAGCAGCAGCTTCGGCGTTGGTCGAGTCCAAAACAGTGGTCAGTCCGGTGATGATTACTACGTCACCATTCTTCAATGTGTGGCCTGCTTCGTTGATGGTAACGACTTCATCGGTACCAGCCGCAAAAGAGTCAACTGTAAAGCCATAGTTGGTGGTGTTTGCAGCTACAGGTTCAAGCTTGCTGTCTGTGTCCTCAACTAGGAATGAAACGTTTCCACCGGCAACGGTAGAAGATTCGTTGGCTGTTAGATCAAAAGTTTTACCGTTGCCAGATAGCACGGTGTACTCAGAGCCAGCAGATGGGATTAGCGATACAAATGTGTTGTCTGCCTGACCCAATGCAGATGCCGGAGCGCCTGCAATCAAAGTCGAGCCGAGAGCAACAAGTGCACCAAAAGCCAATCCCTTGCGGGTTAGGTTCTTAGACATGTATGTCTCTTTCTTTCTTGGTTTATTCCCCGAAAATCCTTATGACCCCCGGATTGTGAAATCTCACCTCGGCCAACCAAGCAGGCGGAGATAAAAGACCTCACGTTCTAGGTAACTAGAGGGATTCGCGTGCGTCACGGTGAAGACATCAGGTCTAAACAGACTTGACTATTTGATGTCCGGACATAGGACTTGTCTGTCAGGAGGGGCATGTACGGTTAGTACTACATTCGGGTTTTGACCTTGGGGGAGGTATGAATGATGACTACCGCGCAATCGCCGGGCATTGACTTTGCGGCGATCGAGTCAGTTCTTGACACATTGCTTAAGAGCGACAACGCATCTGAATTTTGTCGGGCACTTGTGCACTCAGAGCTAAGCAACGCAAATGTTCAGGGCTGTCACATGTATCTGTTGGACAACAGCTCTCAGCTACTGCCAGTGGCTGGCTATGGAATGGTTTACTCGAGCGAGGCACCAGAGATCTCTGCTTGGGATGAAACCCCAATCGCTATTTCAGTAAGAACCAAGACTTTTGTATTTGATGGCCATGGGCCAGCCAACCAACCAGTGATTGCAATTCCGTTGCTGCGCGACAGCGTGCCGCTAGGCAGTTTGTGCTTGGTCTTGGTTGACACCGTAAAAGATCTACCGATGCACGAAAAGTTGATTCCGATTTTGGGCAAACTAGGAACCTATTGCCTAACCAACATGGCAATTGCAACCACCAAGGGTGGCCTGCGCGAGGCAAGCGGAGAAGACCTTACCAGCCGCCAGATTAGAATTCTGGACTTCATGGCCGAGGGTCTTGTGAACGCTGAGATTGCAAACAAGCTGTTGGTTTCGGAATCGACGGTACGTCAGGAGACAGTCCGTATTTATCGCGCTCTGGGTGTTCCAAACCGCACTGAGGCGGCCAAAAAGGGCCGAGCGCTTGGCCTCATAAAAAGACCCCCCCCCCCCGCTTAGTTGAAGAACTGCGTCAGCTCGCAACTTAAAAGAAAACTTCCCGGCCCTTTTCAGGACCGGGAAGTTTCTTGTTACAGGGGAAGTGCTACTTGATTGTAACCAGCTTGGTTAGAACTAGAGTTCCACCAACGTAGATGGTTACGGTGCGGTTGCCCTTTAGAGCAGCAATCGCAACAGACTTCTTAGCAGCGGTACCGGTGAAGCTGGTAACGAACTTGCCAGAAACCTTAACAACAACCTTCTTGCCAGCAGCGTTAGTTGCTGATGCGTAGATCTTGCCGGTTGAACCAGAAGCAGCTGCGGTAGCTGCGGTGACAGCCTTTGCAACGCTAACGGTGGCAGACTTTGAGATCTCAGCAATTGTGGTGGTTGCGCCATCAGCGTCATACTTGACGGTAACGGTTGCTGAACCAGCATCGTTTGCACCAAGAATTACGGTGAAGGTGAACTTACCGTCAGCATCGGTTGCAGTTGGGGTTGTACCGCCAACAATGAAACCAGGGCCTGCGTAAGCAACTGAGAAGGTTGGGGTTGTACCCGCACCCTGGTCGGTGTCAACAGCGTTGCCGTAGACATCCTTTAGGTAACCAGTGAAGACCAAGGTTGAACCAGGAACGATAGTTGCTGGAACAGCTGATAGGTCAATGTTGGTACCTGCGGTTTCAGCAGCAGCGCCCACGGTTAGAACCGCAGTCTTTGACTCTGAACCAACAGTGTAGGTAACAGTCTTTGCACCAGCGATGTTTGACTTCGCTGAAACTGAGATGTCACCGGTGGTTGCAGCAGAGAACAAAGTAACTGAGTTAGCGTACTCAACACCGTCAACGGTGAAGGTTACGCCGTTAGCAGCAACGGTAACTGCTGCACCTGGGTTGTTTACAGACGCAGTTAGAGTTGCAGCGGTTGATAGAGCAACCGATGAAGCAACTGGAACTGTGTCAAAAGCAGCAACAGTTGAAGTCACGTTGACAGTCTGCTGTGCAGCGGCGACTGCAGTGCTGGTCCAGTTGCTGGTAGCAACATCCTGGGTCTGAAGCGTGGCGTCAACGGTGATTGCTGATGCAACGTTTGCAGTGGTGTCGGTTACGGTGATTGAAGCCTTGCCTCCAACTAGGTTCACGTATGAGGTAGCAGATGCGGTTCCGGCAACAACAAACTCAAGGCGTGCGCCTGAGCCGATTGCGGTTCCGAAGTTGTCCTTGACGTCATAGTTGAAAGTGGTTGATCCACCCTCAGCAATTGAACGAACAGCTGAACCAACAGCAGTCGAAACTGCAGTGTAGGCAGGGTTTGCCCATGCTAGTTCGAATGCCTGAGCAGCAGCGCCGGTGTTGGTGTCAAGTGAAATGCCCTCAGCCGATGCTGTGAAGGTTAGCTTGTCTGCGGCGGTACCCAACTGGTTTACAACTGCAAGTTTTACCTGGCCGTTTGCATCAGTTACAGAGTTGACAGTGATGTCTCCGCCAATAGTGGTTGAAACAGCAGTGCCTGCAACAGTGATTGCTGCGGTTACTGGAGTGGTTGCAACGGTGGTGTCAACGCCCACGACGACTGGGATGCCAGCACCAACAGCAGTACCATCGACCTTCTTGAGAGTAAGCACAACCTCAGCGTTCTTTACGCCAGCGCGAACCTTTGAAGCCTTGTTGGTGGTGCCAGCAGCAGGGGTTACATCCTGGGTGTCTCCGTTGTCGGTAACAGCTGCAGTGATGGTTGCAACGGTTACTGCAGCAACAGACTGAGATGCAACGTTACCAATTGCGGTTCCGTCAACCTTTGCCTGGGCAGTGTATGTGGTTGCACCTGCAACAGTGGTCGCACCAGTTGCGCTCCACTTACCTGAAGCAAAGGTAGCGTTGCCGTCAGCAGCGTTGCCGCCTGCGAAGTCAACGGTTACTGCGTTAGTTGCCAACATAGCTGAGTTCAGCTCTGGGGTGATGACGGTCGAAGCAGCAAGTGAAGCCTGGCCTGCAACCGGTGCAGTCAAAGTTGTCACTGCAGATAGGTCGGTTGCCTTGTGGAAGGTAACCGTGCGTGTGACTGATGAGTACTCAGTGCTGTCGATAACACCGTCGTTGTCGATGTCCAACCAAGCGGTAACATCTGCAGATGCAGTTGCGGTACCTGAAGCGGTTAGCTTGACTGCGCCAGCCTCGGTGTAAGACGCGATCTTCTCGCCGTCAACAGGAGTTGCGCTGCGAGCAGGCAACTTTGCAGTTACGAAAGATGCGTTAGTAGCATCAAGGTCAGCAGTCAGGTAGGTGTACGACGCTCCACTGTTTGCAAGGTCAGAACCGATTGCAGCCGAGATTACTTTTGCACCGGTCTGGGTGATCTTGAAGCGAAGGTCGCCCAGCTGGCTGGTTGGCACAGCGCCGCCGAATTCGGCCTTCAGCACGAATGCACCGGCAAGAGTTGTTAGGTAAGAGGTTCCAGAGTTTGGAGCCAGCGCTACGTTGTCAACAGCATGTGCAGGTGCGCCCGCAATTACTGATGAACCGAGAGCAACTAGTGCACCAAAAGCTAGACCCTTACGAGTCAAGTTCTTAGACATTTTGTCTCTTTCTAATCTTGGTTATAAAACCGACCCCCCATTGAGATCAGCCGAGATACCCGCCACACCAAGCAACCAAGCAAAATGGTGAAAAGGACCTCACATTAGTTAGCGCAGACAAGTCCGGACTATTACGGTATTGTCCGGATAATTTGAGGATGTTTTCGGGCGCGCGAATTTGAAGCAGGAAACCGTGATTTTGCCTGACTCGAAGGCTTTGCGATTCGGTTTCGTTAACCTAGAAGGTCAAGGTGAGTTGAGACCACCGCGGTGCGCTCTTTGTTGACCACTAGCTCGATGCGGATGGTGCCCTTGGCCAGAGTGCTGTCATTGACCACTGCACCATTGCGATCGGTGATTTTGTCGACTGCGCCATAGAACACGATGTGCTGCTGGCCAGCTGCGTCTACGCCTGAGATGACCTCAATTTCTGTGGTCTTAGCAAGGTAAGGCAATGCGTCTACCAAGAAGTAGACGTCTACGTTTGAGAACTGCTTGTTGCCGCTGTAGTCAAAGGTGAACTCTGAGTAGATGCCCTGGCTAGCCGAGGCAATGTAGTCGCCCGAGAAGTTGACGCCCTGAATGTCTGGCCGGCTGTTGGCAAGCAAGAACACAACCTCTGACTTGCTTGAGTCAAAGATGGCTGCCTCGGCTGCCTGAGTGAAAGGGCTCTCGCTAGGGCTAGCACTTGGGCTTGCCTCTGTGCTTGGCGTTGCCGTGGTGCTTGGCAGGCTGATCACAGTGTTGATAACCGGCACCGGCTGAGTGGTTGGCTCGGCGGTTGGGTCTATCGGTGTTGCAGAGTTTGAAGTGTTTGGGGTTGCTGATTGGGTGGCACCCGAGTTGGTGGAATCTGGGCTGGTGGCCGATGGGGCCTCAACCTCAGCAAGGTTTGCCTCTTGGGTGCCGCGGCCGCCAACCTGAATGAATGCGCCAACCGCCAGCATTAGGAACAGTGCAAAGACCATGGCCTGGGCGCCAACCTTTTTGGCGTCATAAGCCGCCTTGCGGGCAGCAACCGAGAGAATGGCTGCGGCTGACATGCCGTTGGTGTCAATGTCGTCACCCAACAGCGCCTTTTTGAAGGCTGCGCGGGCACGGAAGATTAGCTGGCGAGTGGCGTTCTCGGACAGACCCACCTGGGCGGCAATGACATCGGTGGATTTTTCTTCATAGATGCTGGCCAATAGAACCTCGCGGTGGCGAGGGTTGAGCTTGCTGAGGGCAAGGCGCAGAACCGCAGCGTCATCTTGCTGCTCTAGGTAGCTAGAGATCTCTGGGTCGTTGCTGGCAGGCTCGGCTACGTCGTCAATGCTGGCAAGGTAGGTTTTGCCGCTGGCGCGAATGACGTCTAGGCACAGTAGGCGGGTCTTCCATTTAAGGAAGCGCAGAACACCAATCTCTGAGTCGAGCTCTGGCAGGCTGACCATTAGGTAAAGGAATGCGTCTTGAACGACCTCGTCAACCTGGCTTTGGTTGTTTAGAAAGCGGCGAGCGTGGCGCTCTAGGTGTGGGCGAAAGCGGGTGTAAATGCTTGAGAAGTCTTGGGCTGACCACTCGGCCAACTTGACTGGGCGGCCGTCTGGGCCGGCAGCGCGCTCACGGGTGACTACGTAGCCAAAGTCCTCGTCAGACTCTTCATCGAGCATTGACTCGAATGGGTCTTCTGGGAGGTTGGCGAGTTGTTCGCTGGAGTTGGCGTCTTCTGGGCGCAGCGGTGTGACGTCTGACATCGGTGCCCCTCCCCAAGGTGTAATCGATCACTGACAGTTTAGGTCAGTATCGAGTTATACGCCATTAGTCCGGTTTTATTACGGTCTGGTTGGGGTTTGATTACTATTCACATTGGGAGGAAGCATGAGCGAAGAATCTATTGCGTTCACAAGTGAGAACGATGTGCTGGAGTTTGCTGTACCGGAAGAAGTTTTTGAGGCCCTCGAGGGTGCCGTGTCGGCAGCGGCAAAGCCCAACGACGGTCTGGTTGAGCTGATGAATAGGCGCCCGCCTTGGGAATGATCGGGCGCATTTTTTCTTTACCGATTATTTCGAAGCCCACCGTAATAACCGAGGGCTGTCGGCGTGTATTGGTAATGTAGAAGTTGCAGCACCCCACTTGAAACCAAGCCTCGTGAGATTGCTGCAATAGCTACAAAGTTTGAGCAAATTGCGATTTTCTCAAATTAGAAAAACCTCGGGACTAATGAATTCGTAGCCTCGGGGTTTTTTCTTTAACTGGGGGTTTGAGTTGTCGGCCCTGTTGCCTAAACTTGGGCTATGAACCAGACGGTAAGACAGATCAAGGTCACGTTCTTGACGTTTTACTTTGAGGCTTGGGACGCCCTGGCCGAAACCCACCGCATCATGAGCGGAGACCCGCGGTTTGACGTAACCGTGGTTGCGATTGACCGCAAGCTCACCGGAGATGAGGGCTATGGCGGGGTGGCCGATGTGGCGGCATTCTTTGACTCACACGGAATCAAACACCTGGTGAATGCAGACTTAGCCGCGCTCGAGCCAGACTACATTTTTGTGAATTATCCGTGGCAAAGAAACTACCCGCCGCAGTACCGGCCCGACAAGCTGGCCGCCATTGGCCGCATTGTTTATGTGCCCTACTACTCGCTGCCGCTGGTGGCCGAGCCGGTTGATGGCGTGCACCCAGAATCTGGGTTTGAGGCCATTGGCGCGCACCTCTACACCCAGCGCATGCATCAGCTGGCGTCTTTGGTTGTAGTGCAAGACAAGTTTTTGAAAGGTGCCTATGGCAAGTTGCCGCGCGGCAATGATCACGTGCACTTTGTTGGCTCTACCAAGCTGGATGCCCTGATTGAAGAGGTTGAAGAGATTGCCGAATCTGGGCAGTTGGCTGTGCGCGCACTGACCACTTTGGTTTGGGCGCCACACCACAGTTATTCACCACACTGGCTGAACTTTGGGGTGTTTGCTCAGGTGTGCTGGGGCATGTTGGATTGGGCTGCTGCCAACCCAGCTGTTCGAGTAATTTTGCGACCACACCCGTTCTTATTTGGCACGCTGGTTGACCGCGAGGTTATGACCCGTGAGGCACTTGATGACTGGCTGGCGCGTTGGCGGGATTTGCCAAACACATCGATTGATTCTGAGAGTTCATCGGCGATGATTTTTGCCCAGGCAGATGCCCTGTTGACCGACGGAATTTCTTATTTGGCCGAGTGGCCTCTGGCCATGGGCAAGCCTGCGCTGTTTATGGAGAACCCTGAGCATTGGATGTTTAGTGATTTGGGTGAGCTGGCTGCTGCGGCTGCAGTGAAGGTTGACAGTCTGGATCAGTTGGCCGAGTATCTGGTTGCAGTGCCATCGCGCACGACGCAGATTGAGGCGTTGCGGGCTGCAGCTATGCCATACCCGGGTGAGGCCGCCGAGCGTATTGTTACTGCGGTTGCCGCCGACAGGTCAGGGCTGATTGACCCGGCAACGGTTACCGAGGTTCCGTGGGAGCTTCAGGCAGGGCGCGAACCGCTAAAAGATTAGCGGCCTCGCCACCCCAACCTAGCGCTTGCCCTGGTCTTTGCCCTTGCTGCGCTTGAAGAACAGATTGATGGCTGCTGCGATGACCGCAATGCCAACACCAATCCACAATTCATAGGCTGCCTGCAGCCATCCGAAGATTGCTGCCGGAACACCCGCAGCCAACGCTGCAACCCAGCTGATTAGCTTGCGGCGAGCAGTAACTGGTGGGCGAATAAATCGCACAGCCAATGCAAGCAGGCCAACAATTAGGGCCAACCAGACAGTCCACCAAGCAATCTCGCGGTCCAGCGGAATCTCGCGAACTGCAGTGTGGCTTCCGCCATCAGTTGCCTGACCTGAAATCAGAACAGTTGCCTGGGTTCCGTCATCGAACTTCTGGATTTCTGCCATGGCAGAATCGGTGAGCTGAATGCTGCCGTCAGCACTGGTTGAGACACCCTCAAGTGAGCGAACACCCACGATGCGGATTGAGTGACCACCAAACTCGAGAAGGTCAATTGGCAATGCTCCGGTTAGGTCTGCGTGACCGTACTTATCGACCACGGCCTCACCAAAGACAATCGGCTGAGTGGTGACGGTTAGGTAGACGCGGCTGCCAGGTAGGTAGGTGTCGGCCTGAGCCTCAACATTTACCCACTTGGTGGCACTATCAACATCGAGCGATGCCAAGGTGACTGGAGTTTCGAGGCCTGAAGCCTTGAATACCTCACGGTGGTTTTCATCGATCTTGACCGAGTAGATTTCTTCGGCGGCTGGCGGAATAACGCGCTTGACCGAATCAATGCGGGCAAAGGTGGTGGCGGTGCGCTGGGTTGATTCTTCAATGGCTGCAGCAACCGCGATTGGGTCTGAGGCTGATGTGCCATCAACCACAAACTGGCCGGCGATGCGTGAACCGATTACCTCAATGCGGAGACCAGCACCCGGAGCAAAGCCGGTGATCTTTTCGGCAGCAACCTCACGAACCGACTTTACGGCCGCGTTCATGGTGTTGTTGGTGCCGTCTGCATTGGTTGACACTACTGCGGTTTGCGCGGCTGAGTTTGTGTTTGCGTTGCCGTTATTTGAGTTGCCTGGCTCTGGAGTTGCCGAGGCAGTGCCGAAGAACTTTTCAAAGACCTGCGCAACGTTCTTTAGAACCTCATTGACCACAGCTGCTGCCGGGGCTGCAGCGCGAGGCTGAGCTGTAGGTGACGCGCTTGGTGTGGCCTGTGCAGTTGGTGCCGGGGTTGAGCCCGGGGTTGGCAATAGCGGAGCCGGGCGGTTGTTGCCCGGGGTTGGCAGCGCGGTTGGGCGGTTGCTTGGGCGCGGGCTTGCCGTTGGGCTGGCAGTTGGTGTTGCGCTGGCCGATGCCGATGGGCTTGGGCTTGGTGAGTTGTTGCCGCTGCCTCCGCCGTTTCCGTTGCCGTTATCGGTTGGAGACGGGCTTGGGGTTGGCGTGACCGCACTGATGTTGAAGCTGCGGTTGGCTGAACCCGAGTTGTGGTTGTCGTCGCCATCTTGGTTGGCAGTCACGGTACAGGTACCCGCGGCCACCGCAGTAATGGTGTTGCCGCTGATGGTACAAGCACCTGCCGGATTACCTGAAACGGTAATTAAGACCGGCTTGTGGCTCTTGTTGCTAGAACCGTTTGAGGTCTTGGTGTCGCCAACTAGGGCATCGGTGATTGAGGCCAGGGTCACGGTTGGGGTGGCCTTGGTGATGAGCGCTGTGTAGTTTGAAACCACAACGCGGTAGTTGCTGGCCTTGCTCTTGGTCGGCTTATTTACCAGCGATGGCGCCGAGCCAGAGTAGTTTGCCGAGGTGAGAGTCTTGCTGCCGGCCCCTGCTGACGGGAAAGTCACGCCGGTGTAGCCACAGTTTGGGGCGTCAAGATCGCCGAGGTCGGTCGAGACAATGTTTGTCACGGAGATGTCGTCGCAACGCAAAGTAGCCGAGGTTGTGCCGTCATATTCTTTGTCGGCAACCGGCACGGTGATGAATGCATCACGCGCTGTGATGCTTGCGGTGACTCCGGTTGGCTGGGCTAGCTGGTAGTTATTGCGCTTGGTTCCGGCCAAAGAATTACCTGATGAGGTAATCGGCTTAGAGGCACCAACATCTGGGCTGGTGAACTCAACGGTGGTGGTTCCGTCCAGGGCCACATCGTCACCAGCAAGAACACCAAGGCCATCTTGACCCGGTTCGGCAACCAGGGTGAGTGTGCCAGATGCTGTTGCGCTGGTGGTTCCGTCATAAACCTTGCTTGCAACGGTTAGGCCACTGAAGGTTAGTTTGCGTGGCAAAACACGGATGCTTCGGTGTGCTGAGTTGCCAGCAAAGTTGTTGCCATCAGTCGGAGTGAACTCAACATCGGCAGTGTAACTACCGACAGCTAGGTCAGATGCGATGGACTGACCGTTGATGCGGTGCGTCACGCTACCGGCAACAAAGTTGTTGCCGTTTTTGGCCTTCACACCGTTGCCAGTCGCGGTCAGGGCTGAGGTACCAAGAGCTGTCGAAGTTAGCTCACCGTAGTAAACAACAAGTTCATCAGCCTCGATGGTTGGAACCGTTGCCGAGCTAACAGTCAAAACACCTGCGGTGTAACTGATGTTGTAGTTGCTGGTCTTGACGGTTGAACCAGCCTTGATAACAGCAACGCTTGGAGTCACGGTGTGGGTACCGTTGCCTCGGGTGGCACCGCTTAGATCCGCCGGATTACAGGTGATCGAATCAAGGGCATCACCAGAGACCAAAGATCCGGTAGTAACCGACGAGTTGGCCAAACAGGTAGTTGTGCCCGATGAGTTGATGGTTAGGTCATTGAACGAAATGGTGATGGCACGTGTGGTGATTTGACCGGTCAACGACAGCGCAACCAAGTTGTAACTGCTCGATGCCTTTGAACCAGAGAGGCTTAGGCCGCTGATTGCGAGCGATTCGGAGCGCACGTTTTCATCGGTGAAATCAGCCGCGGTTGGGGTGCCGGCAACTGTAACGTCTTCGGCAGTGTCACCCGGCACAACACCCGATAGGGCTTTGGTGCCGCTAACAGTTGCGGTCTTGGTGCCGTCGTAAGCACGAGAAGGAATGCTCAGGCCAGTGACCGAGACATCTTTTTTAGCGATCACAAAAGTTGTTGTGGTTGTGGCCGCAGCATAGGTGGTGTTACCGGCTTGGTAACCCTTTAGCTCACACGTGCCACCGCTAAGGAGATAAACGGTTGCGGTTGACTTAGGCGCATTGCGTGAGCTGCTGCCAACAGTACAAATCTCGGGGGTGTTTGAGCTGATGGCAACCAACAGAGTGGTGTCGACGGTGGTTTGAGTGTTGGTTGACGCGACCAGCGCGGCAAATGATGAGTCACCGTAAGTCTTGCCTGCGATTGCGTCAAAAGCCAAGGTCTGCGCGGTTGTACCCGAGGCAATGATGTTGAAGCTGCGGCTGATTTCTGTTGCCATTGCGTAAGCAGACTGAACACCTAGGTCATCAAGACCATCCTGCGATGCAATCACGGTACAAACACCGGCGTCTTTCATGGTGAAAGTACGGGTGGTGTCTTTTGAGGTGGCGTTGTAGCCGCTCTCGATGGTTCCATCTGCATTGATTACGGTATCCAAGGCACAAACAGAAGGTGTGGCTGAACGCAATGAAACCGGTAGGCCGGTTTTTGTAGTCTGCGTTGAACCTGCATACGAGGTAGTCACGATCGTGATTGACCCGTTGACGGTGTAGTTGATGTTGCTGTTTGCAGCCGGTGTGCCGGTGATAAAAGCCAGGTTCTGCGAAAGACCGATGCCGATCTGAATAATCTTTTCTGGTGCCGGGCCCCAAGTTGAGTCGCCAGCCTGGTTGGCGGCAAGCACACAGGTTCCGTTAGTTGAGCCCACCTGGGTGATTGTGTAGACAGCCTCTTTATTGCCTGTAGTTGAAACTGTTGGGTTGGCGTTGACAGTACAAATTGAGGTGTCAAGGCTGATCAAACTGACCAAATAGGTGGATGTTGAGTAGACAGTCACGGTTGCAGTGCCGCCGCTAAACGCAGTGTTGCTCGGTGTGATTACCTGCCCCTTGAGCACATTAATGCTGACTGTCACATCGGTTGCCGGGTCAAAATCGGTGTTGCCAGCCTGGCTGGCCTTCACCTGGCAGGTGCCCTCAGCAATTGCAGTTAGAGTCCAGACACCATCAAGCTCACTGACCACACAGATGCTGGTGTCTAGAGAGGTGTAGGTCAGCGGCAAACCGCTGTCAGAAAAACCGTTGAGCGTCTGCTGATTGTTGACACCCATGGTTGGCTCGGCAGTGAAAGAGATTTCTTGCGGCTGCTTGGTGGCAAGTGCCGTAGTCGTGACGGTTCCCGATGGGGTAATTTCCGCACCGATACCGGTCACGCTTGCATTGGCACCGATCTGAACACCTGCAACTACACCGACACCGTAGTTGTTGAACGTGGTTGTGGCGGTCGGCGTTGCAACACGCATCACATATGTCAACTCAAGTGGCCGGGCTGTTGTTGTGGTGAATGGGCCGGTGAATCTGTAGAGCGGGTCTCCGCCGGTGCCGATGTCAGTGCCAGTAATTGCTGTGGCGGTGGTTCGAGTTGCATCGGTAAAGGTTGCTGAAACTAGGCTCATGCCAGCCTGCGGGTCATCGCGAAGTTCATCAAGGTTGCCGGCGGCACCGGTGGCAGTGATCTTGTAGGTGAGGTCTACGTTAGAGCCGTTGACTACTGCGCTAACGAAGGTTTTGTTGACTGAAACCGGGTAAGTGGTGGCAGTCAGGTTCACGCTGGTCTTAGTTGCTGGCAACGAGCCGGTGTACTTGATCTGGGTACCGCTCGAGATAGACGCGAGCGGAGTAATAACCGGATTGCTCTGGGCAGCACCGACGATTCGGAATGTGTAGACAGTCTCGTAAGTCTGCTTTGTGTTAGGCACACAGTTATTGGCGTTTCTTACAACCAAGCGCTCTTTAATCGTGAGGGTCTTGATGTTTCCCGAGCCGCCTTCAGTGTTAGCGGTATCGGTTGCGCCACCGGCGGTGTCGATGGTTCCATCTTTACAACCTGTAACTGCGCTGGTGTTTAGACCCTTGATTGTGATTTGAACACCTTCTAGACGCAAGGCCTTTGTCGGCCAAGCTGCGTAAGAGGCTGGTGACATTGCGATGATCGACTGGTCAGGCAACTCTCCCGAACCAACCTTGCCAGGCGCGCCAATAACGGTGACGGTCATGGTTGAACCCATAGCCGGGGTTGAAGTGCTGGTGGTGATCGAGGTGACCTTGTTAGCGCTAGCAGCAAGAGAGCGCTGAACAGCCTGGATGTTTGTGTAACAGGTGGCTTTTTCAGTTTTGGTAACGCCGTCATCTGTGCTGACGCGAACATCGTGGCGCTGGTCGACGGCCGATGCACCCGAAGCCTTGACATAAAAGTAGGCGGTCTTAGAGGCACCGGCAGCTAGCGAACCAATCTTGAAGAATGTGTCGTTGCTGGTTGCTGGGGTTACTGCTCCGCCGGTGAAGCCGGTTAGTTCAACGACTACGTTGTTGATTGCAGAACCCGCGGTGTTTGTGATTTTGTAACCGATGTAGGTGGCGTTGAAGTTGTTGCGCGGGTCAACATACATGCGCTTTGAGTAGACCGGAACAATCTTGATGCCGTCGACAGCATCCGAGTAGTAACCGTTATAGAGCGGGTTGGTTTCTAGGATGGTGCCGGCTCCGTTGGTGCTTCGGCAGAGTGCGGTAACGGTGCTGAGCGATGCATTTGCTGCTGAAATCGGTGCAAAAAGCTGAGCCATCAGTGCAATAAATAGACCAACGGCAATCAAGGATTTCTTTGACCGGACATCAGCAAAAGACTGCTGGCGGTTTGGTGAAACTACTCGAAGAAGTGAACGAAACATTGTGAACCTGACTCTGCTCTCGGGGCCGGCGAGGGCTGCTAGATATAAGCGTAAAGGCACGCTTGGCTGAGCACTAGACCGGATATGGCCGTGCCAAAAAAATTGTTCAAAAAGCGGTGGCAAAGGTTCGGCTACCCACTTGTTTGCTGGGTTTCTGGCCAAATTTTGTCTGGACAGCCGGTGAAAAAAAACTTACTTAATGCTGATTTTGCCCTCGGCGCCCGCCGGCTTGAGCTCAACCCAGGTGTTGCCCGGGGCAAGGTTGATTGGGGCACCTTCGGCGTCGACCAAAATAATCGGTGCGGTGGCACTGGCCTTTGACCATGTGCCCTTTACATACTTGCCGGCCGAGAAAACCCAGGCGGTGCCCGAAGACACCATCACAGTTTTTGGCACGTTGCCGTATTTGCGGTCGGCATAGCTGCGGTCAATTTTTACTTCGATAACCACAACGTTGCTGGCGGCAACCTGCTTGCCAGTGGCGGCATCTTTGTGGACTTCACCATCTTGAGTGCGCAGCCACTTGAACTTATAGGTGCTTGGAGCCCACTGGGCTGAAGCCTGCGGAAAGTTGACGGTAAAACTCTTGGTGACCTCGACGCCCGAGACCGCAGCGGTTGAGCTCTTGAGGTCTGCCGCGTAGGTGAATTGAGCTGCCGGAGCCGCAAGATCTGTGTGCTGCTCAGCCAACTTTTTGGCGTTTACAATAACGTTGTGAGGGGCAGGTCTGCTGCTGGTTCGAGAGAAAGTACCCTTGCCCTGCTCGGTGGTTTCTGAAGCGTTGAAGACCGGGGTGTTCTGCATCATCTGCACAAACGCATACTGACCGCCCGAATAGCAAACAATGCCGCCGAATGGGCTGATGATGTCTGGGTCCATTGGTCTGATTGAACGCACTGGGCCAACCTCAGTTGGCTGCTGTGAGTGCCAGATTGCAACCAGGCGGGTCAGGCCCCCCTCGACCATCTCGTCAAAGACGATGTCGGTTGAGTTGAGACCAAACTGCGGGCGCGCGGCATATGAGTTGTCAATCTTGCAGGCCACCGATGGCTTGCCGGTGAACGAAGTGTCGTCAACGCCCTCTTGGTAAACCACACCGGTTAGGGGTGCGGTCACGTAAACCGGGGTTGGTGTTGGTGATGCACTCGGCTCGGCACTGTTGCTGGCATTTGGCTGGCCGGTTGGGCCCGATGCACATGCAGTTAGAAGAAGTACTGAGGTTGCCACAAGTGCAATTTTGCCGAGGTTCATGTTGGCAAGTTTATGCCGTCACCCGCCAGTCAATAGACTTTTAGGCATGAAGGTTTTAGTTACCGGCGGCGCCGGATACATCGGTTCACACGTGGTGCGTTTGCTGCAGCAGCGCGGCGATGAAGTTGTGGTTATTGACGACATGAGCGCAGGCGTGATTGAGCGTTTGGGCGGGGCCAAGTTGCTGCCGCTTGACCTAGCCGCACCTGAGGCCATGACCTTACTGACCGAGATGTTCAAGCTCGAGAAAATCGAAGCGGTTATTCACCTAGCAGCCCGCAAAAAAGTGGGCGAATCAGTAGAACTACCTGAGTGGTACTACGAGCAAAACATCAGTGGCATGGCCCACCTGCTGGGTGCAATGCGCCAGAGCGGCGTGACCAAGCTGGTGTTCTCATCTTCAGCCGCAACCTACGGCATGCCAGATGTGCCAGCAGTATCTGAAGACCTGGACTGCAAGCCGATTAACCCGTACGGCGAGACCAAGTTGATTGGCGAGTGGATGGTGGCCAACGCTGCCCGCGCCTGGGGCTTGCGCGGAGCAAACCTGCGCTACTTTAACGTTGCTGGCGCCGGCTGGCCTGACCTTGCCGACACCGCAGTTGCCAACCTGGTTCCAATTGTTTTTGCCGCGCTGCGTGCCGACAAAACCCCGATTGTTTTTGGAGATGACTACCCAACCCCAGATGGCAGCTGCGTGCGCGATTATGTTCACGTGCATGACCTTGCCGAGGCACACCTGAGCGCCCTTGACTACCTTGACCGCGATGACCGCCCGCACGCCACCTTTAACGTTGGCACCGGTTCTGGCTCGAGTGTTTTTGAGGTCTTGGATGAGATCAAGAAGGTATCGGGAATTGACTTCAAGATTGATGTTCAGCCAAGACGTGCCGGCGACCCACCATACCTAGCCGCAGATGTTTCGCGCATTCGCGAGACTTTGGGCTGGAGTGCCAAGCGTGACCTGCACGACATTATTGAGAGTGCCTGGAACGCTTAGTTCAGGGCGCAAAACGCGGGGCAGAAGTTAGATAACCTCGTTGGCGCGAGCCAAGTCCTCGGCAAAATCAACCTCAACCGCATAGAGATCACTGATGTCTACGGCCTGAAACTTGAGGCCATCCTCGGCAATTGCCAGCTCGATGCCGCGCTCAAAATAATCGGTGTCGTCAACCTCGGCCAGGCGCTTGATTAGAGCGGCTTTGTCTTGCGCAGCAACGTAGTTGATGCCCACGGCCTCACCCAAACCACCGATAACCTGCTTTGAAAGCTGGGCAATTTGGCCGGCTGAATCGAGGGTGTATTTGACCTCTTCGTCGCTAACCTTGGAGGTGTTTACGACCACAAAACTTTGGTTGGCATCCATCATCGGGGTAACACGCACCAAAACCTGAGGGTCAAAAACCACATCACCGTTTAGCCACAGCACACCGCCGTCACCCGATGCACGAAGCGCCTTGAGCAAACTCTTTGAGGTGTTGGTCTGGTCATAAAACTCGTTGTAGACAAAGGTGGCCTCAGGAAAGCGCTCGATAATGGCCTCGAGCTTGAAGCCAACCACAATCATCACGCGGCTGGTCTCGCCAAAGGCGGCATCGATGTTGTCAAACTGCTGCTTCATAATTGAGCGGCCATCGCGAAGCTCGGTGAGCGGCTTTGGTAGCGGGCGGGCCAAGCGGGTGCCCATGCCGGCAGCCAGAATTACAACCTGTTTTGACATGCTCTCAAGACTACTTGCCGAAGACTGCTGCAACCACTCGCGCGGCAGCCTTGCCGTCTTCGAGTGAGTTGAATTTTTGCTGCCAGGCGGCGTATTTGTGGGCATAGATGTGTGCGTTTTTGCCAATCTGCTTGAGCTCGGCCAACAGCTCATCAACCGTGCTGCAAATTGGCCCCGGTGCCTCGGCCCTGAAGTCAAAATAGAAACCGCGCTCGGCCTCATAGCGCTGCAGGTCGGGCACCAAAAAGAACACCGGTTTGCCGGTGACCGTAAAGTCAAACATCACCGATGAATAATCAGTCACCAGAGCGTCTGCGGCCAAGTAAAGCTCGGCGACATCTGGGTAGTTAGTCACGTCAATCGCGTTGCCCGCCACCGATGAATTGTGGGCACCGTGAGTCAGGTGGTGACCTCTAAACATCATTCGCACGCCCTCGGGCATCGGTGTGTTTTTGCCTAGGTAGTTGACGGCCTGCCAGTTGCCGGTGGCGCTGAGTTTGTAGTCGCGCCAGGTTGGCGCGTAAAGCACCAGCCACTCGGTTGGGTCGGTCACACCAAGTTGGCGGCGCACGCGCTCGCGCACACCCTCTGGCTGGCTGGCCAAGCGGTCGTTGCGCGGGTAGCCGGCCTCAAGAATGTTGCCCGAGTAGTTGAATGAGCCAGGGAAGATCTGGGTGCAGTACGGGCTCGGCGAAACCAGGTAGTTCCAGGCGGCTGCCTCGCGATCCATGGTGGCCAGGTAGGCCTTTGATGGGCCGGTGCCCTGGATGTCTCGGCCAAGGCGCTTTAGTGGCGTGCCGTGCCAAGTTTGTAGATAAACCTGACCCTCAACCTTGCGAAAGTACCAAGGGAAACTGTTGTTATTGACCAGATACTTGGCGGTGGCCAGGGCCTTTAGCCACTGGCGTGAGCCATAAACCACACCGATGCTGCCTGCCGGTGCCGTGGTTTTGCCACGGCGAATAGTCCAGTAAAAAGTGAGCTCTGGGTGCGTGCGCTGCAGTTCGTTAAAGATATCAAGCGGGCTGTCACTGATTGACTGCCCCTGAAAAGACTCGAACAACACCGCGTTGGCCAGGGTGGTGGTTTTTTCTGGCTGGTATTGCGCCTTGCGAATCAGGTCTGCTCGGCGGCGGTTTAGAGCACCGATAATCCGTGCCGGTGAATACCCCTGCAACAGGATCATTTGTTCACTCGGCTTTTATCGATGGTTTGGCCGGCACCCTTGAAGAAACCGACCCAAAAGCCCCAACCCCAGCTGAAGTGAATGGTTGGCAAAACAATTAGCAGCGCGATGCGCGCCTTGAGGCTGAGCCCGCGGGCGGTTGCGGCCAACCCGGCGGCGCCCATCAGGTAGGCGGCCAGTGGCAAGATACCGATGTACCAACCGGCCAGAACCATCCAGAGCCCAGCAATTACCGCAGCCACCAATAGCGGCGGTGCAAAGTAGCGTTTTGGTGCGTTCTTTAGATCGCGCTTTGTCAGGTCTCCGCGCCAAACACCGGTTGAATAAAACTGTTTGACCAAGCGGTCAAAACGGCCACGCGGCCAATAGACCACTCGCAGCTCTGGGCTAAACCACACCAGCCCCCCGGTTGCTTTGATGCGCTGCGCTAGCTCCCAGTCTTCACCACGGATGATGGTTTCGTCGTACCCACCAACCCGGGTTAGTGCACTCTTTTTGAAGATACCGAGGTAAGCGCTCTCGGCTTCTCCGGCCTCGCCGCCCACGTGAAAGTTTGCCCCACCGATTCCGAAACGGCTGGTGTAAGCCCAGGCGGTTGCCTTTTGGAATGCGCTGCGCCCACGGGCATCCATGATGCCACCCAGCAAGTCAGCTTTTTGCATAAGCAAAATGCGCACGCCGTTGGCAAAATAACCTTCGGCCGGCTCTGAGTGGGCATCGATGCGAATGATGATGTCGTGCTTGCTCTGGCGAATTGCCTCATTCAAGCCAACCGTGGTTAGCCCTCGAGGGTTATCAATCAGCCTGATCCGCGAGTCGGCCGCCGCCAACTCGGCAGCAATCTGGTTGGTGCCATCGGTAGATGGACCAAGGGCCAACAGCAACTCAAAATCACCGTCGTAGTTTTGCGCCATCACGCTGGCAACAGCATCGGCCAAGTGACCGGCCTCGTTGAGCACCGGCATAATTACTGAAATTGGAGCGGTGGCCACGATTAGTCGACCGTGGTTGAGCCGTTGGCCGCGTTGTATGCATCGACAACGGTCTGAGGGTCGCCATCCATGCGCAGCACGCCCTTTTCAAGCCAGATAACCCGGGTACAGGTGTCAAGAATGGACTTCATGCTGTGGCTAACCAAAAACACGGTTCCGGCACTGTCTTTCATCTGGCGCATGCGTGCCTCAGAACGGTTGCGGAAGGCCTGGTCACCAACAGCCAAAGCCTCGTCAATAATCAAGATGTCGTGGTCGCGGTGAGCAGCAATTGCAAAGCGCAAACGCGCAGACATACCTGATGAGTAGGTGCGCATCGGAAGTTCGATGAACTGCTCGAGGCCAGCAAATTCGGTGATTGCATCAACCGAGGACTCAGCATCTTTGCGGTCCAGACCCATGGCCATGCCACCCAGCAAAATGTTTTTCTCGCCAGAAAGCGCAGGCAGCAGGGCCGCGCCAACGCCAAGCAAAGTTGGCCGCGCCGAGGCATAGATGTTGCCTTTGTCGATTGGGGTTAGGCCAGAAACCGCGCGCATCAAAGATGATTTGCCCGAGCCGTTGCTGCCGATTAGACCAACCGACTCACCCTCGTAAACCGTAAAGCTGACGCCCTTGACCGCGTGAACCTCGCGCAGCTGGGTCTTCTTTTTGAGCAGGCCGTTGCGGCTGTTCTCGCCCACGGCACGCTTGCCCGAGGCATAAACCTTATAAACAATGTGAACGTCGTCGACGATCACTACCGGCTTGCGTTCGTTAGTCTCGGCCATAGCGTTCCTCGGCTTTCCAGAAGTAAACCGTGCCCAAGATGAACAAACCAAATGCCCACACCGATGCCCCAATCCACAGTTGTGGCTCCATGCTGTGGCCACTGACAAGTGCACCTCGGCCAAGCTCGATGAAGTCGTAAACCGGGTTCCACTTCATGATGGCCATCAGGGTTGGGTACTGGTCAAGCAGGCTATCGATGCTGAAGAAAATGCCGCTGGTGTAAAACATGATGCGCGTGATGAACGGAATCAGGTTTGAGAAGTCGCGAACCTGTGTGGTTAGGCGGGCCGAGACCATGGCCAAGCCGGCGCTAAAGATGATCATCAAAAGCACTACCGGGATGAGCCCAAACCAGCTCCAGGTAACTTGGCGCTGGATGATGAGCACCAAGACCAACAGCACAGCCAGCTGTGGCAATAGGTTGATGAGCTGGCGAATCACGGCCGAGATTGGCAACAGGATGCGCGGAAAGCTGAGGCTCTTGACCAATCCGCTGTTGCTGGTCAGAGAGCTGGCGCCGGTTGAAAAACTGGCTGAGAAGAATGAGAACAAAAACACGCCGGTAAACAAGAACGGCAAGAAGTTATCTGGGCGGTTGTCACCAAGAATGATGCCGAAGATCAAGCCGTATGTGGTTGCCTGAATGGTCGGTAGCAGAACCATCCACCAGCGACCAAGGCGGTTGCGCGCATTCAGGGCATCGTTGGTGAATTTTGACAGGGCAATCGCAAAGTCGCGGCGAGCCCAAGCATCTTTTATGTATGTGCCAAACGGAGGCCTTGCGCCCATGCGCTTGAGGCCATGCTGCGCTGCATATTCTGCGAGTTCCATGTGGTTCACCTGCCTAAGTTTATTGGAAAAGGGCCTGGGATTACTCCCAGGCCCTTTTCTAGATTTGTCTAAAAGACGGTGCAGCTGAAATTACTCAGCCTTGTTACCAATACCCTTGGCAACGATTACTGCAAGAGCAGTAACAGCGGTACCAATAAGGATTGCCAGCACGTAGGTTAGAGCGTTGCTCACTAGTGGGAACACGAAGATACCACCGTGTGGTGCGCGTAGCTCGTTGCCGAAGATAGCAACTAGAGCACCGGTTACACCAGAACCAAGCATGATTGAAGGAATCACGCGGATTGGGTCAGCAGCAGCGAATGGGATTGCACCTTCAGAGATGAATGATGCACCTAGTAGCCATGCAGCCTTACCGTTTTCGCGCTCTGACTCGGTGAATAGCTTCTTGCGTAGCTGGGTAGCTAGTGCAAGACCTAGTGGAGGAGTCATACCTGCAGCCATAACGATAGCCATAACCTGGAACTCGGTTGCTGAAGCAACAGCACCAGCAGCAGCAAGACCGGTAACACCGAAGGTGTAAGCAACCTTGTTAACTGGGCCACCCATGTCGAATGCCATCATTAGACCGATAACGATACCTAGTACAACTAGACCTGCAGTTGAGATGCCGTTTAGCCAGTCGGTTAGACCGGTAACAAGTGCACCAATTGGGGTCTTTAGAACTAGAACCATTGACACACCGGCAATGATCGAAGCTAGTAGAGGAATTACAACTACTGGCATAACTGGCTTGATCCAGTTAGCTACTGGCCAGCGGCTGATCCATAGAGCAGCAAAACCAGCGATGAAACCACCAGCGATTGCGCCAAGGAAGCCGGTGCCGGTACCCAATGGGTTGCCGTCTAGACCGGTTGCAAGTGCACCAGCGACGAAGCCAGGTGCGATACCAGGACGGTCAGCAATTGCGAATGCAATGTAACCAGCTAGTACTGGCACGAAGAATGCGAATGCAGCCTTACCTAGCCAGAAGATGATGAATGCCCAGTTACCAACGTTTAGAAGGTCAAATCCGGTTACTGCTCCACCCTCGTTGGTTGGAACACCCATCTTTGCCGCGTCGTACGCGTGGATACCATCAGTACCTGCAGCAGCTGCTCCAAGAAGGAAGCCAAGAGCGATCAAAATACCGCCGGCTGCTACGAAAGGAATCATGTATGAAACACCGGTCATCAGCCATTGGCGGATGCGGGTTCCGATTGATGCGTTACTCACTATGAGTCTCCTATTAGCTCTCTAGTTTGAGATTTGGGCCCACGGGGTGTGGTCCCAAATTGTGTGTTACTTACTTCTTACCGAAGAGGCCTCCGAGGAAGCCGCCCTTCTTCTCTGAAGATGGCTTCTCTGCCGCCTTCTCTTTCTCTGCTGGTTGAGCAGCAGAAGCTTCGTTGCCAACTTTCTTGGCGGTTCCGTTGGCAGCTGCCTCTAGAACTTCGGTGATAAGTGCAGTTGCACCGCGCATTGCCTTAGCAACCGGTACCTCGATGTATGGCTTGCCGTTGAAACGGTCGCGGCCAACAACCTCTAGGTCAACACCAAAGATCACAGCGTCAGCTGAATCGATGACGTCTTGCTTTAGTGGGTTTGAACCTGCTGAACCCTGGGTCTCAACGATTACCTCGTGACCTAGCTTCTTGCCAGCCTGCTCTAGAGCCTCTGCTGCCATGTAGGTGTGGGCGATGCCGGTGATGCATGATGTGACACAAACGATTTTTGCCATGATTACTGAACCTCTCGGGTAACGGTCTCTGCGATGGATGCTGGGCTCTTGTCGGCGCGAAGTGCGTCGCGGAATTCCTCGTGCATAACCTTACGAGCTAGCGAAGCCAGGATCGATAGGTGAGCGCTGTCGCCAGATGCTGGTGCAGCGATTAGGAAGATTAGGTGTGATGGGCCGTCGTCGGCTCCGAAGTCGATGCCCGCTACTGAAGTTGCAACAGCAACTGATGGGGCGGTGACTAGGTCACTCTGTGCGTGAGGAATAGCAATGCCACCCTCGATGCCGGTTGGGAAGTGTTCTTCGCGCTTTGCGACTGCCTCGAGGTAACCCTCGATTTCGGTGATGCGGCCTGCAGCGAGCAAACGTTCTGCAAGAAGACGGGTTGCCTCTTCTTTGGTGGTTGCTTCAATGTCGACGATAACGATGTCTGCAGTGGTTACAGCTGTACTCAAATTGCTTGCTCCTTTGGAAGCTTTGTTATTACTAACCCGGATTTACGATACTGAGCAAGACCGTAAGCGCTTGCCATTTTTCGATAAATGATGCGAGAAAGTAACAATTGTTATTTGTAGAAAAGATACAAATGAAGAATAGCCCCAAATGACCGGGCAACTCAGCTAAAGCGGTGTGTTGTCACCTTGGGTATATGTGTGGGAAACTGTACGTTCACCCCACTCACTTATATAAAAACGGAGTATTTGATGTCTGTTATCTCTCTTGAGGTTGAGGTTCTTGACCCGATTGGTCTGCACGCTCGCCCAGCCAGCCAGATTGTAAAGCTGGTTAAAGAGTCAGGCTTGACCATCACCATCGGTCGCCCAGGCGAGGACTTCGTCAAGGCAAATTCAGCACTGATGCTGATGTCTCTAAAGATTAAGACCGGCGAGAAGCTGACTCTTCAGTTTGAGACCGAAGACGCTGCAGTTGCATCAGACCTGCACGTTCAGATCCAAGAGTTCTTGAAGGGCTAGTACCTTGTCTCTAGCTCAGGGCACCATTCTGTCTGGCCTAGGTGTCGGCCTAAACTCGTCTGTCGGCGAGGTACTTGTTGTTAAGCCTCAGGCCCCGCTACCTGCGTGGAGCAAGTCATCGCAGTCTGCAGCAGACGAGAAGGCCGCACTAAAGCAAGCAATTGCAAACGTGGCCAACACCCTCGACACCCTCGGCGAGCGCGCCGGCGGAACCACTGCCGAGATCTTCGAAGCACTTAAGTTTTTGCTTGAAGATGAAGAGCTTTTTGAGCTAGCTGAATCAAACATCGATGAAGGCTGGACTGCCGGCGCTGGCTATGGCCAAGCGGTTGATACCTTTGCCGAGCTACTTGGCGGCGACCCTGATTTTGACGAGCGCGTAAAGGACCTACAGGACCTTTCAAAGCGTGTGCAGGCAGACCTAGCCGGAATCGAAATGGCACTAACCCTGCCAGAGACCGGACGCATTGTTTTGGTTGGCGAGGACTTTAGCCCAGCCGACACCGCTCAGTTCACTAAGGCTGTAGTTGGCGTGATCACCCTCAAGGGTGGACCAACCAGCCACACCGCAATCATCTGCCGTTCACGCAGCATTCCGGCTGTGGTCTCTTGTGGCGCAGCCGCCGACCTAGCTAACGGTGACACCGTTTTGGTTGACCCAGTTGGCGACCGCGTAGTTACCGGCGGAGACGAGTCTTTGGCAACCAAGGCGATCGAGTTTGTGGCCTTGAACGAAGACCCAGTGATTCCGGTTCGCGCAAACATCGGTACCTTGGCAGACGCCCAGGGTGCATCGGCCGAAACTTTGGCTGAGGGTGTTGGCTTGTTCCGCACCGAGTTGCTTTACCTATCGGCTGCTACTGCACCGACCATTGATCAGCAGGTGGCTAGCTACAGCGAGATTCTTGCTGCGGCCCCAGCTGGCCCAATCGTGGTTCGCACCATAGATGCTGGTTCAGACAAGCCCGTGCCGTTCTTGCACATGCCTCACGAAGAGAACCCGTCACTTGGTGTTCGCGGATTCCGTTTGATTCAGGACCACCGCCAGTTCATCGAAGACCAGCTGACCAGCCTTGAGGCTGCACGCTTGGCCACCGGCCGCGAGGTTTGGGTTATGGCCCCGATGATTGCAACCGTGCAAGAGGCCAAGCAGTTTGCCGAGCTAGCACGCGGCATCGGTGGTTACAAGGTTGGCGTGATGGTTGAGACACCGTCTATTGCAGCAATGGTTGACCAGCTTGAGGGCGTAGTTGACTTTGTCAGCATCGGCACCAACGACCTATCTCAGTACCTATTTGCCGCTGACCGCATGAACCCATCTTTGGGCGCTTTGCTAAACCACTGGCAACCTGGATTGATTCGTACCCTGGCCCGCATTGCTGATGGCGGCAAGAAGGCCGGAATCTCAGTTGGTGTTTGTGGCGAGAGCGCATCTGACCCAGCCTTTGCGGTGGTGCTTGCCGGTCTTGGCATTTCATCGGTGAGTGTTTCTAAGTCACAGGTGACCGTGGTTCGCAACGCGTTGTCTTCACTAGACCTAGCCGACTGCAAAGAGATTGCCAACAAGGTTTTGGCGGCAACCTCTGCAGAAGATGCAAAGGCTGCGGCACTGAATGCTCTCGCGAAGCTCTAAGGTCTCGGTTGTCGGTGCCGGCTCGGTCGGCGCCTCAATGGCCTACGCCATGCTCATTCGTGAGTCTGCGCGCGAGGTTGTACTCTACGACATCAATGAAGCCAAGGTAACCGCCGAGGTTCTTGACCTGGCCCACGGCACTCAGTTCACCGGCGCATCTTCGATCACCGGCGGCACCGACATTGCCCTGACCGCTAATTCAGATGTGATTGTGATCACCGCTGGTGCCAAGCAAAACCCAGGGCAAACACGCCTTGAACTTGCCGGGGTCAACTTCTCGATTCTTGAATCGATGATTCCCAAGCTGCTCGAACACTCGCCAGAGGCCATCTTTTTGCTGGTGACAAATCCGTGTGATGTGTTGGCAACCGCAGCGCTAAAGCTGACCGGGCTACCTTCTAACCGCGTGTTCTCATCGGGCACAGTTTTGGACTCATCACGTTTGCGCTGGTTGCTCGGAGCAAAACTTGGGGTCAGCACCGACAGCATTCACGCGCTGATTGTTGGCGAGCACGGTGACTCTGAGTTTGCACTCTGGAGCCAGGCGCACATTGGCCCAGTTCCGCTAAGCAAATGGATAACGGACACCGGCTCTGCGCTAACCCGCACCGATCTTGACGAGCTTGCTGCATCGGTGAAGACCGCCGCCTACAAAGTTATTGAGGGCAAGGGCGCAACCAACTTTGCGATTGGGCTTTCAGGTGCACGGATTGTTGAGGCAATCGTGCGTGACGAGAACGCGATTTTGCCGGTGAGCTCAGTGCTCAGCAACTATCGAGGTGTAGACGGCATTGCAATGTCTGTGCCAACGCTGGTGAACCGAAACGGTGCGGTCAGAGCGATTGATGTGCCGATGGATGCATCGGAGCAGTTATTGTTTGAGGCTTCGGCGAGCGCAATTGCAAACTCACTCGCGCAGCTAAAGCTCTAGGCTTTTTGCTTCGGCTTGGCTGGGGCGCGGTCTGTGGTTACCCCTCGGGCAGCCATGGCATCGGCCATTTCATCAGCGTGCTTGAGCGCTAACACCAACACCGGCACCGCAGTGCGGCTAAGCCTTGGTCTGGCACCTCTGGCCACCTGAGCTAGGCGAACCTGATTTACAAAACCAGCCAGCACCGGAATTGTGGTGATGGTGATGGAGAGCAGGAGAGCAACAACCTCTGGCGCAACACCAAACCTGCGAAACGGGCCAAGCACACACTCGATGGCGATCATCATGTCTGAAGTCTTGGTGGTTAGCGACAGCAGGGTGGCAAACATCACGCTGATCAGAACGCGGCCGGAGTTGACCACGGTTTGCTCGAGAGTCAAAAAGATGAGCTGAGGCACAACCATCAAAAGTGCCAGCCAACGGGTTTGCCAGAGGTCTCGCAAGAAACTCTTGAAACCGAACCCAGCCAGTAGGAAACCTGCGACCATGGCCACTGCCGCAATTGAGAGCGCCAGATAGTTGCGACCAAAAATTGAGATCAGCAGAACGATGACTGCCAGGGCAACGATCTTTGGCCCGCCGTTGATGCGGTGCAGGATGCTGTTGCCTGGCCTGAAGAGACTGAACACTAAACACTCGCCAGGTAGCGCTCGATAACCGCAGCAGGTTCACCCATTTGTTCGAGTCGGCCGTCTTCAAAGTGCAGAACGACATCGCAGCGTGCAGCCAGATTCATATCGTGGGTGACCAAAACCAACTGCTGATCAAGCTCATCAAGCAAGAGGTTGGCAATTTGCTTGGTGTTGGCTGCATCAAGCAACGCAGTAGGTTCGTCGGCAACAATCAGCCCCGGGTTGGCTACCCAAATTGCACAGATTGCCAACAGCTGCTTTTGACCACCGCTGAGCGAGTGGGCCGGTTCTTCGGCAACATTCAAAAGCCCAAACTTGATTAGTGCCGCGCGAACCTTGGCATCAATCTCAGCATTTTCGAGGCCCGAACCGCGAAGAGAAAACGCAACGTCTTCTTGAACGGTAGGCATGATGATCTGCATGTCAGGGTTGCTAAAAATAAAGCCAACCTCTCGGCGAGCAGCCATCGGGTTTTTGCCCGGGTCAATCTCGTGAACCAAAACTCGGCCGTCTGTTGCAGCCACTAGGCCATTCAACAAACGCACAAAAGTTGATTTGCCAGATGCATTCAGCCCAATGACACCAATTCTGCGCTGGTCCAACTTGATGTTCAGGTTGCGCAAAACCGAGCGGCCGCCGAACCGGACGGTCACGTTGTCGAAGCTGATTGCAGTGGTGGTTGGCATGCTACTTTGCGAAAGCCTTAGGGTAGGCGCGGTAAAGCGCGAGGGTTACAACTGTTGCAATTACGACCTTGATACCGTCACCAATCAAGAATACTGATGCCCCTAGCAAAGCTTCGGTGAATGAAATGCCGAGAATTAGTGCCATGAACGGAACACCGAAAGTATAGATGGCCACGATTCCGCCGAGGATGAAGCCGATGACAGTGCGAACCACGTTTGGCTTACCTAGGTGAGCACGAACGATAAGGCCGATCACAATCGCGCCGACGATCCAGCCGATTAGGAATCCGACGGTCGGGCCAACAAAGACACCCAAGCCACCGCGGCCACCGGCAAGAAGGGGCAGACCTGCTGCAACTAGAAGCTCAAAAACCACCACGGCAAGCGCACCGCGCCAAGGGCCAAGTACGGCACCGGCCAGCATGACGCCCAGGGTCTGAGCAGAAATTGGCACTGCGCCACCGAATAGCGGAATGGTGCCCGGCAGACCCAAAACTGCAATAATCGCAGCAAAAACAGCAATCTTTGAAAGGTCGCGAACTTCGATTGGCTTGCGGTTTGACATGGGTGGAGCTCCTTATTTTGCTTCGGCGTTCAACGGGGGGGGGGCGGTGAACCGCATCTCTAGAACGCTGTTCACCTGAACACTGTTCAAGAGCATAGTATGCTGATTATCAAATGAGCAACTTCACTGAATCTAACGGCAAGACTTTGCGCCACACAAGGGCTGACGTACTGGCTGCTGCCATGAAGATTCTTGATGAACTGGGCCTGCCAGACCTAACTATGCGCCGATTGGCCGCGACCCTTGAGGTTCAACCGAGTGCGCTCTACTGGCACTTTGCCAATAAACAAACCCTGCTGGCCTGCATCGCCGACGAAATCATCGATCGCGCACAGGGAATCGGTGTGGGTTTGGATTGGAAAGCCGCGACCCGCGCAGAGGCTGAGTCACTGCGCAATGCGCTACTTGCTTTTAGAGACGGTGCCGAAGTTGTGAGCAGCACCCTGGCCTTGGGTCTGGGTGCCAATCAGGCGCAGGCACGATTAACCAAGGCACTAACTGGCGGCGGGTTTGATGCCGCGACTGCCGAGACAGCAGCGGCCGCAATTTTGCACCTGATTTTGGGCCAGGTTTGGCACGAACAGCAGCGCATTCAGGCCGACAGCCTGGGCGTGGTTAGCGGAACCGCTGCCGTGACCCCAGAGCACGCAGCCCTTGGACTGCCGAGCAACCAGGCGTTTGAGCTTGGAATTGCGCTGTTACTCGAAGGCCTCGAGCAGCTTGCGCACACGAGGAATAACCTCGGTACCGTATAGCTCAATTGACTTCATCAGACGCTCATGCGGCATTGGGCCGTTAGCGTACTTGAGGTCAAAACGCTGAGCGCCTACTGAGGTAATAGCGTGAACAATCTTCTTGGCAACAGTCTCAGGTGAACCTGCATAGACAGACCCGTGAATAACCTCACTCATAAAGTGCTGCGGAGTCGGCGGAGCCCATCCGCGTTCTTGGCCAATGCGACCAAAACCAGCCAGGTAAGCAGGCCAAAGTTCGTTGGCCGCCTGTTCGTCATCTTCGGCAATATGACCCGGTGAGTGAATTGAGATGGGTAACTGCTCTTTGCCAAGTTCATTGAGCTGCTGACGGTAAAGGTTGGCAAAAGGCGCAAACCGGGCAGGGTCGCCACCGATGATGGCCAGCGCAAGCGGCAGACCAAGGCGGGCAGCACGCATCACAGACTCTGGGCTACCACCAACACCAACCCGGATGCCCATGCGGCCGCGATCAGTCTTTGGGTAGATCTCTTGGTTGTGCAGTGAACTGCGGGTGGTGCCCGACCAGGTGATGGCCTGCTCTCCCCACAGCTGCACCAGAAGCTCAAGTTTTTCTTCGAACAGAACGTTGTAGTCACTGAGGTTATAGCCAAACAGCGGGAATGACTCGGTGAACGAACCGCGGCCAGCAGTGATCTCGACGCGGCCATTTGATAGCGCATCAATCGTGGCAAAGCGCTGATAAACCCGCACTGGGTCTTCACTCGACAGCACGGTAACACCAGTGCCGAGGGTGATGTTTTTAGTTACGGTCGCGATGCCGGCAAGCATGGTGTCTGGGGCTGAGACCGCAAAGTCATCGCGGTGGTGTTCACCCACATTGAATGCATCGATGCCCAGCGAGTCAGCAAGCTTGGCCTGCTCGACCACATTGCGCAGCACGACACCGGCTGACTGTGGGTTACCGGCAAGGTCGTTGGTCATATCGCCAAAGGTGTCCAGGCCAAATTTGATGTCTTTTGAAATACTCACGAGATAAGTAAACCACCACTTGACAAGAATTTGTTCCCACCGAATGCCGTAGGTTTTGACTATGGCCAAAATTACCTCGGAGCAGTTCTCAGCCTTTGCGGCATCTCGCCGAACCACACGCGATTTTTTGCCGACGCCCGTGCCCGAGAGCGTGATCGATGAATTGATTACCGATGCCCTCACCTCCCCCAGCTGGTCAAACACTCGCCCATTTTTAGTTGCCGTTGCCAGTGGCGAGAAGCGCGACCGAATCAGTGCCGAATTTTTGAAGCGCTGGGCTGCTTTGTCAGCTGCCCGAGTCGGTGGCCTGATGCCGAAGTTGAAGTTGGCACTGACCCGCTACGGCTTGCCAACCAGCAACCGGATGATTGCCAAACCATACCCAGCCGAGCTCAAGGGGCGTGCCGCGCGGGTTGGCAAAGAGCTCTACTCGGCCATCGGTGTAGAACGCGGTGACAAAGTTGGCCGCGATGCGATGTGGGCTAAAAACTACGAATTCTTTGGCGCCCCGACCGAACTTTTTATCTTCGTTCACAGTAGCCTGGACATTTTTTCGGCCTCGGATGCCGGCCTATTTATGCAAAACCTGATGCTCAGTGCGCACTCGCGCGGGCTGGGCACTTGCGCCCAAGGTGCCGTTGCTATCTGGGATGACGTGGTGCGCAGTGAGTTTGAGGTGCCAAAGAAGTATCGCCTGCTGTGCGGGGTGGCAATTGGATACCCATCTGACGCGGCAATCAACGATTTTAAGGCCCACCGACTAGACGTGTCCGAGATCAAGGCAAAGCCCTATAAATAGCCCTTCACGGTATGCTTGACCCTTGAATAACCGAAAAAAATGAGGTCACTTTTGAAAGACTTTTTACTGCGTGCCAGCAAGTACGCACTAAAGCGCGGCAAGGTTCGCCGCTACACCCTGAAACTAAATGAGTTGAGCGAAAAGTTGCTCCTCATGGGCCCAGATGACATCAACGCCCAGCTAATCAAGAAGCTTGAAAAAGGTAAGCCACTAGACGAGATTCTGGTTGCTCACGTTCGTTCAACTTACCCAAAGGGCAACCGCGTTGCTGCCCGCGGTGCGCTACAGCGCATCTACGAAACCGAGTCAACTCGCACCCTCGGTGCACTGGCGTTCGGTACCTTCTTGGCCCTCGACGGTTTGTCAGAGTCAGCACTCGGTTTCTTCCGTGAAGCAGGCGTTGACCTAGCCAAGCGCGTAGCAACCTTTGAGTACTTTGACGTTTATGTAAAGGAAGAGCCTAAGAAGGCCCTTGCCGAGGTTGACTCGCTGCTAAACGGCACCACCTTGAACCCAAGCGACTACGCACAGCTAATCCGTGTTGCCATCAAGAACCAGCACACCAAAGACGTGCGCAAGTGGGTTGCCAACCTTGACACCCCAAGCAACCGCAAGAAGCTAAGCGAGCTTGAGGTTATTGAGCTTGACTGGTGGGTCAAGATGCTGGCTGACGACGGCAAGCAGGTTAAGGCCCTCAAGAACACCGTGAACTTTGCGGTAATGGACTACAACATGCTCGACTACTGGCGTTCATCATCTAACCGTGGTGACTACGTTCAGACCCTTGCTGCAATCTCACACCTACTGCGTTTTCAGAACGTTGAGTACGTAGGCGGCAGCGACCTAGCTGGCTACCTAACCAAGCTAAAGTCACACGTTCAGAAGCACCGCCGCATTGAGGGTAAGGCCCCGGTCAAGGTTCAGCCAGTTGAGCTGCACCGCGACTACTCATCGGGCCGCGAATACCCAGAGAACACCTGGTTGATCTCTAACGGTTGGTTCATGCACCGCCCTTATAAGGGTGAAGTTGACTTCCCGTACCCAAAGAACGTCAACCCAATCATGATCTCGTTCCACATTCAGGACGCAGACGTATTGAACGCCAAGGTTGCCGCTGAGCTAAAGAAGTTTGGCCCAATCGGTTGCCGCGACTGGACCACCGTTTACCGCTTGCGCGACTGGGGTGTACCTGCATTCTTCTCTGGCTGTGTAACCACCACCGTTGGTCAGGTTCTGCCAAAGGCACGCTTCGGCGGCAAGATTCCAAAGCTTGCAGTTGTTGAGGCTGGTCGTAAGTGGATGAAGTTCCGCTACATGTTCATGTGGAAGTGGTTCTACATCCAGATCGGTGACTACGTACGCCGCTTCTCACTAGTTGAGGGCATCGAAGACGCACGTGGCATGTTGGCCAAGTACGCCGACTACGGCAAGGTCATCACCAAGCGCCTGCACTGCTACCTACCAGCACGCTCAATGGGTCTCCCAGTTGAGTTTGTTCCTGGCAAGCGCTCAGATGTTCGCTTCGAGGGTCTACTAGACCTAAACGAGGCTGACTTCAACAAGATTCGCCACGGCATCGAGCACAAGCTTGAGGTTATTGTTGGCCACATTCTTGAGGGCAAGTCATACGAAGAAGTTATGAAGATCTGGCGCGAGCTAGTTCAGCCAGACGTTGAGTTTGCTGAGCAGTACGCAACCAACCTTGAGCCTTTGGGCGAGTCAGCAATTGACCTTCCTGAGGTTTACAAGAAGTTCAACTCACACGTTGTGAAGCTAAACGACAACAAGCGCGGCAAGAAGGCTGTTGACGTTGCGTTTGCGTGTGACCAGAACCTGCAGAACGAGCTAATCGTTGTGATTGCATCGATGATGAAGAACACCAAGCGTGAAGTAAACGCCCACATTCTGACTCGCGGTCTTTCTGACGACTACTTTGCCAAGGTAGCTAGCTTGTTCCCGACGGTGAACTTCTACTTCCACGACTTCTCTGACATCAGCTATGGCAGCAAGGTCAACTTGATGAAGCACATCACTGTTTCAACATTTGACCGCTTGTTCTTGCCACAGGTTTTGACCGAGCTAGACAAGGTGCTTTACCTAGACGTAGACATCTTGGTTCGCGGAGATGTTGGCGAGCTTTACGACACCGCGCTGGGCGACTACGCCTTTGCCGGTAAGAAGAGCCGCCTGGATGGTTGGTCAAGCTTGATCGACGTCATCACCCGCATCAGCTTGCAGTTGCCAGCTAAGCAGGCATGGGCGCTACGCCGCCGTGCACACGCTACCGGCGACCTAACTGCTGATACCTACAACGCGGGCATCTTGGTTATGAACCTAAAGAAGATGCGTGCTGAGAACTTTGTTGAGAGCAACCTCTACCTAGTAGAAGAGCTACGCCTAAACGACCAGGATGTTATGAACTTCTGGTCACGCGGCCGCGCGGTTGCCCTGAACGATGACTGGAACTATGTTCCAACTCAGGACTACTCAAAGAACCCGCAGATTGTTCACTGGGCTGGCCCGGGCAAGCCTTGGAAGCAGGGCTTTGCTCTGTACAAGGATGAGTTCCAGAGCTACGCCAAAGAACTTGGTTTGAAGATCGGAAAATAAATGAAGGCTCCAACCAAAGCAGTTATCCCGGTAGCCGGGCTAGGAACACGTTTCTTGCCGGCCACTAAGGCCATGCCTAAAGAGATGCTGCCTTTGGTTGATAAGCCAGTCATTCAGTATGTTGTCGAGGAGGCCGTGCGATACGGCCTCCGAGACATCCTGTTTGTAACCGGGCGCGATAAGTATGCGCTCGAGAACCACTTTGACTCAGCCGAGGCCCTCGAGTCTCGACTAGAAGAAAAGGGTGACGACGAAAAGCTTGCCCTAGTTCAGAACCCAACCCACCTTGGCAACATCCACTATGTTCGCCAGGGTGGAGCCAAGGGTCTTGGCCACGCTGTTTTGGCAGCCCGATCATTCACAGGCGGCGAGCCTTTTGCCGTGTTGCTGGGTGACGACGTAATCGAAGAAACTAGCCACCTGCTCGAGCGCATGATCGAAGTCTTTGTTGAGACTCAGTCCAGCGTTGTGGCCCTCATCGAAGTACCGATGACCGAGATTCACAAGTACGGCTCTGTTAAGCCAGCTGGCCAGACCGGCGACATTGTGAATGTATCTGACTTTGTTGAAAAGCCGAAGGCTGAAGTTGCGCCTTCAAACTTTGCGGTAATTGGCCGCTACATTTTGCGCCCAGAAATCCTAGACATCATTGAAACCCTTGAGCCTGGTGCCGGTGGCGAGATTCAGCTGACTGACGCCTTGGCAATTGCTGCCCGCAACCCAGAGACCTCTGGTGGCGTGGTTGGCGTGCTGTTCTCGGGTGAGCGCTACGACGCCGGCGACAAGCTTGAGTACCTGAAGGCCACCATTCAGCTGGCCACCAAGCGTGAAGGTCTAGGTGCAGATCTTCTGACCTGGATGAAGCAGTTCATCGCTGATAAATAAGGCGCTGGGCTTTGTGCCGGCTCTTCTGCCTGACTAACTGAGGATGTCGGCAAACTGTTCGGCCGAGCCGGGCACAGAATTTTCATACAACTTGATGTCGTGTTTTTGCACGCGCGCCTTGAAGGCATCGATGTTGGTTTGATTGGTGCGGCCGCTGGCCAAACCGCTCTCAAGCAACGCCTTGATCTGGCGCAAAGACAGCAGGCGATCGGCCAGTTTTTGGGTGTCGTTGGTCTGCTGCGTGATTGACTTGGCGCCCTCGGTACGCACCCGCCACAAATAGATCGGCTTGGCCAGGATGTCGAAAGAATTGCTGACTAGGTAGGCGCGGGTCATCAGGGTCATGTCTTCGAAGAAAACCCCAGTCGGAAACTCAAACTCATGGTGCTGCCAGAAGCTGAACTTGAACAGGCGGTTCCAGGCTGTGACATCTTGGATGGCCGCCGGGTGCTGGGCCAAGGTGGTGCGGCTAAGAGTGCCCTTGGCAAAAACCTGGCGGGTATCAACGCGCTTGATGCGGGTAAGGCCCTTGATTCGGGTGACGTCGCCAACCACAAAATCACTGCCGGTCTTGATGGCCTGGGCCGCGAGGTCTTGCAGGGCATTTGGTGTCAGAGCGTCATCGCTATCTAAAAACATCAGGTAATCGGTGTCGGTAATGGCACGCACACCAGCATTGCGGGCGGCACCAAGGCCGGCATTGGCTTGATCAACGATGGTCAGATTTAGCTGGCCAGCAAAGCTCTGCGCAACCTTTAGTGAGCCGTCGGTTGATCCGTCATTTACCGCGATGACTCCAAGGTTTGGGTAGTTTTGGGCAACCAGGCTCTGCAGGCACAGGGCCAAGTAGCGCTCAACGTTGTAGACCGGCACGACCACGGTGATCTTTGGGGTGCTGATTTTTGGGGTGCTGGCATCGGTGCTTTGCGGCCTAGAAATACGGTGGTACTTGGCCATGAGCAGAGCATCAGAGACCTTGGCGGCAAACGGGTGCGAAAGCAGGTTGTAGCCGGCGCGAAGCAGGGGTTTCATGCGGGCCTTAGTCAGCCGCAGCAAGCTGGCCGCATGCGCCGTCGATCTCTTTGCCACGGGTGTCGCGCAGGGTGGTTGGCACACCGGCTTTTTCGAGGCGGCGCACAAACTCATCGGTTACATCGCGGGTCGAGGCAGTCCAGATTGAACCCGGGGTTGGGTTTAGCGGAATTGGGTTTACGTGCACCCAGCCCTTGCCGCGGGCGTTGAGCTTTTCGGCCAACAGATCGGCACGCCAGGCGTGGTCGTTCATATCTTTGATCAGCGCGTACTCAATCGAGACTCGGCGGCCGGTGGCATCAAAGTAGGCGCGGGCTGCATCGAGAGCCTCATCGACCTTCCACTTTGAGTTGACCGGAATCAACTCATCGCGCAGCTCGTCATCAGGTGCGTGCAGTGACAGGGCAAATGTCACCGGGATGTTCTCTTCGGCCAGCTTCTTAATGGCCGGAACCAGACCAACGGTTGATACGGTCACACCGCGAGCAGACATGCCCAAGCCCTCGGGCTGCGGGGCAACCATGGTTCGCACGGCAGTCATCACGCGTGAGTAGTTGGCCAGTGGCTCGCCCATACCCATGAATACGATGTTGGTCACGCGCGAAGGGGCATCGGCCAGCTTGGCCTTGCTGCCACCAAGCTCACCGGCAGCGATTGCCTGGTTGGCGCGCACTACCTGCTCGACGATTTCGGCAGCCGACATGTTGCGGGTCAGACCAGCCTGACCGGTGGCGCAGAACGGGCAGTTCATGCCACAACCGGCCTGCGATGAAATACAGAGGGTGATTCGGCCGGTGTAGCGCATCAAAACTGACTCGACCAAAGCGCCGTCAAATAGGCGCCACAAGAACTTGATGGTGTCACCGTTATCGGTCTGTAAGCGCTTTACTTCTGTAAGCAGAGGAGGCAACATTCCGGCCACCAACTCTTCGCGACCGGCAGCCGGGAGGTCAGTCATCTCAGCTGGATCGCTGGTGTATTTGGTGAAGTAGTGGGCGGCAATTTGCTTGGCACGGAAGGCCGGCATGCCAAGTTCCTTCATTTTGGCAGCGCGTTCTTCAGCGGTCATGTCGACCAAGTGAACCGGAGGTTTGCCGCGCTTTGGCTCAGCAAACATCAGTAGTGGCTTGCCCTCAGCGTCTTTTTGCTGCTTCCAACCCTCGGTCTTCGGGCGCACCTGCCGTAGTTCAGACATTTGGGCTCCTAAAGATTTGAAAGACGCAGCCCTGGCAAAAGATTTGCGGGCTCTATAACAGTTTACCTTCAGCCTGTTTTTTGGCCTAGAGGGGCTATATCATTGTCTGGGACCGATATGTAATCGCTTACTGATTTGGGTCGAAAACACGAGGAGAAACAAAATGACTGGTGCCAGCATCCTGGTTTATGCAGAACGCGTTGGCGGCAATCTTGGGGAGATTGAGAAACTACTAAAGGGTCCACTAAAGGACTTCAGCGGCATTCACGTACTGCCGTTCTTTCACCCATACGACGGCGACGACGCCGGTTTTGACCCGATCGACCACAAGATTGTTGACCCACGTCTTGGAAACTGGGCTGATTTCAAGCGCATCTCAGAAACCCACGAGCTAACCGCTGACCTAATCGTTAACCACGCTTCAGCGCTGTCTCCAGAATTTATCGACTGGCAAGAAAAGGGCGATGCCTCTGAGTACGCCGGCCTGTTCTTGACCTTCGACACCGTGTTCCCTAACGGTGGCACCGAAGAGGGAATCACCTCTTTCTACCGCCCACGCCCGGGTATGCCGTTCACCGCATACGAGGTTGCTGGCAAGCGCCGCCTAGTGTGGACCACCTTCATGCCGTCACAGGTTGACATCGACATCAAGCACGAGAAGGGCCAGAACTACCTAAAGAGTGTTCTTGAGGCGCTTCAGTCGGGTGGCGTAAAGGTTGTTCGCCTTGACGCAGTCGGATACGCAGTCAAGACCCCGGGCACCGACTCATTCATGACCCCAGAGACCCTCGAGTTTGTTGAAGAGATCACCGAACTGATTCAGTCATACGGCATGCGCGTTTTGGTTGAGGTTCACGCTCACTACACCCAGCAGCTAGACATTGCTCCGCTGGTTGACCTGATCTATGACTTCCAGACCGCTCCCCTGCTATTGCACTCATTCTTTACCGGCACGGTTGACCGCCTAGACAACTGGTTCAAGATTCGCCCAAACAACTGCCTCAACGTGCTCGACACCCACGACGGCTACGGAGTTATCGATGGTGGGCCAATCAACGGCCGCCCAGGTTTGATTACCCAGGATGAAATGGCGTTCATCTTCAAGAAGGCCGAAGAAAACACCAACGGTCACTCGGCAATTGCATCGGTTGTGCCGCAGTGGTTCACCCTGCCTCACCAGATCAACGCCACCTTGCCAAACATCGTGGCTAATGACACCGCCTACACAATCATGCGTGCGGTCCAGTTCTTCTTGCCAGGTGAGCCTCAGGTTTACTACGTAGGTCTTTTCAACGGCATGGATGACGTTGAGCTATTCAACAAGACCGAGCAGGGCCGTGACGTGAACCGCCACAACTACACCCCTGAAGAAATTGCGGTTGCCCTAGAGCAGCCGGTAACCAAGGCAATCATCGCTTTGGCTCGCCTACGCAACCTGCCTGTCTTTGATGGCGAGTTCTCTTGGACAGTAACCGGCGACAGCAGCTTGCGCATGGGTTGGGTGAACGGAGATAACTCAATCTCACTTGAGTTCAACACCTCAGTAGATGCGCCAGAGTTTGTGATTGAAGTCAAGGATGCCTCAGGCACCCGCAGCTATGACTCAGTTGAAGCACTAGGAAACGCAGAGTAATCATGGCCGAGCAGAACCGCTTTACGCTCCTTGATGGCATGCGCGGTTTTGCCGCCCTTGGCGTGCTGTCATTCCACGTAGTCGTATTGTCGATCTACCCGTACCTAGACTCCTGGTACCTGCTAGTTGACTTCTTCTTTGTACTGTCGGGCTTTGTGCTGTTTCCGTCAATGCCGCAGAAAATCCGCAGCTTTCCAAAAGATGCGCTGCGCTTCGTTGTAAAACGCGTCTTCAGATTCTGGCCAATGCTTTTGGCAGTACTGCTATTCACCTGGGCAGCCCACACCTATTTGATTCAGGCCGAGACCATTCTGAAGCCGGCACCGACCTTCCCGGACCCCAACTTCACCTCTGAACTATTTGTGCAGTCACTGCTGCTCATGCATATCTGGGTATCAGCAGCCATTGCCATGAACTGGTCACTATGGTCACTCTCAGCCGAGTGGTTTGCCAACCTGATTTTCACCCCACTCACCGCGCTCAAGGGCTTTGGTATCTGGCTCGGAATCATCGCCGGCTACGTCATGCTTTGGCACGGCCTAAATAATGACCAAGACTGGATTGGGAACTCGAGCACCTTTGGCTCGGGCCCGATTCGCGAGTGGGAGGCCCTGGGCCGCGCCATGCTTGGCTTTGGTTTGGGTCTGCTGGTTCGTAAGCACTTTGCAGTTTTGTCGAAGATTAGAAACTGGTGGATGTTTGTTATTTCACTAGCTGCAGGCTGGTTGCTGTTTGAATCACACCGATTCTTCCAGGACGACATGGTCTACTGGACCACTTACTTTGCCGGCCCGGTATTTGCCCTGGTGGTGCTTCAGGCATCTCAGTTCAACCCAAGTGCCAGTGGACTTTGGGGAAGGTTCTTGACCTTCTTGGGCAAGATGTCTTTTGGTATTTACGCATTCCACGTTGTGGTGTCTCTCAACTACGACAAGTTTGTGCCAGTAGCCAAGGGCTCACCATTCCCTGGTGATGAGCAGTGGACTGTTTATCTGATCACCAAGATTGTTATGGTCTCGTTCATCTCGATCATGCTTGCGGCCGGAGCCAACTGGATCTTCGAGCGCCCGCTGCAGGCCCTAGGTCGCAAGATAGTGAAGGCTATTCGCTAAGCCAATCTTGCACTGCCGCTAAACAGTCTTGAACTTGAGCTTGGCCTGAAACAGCACGTGCTGGCCGGCCTCTTGAGTTAATGACCACGAGCCATCGAGGTAATCAACCCAACTGCTGATGATTGCCGCGCCACCGCCTGGTTGCTGCGGGTAAATCAGTAGGTGACCATCGTTGGCAATCTGAAAATCAAAGCAGTCACCCTGCGAGGCAATTGAAAGCCAAACGTTGCGGGCCTGACCGTGCGCGGCGGCGTTGAGAATAACCTGCTCGGCAATTCGATAGAGCGCTAGTTTGGTGCGCTCTGGCAAGGCCGGCGATTGGACCGCTGAGTCAATACCGATGGCAACCTTGACCTCTGGTGAGTAGCGGTCGGCAATATCACGGATGGCAGTGGCCACCGAGATTTGCTGCAGATCAGGCGACAGTTGCTGACTAGCTTTGCGCACATCAACCCGGCGAATGTGCTCAATTTCTTCGATAAACGAGTTGGCGATTGCTGCTTGGTCGGCAGGTAGATTTTTGATTGAGTTGCGCATTTGCAAACCCAGAACAACCAACTGCGACTGGAGGCCATCGTGCAGATAGGTGGCAATCTCTTTACGAACCTGCTCTTGGGCGTCAACAATCTTGGTGCGCTGACCCTCAAGTTCGTGGAGCAGAGTTTGAGTGCGCTCTACCTCAGCAGCCAACTTTGCTGTGGACCTGCCCATCGATGCATTGATTGCCAAGTACATAAGCCCTGTGACCCAGAAGAGCGGAAAGCCGTCGGCTAAATCACTGTTGAGGCGGACATCAAACACGTCGATCAGAATCCAACGCATTGGCACAATGAGGGAGCCGAGAAGTACTGCTGTTGAGAAGTAAATCAGGCGCTGGTAGCCGGTGAACCTGGCAAGTAATGTGCGCCCCAGACGGAGAGTCAAGAAAACCACGACGGCGGTAATTACCGAAGGCAATGCCATCTTTTGCAACGCCTGAAAAGCCGTGAGGCGCGTGGCTTCGTCGCCAACGTTCATCTCGACAACCGAGCCCGAAAGCAAGACAAACAGGCTCAGGATAAATGCGATTTCTTTGTCTCTAATCGGCCACGGCCCAAGCGCCCTAAATAATGCCTGCACTCGGCTAGACATTGAATTCAGTGCTTCTGCTCTCACGCAGGTAATTTAGCACGGCGGTGGTTCGAAGATCTGTGCCCGGCTTTGGGTTGGGCACCAGCACCTTATAAACCTTGGATAAATCTTGACGAATTGTGACCGGTGCGAATCCGAGTTGGTTGGCAATTTCAACTGCATCTAAACCAGATGCCGCGAGCGCCATGATTTGCCGCTGCTTTGCAGTCAGGGCGCTGAGGCCGCCGGTGGTGGCAACTGCAGCAGCGTTGAGCCTCACCTTTGGGTCAATAATGTTTAGGCCTTTGGCGGTTGAGTTGAGCACGTTGACCAAGTAGTCAATTGATAGGTCCGCTGATTTTTGGATCATTGACCAGCCGTACCCCGAATCTTGCGGAAGTGAGTCGGTGAAGGACGCTGAGATTAGTTGCGAGTAAAGGACGATGCCGATGTTTGAGTTTCGGGCACGCAACTCTAGGCCAAGCTCAATGCCCGAGAGCGAGTGGCTGCCGAGACCAACATCAAGCAGGGCTACGTCTACCATGCTGATGTTCTCGGCAAATGCTTCACTCGATGATGACGCGGTGATGACTGAATCGATGGCCGGGTGAGCGCGGAGAGAAACGGCAAGCAGACCGAGCAGCGCGGCGTCGTTCTCAACGAACAGAACTCTGAGTGCTCTCATGACCACCGCCTCTCAATCTGGGTTGCCGTAAATGGAACCAAAAGATTAAGTTGAGTCTACGGTTAGCCCTACATGCTCATACAAATGTATGGGCGAAAATTCGGCGGCAAGGGCTGTCGAAAATTCGCTTGGCGTTTACAAAATCGGTTACGGCAGTTTGCTGAGACTTTGCCGATGCTGAACCAAATGTTTGCTTTGTGAAGGTGAACTCCTAAGTACTGCAGGATTTGCAGTTACTAAGGAGAAAACATTGATTAAGCGCATTGCAGCTACCACCGCTGCGGCCGCCCTAGTTGTTACCGGCTCTGTTGCAGCCTATGCTGCCGAGACTCCGGTCTACATGGAAGCCGTAGCTGCTGGAACCACCCTGACCACCCTTGCCACCGCTGGTGACAAGTTCGGAAACTACTACCTTCCTGGCATTCCAGATGGTCTGGGCGCATACAAGCAGGGTTCCAACGTTAAGGTTCTGATGAACCACGAAATTTCGGCCTCTGGCATTGCAGGCACCATTACCCGCGCCAACGGCAAGACCACCGGAACCACCATCACTGAATTCACCATTGACCCTCTAACCGGTAAGGTAATCACCGCCAAAGAGGCAATCAAGCGGGTGTCTTTCTACAACTACAAGACTTCAAAGTTCTCAACCAAGGCCTCGGCACCAAAGAGCGGTTCTGTTCTTTCAGACTCATACGGCAGCTACCACACCAATGCACTTAGCCGCTTCTGCTCGTCTTCATTCGAGACTGCTGGAACCTTTGCTGTAAAGGTTGGCAAGAAGACCGTTGGTTACACCGGTGGAATCTACCTGACCGGTGAAGAAGTGGGCGACGAAGGCCGCGGATTTGGCCTGAACTCTCAGGGCGAACTAGTTCAGCTTCCACGCCTTGGCCTTGGCTCATGGGAGACCTTCAACGCGGTTCCGACCGGATCTTTGAAGACTGCAGTTATCGGCACTGAAGACGGTGCCGACAACAAGTCTGAGCTACGCCTATACGTAGGAACCAAGACTTCAAAGGGCGCTTGGTATGACCGTGCCGGCCTAAACAACGGTAAGAACTACGTTCTTAACATCGGTGGAATCAAGACTGACACCGCCTACCGTTCAATCATTGGCAAGGGCAAGGCAACCGCCGTTAACTTCAGCGAAGTTGACTGGAACCAGGGTGGCGCTGCCCAGAACGTTGACACTCTAAACGGTGGCTTCGGCTTCTCAGCTATCGAAGACGGCTCTTTTGACCCAATGAACAAGAACGACTACTACTTTGTTCAGAAGAGCTCGGCAAAGGATGCGGGCGCAACCTCATTGAACCCAACTGACCCAAGCGTTATCAAGCGTGACGGTGGAGCACTTTGGAAGTTGTCTTTCGTTGACGTCAAGAACCCTCTCCTTGGAGCAACCTTGACCCTAGTTCTAGACGGCACCGAGGCGCCTTACCTAAACATGCCAGACAACATCACCGTCGACCGCTCAGGCAACATCTTGATCCAGGAGGATCCAGGTAACAACGCTCAGATCTCACGTGTGATTGCGTACAACATTGCAACCACCAAGATGGCCGTTGTTGCCCGCTTCAAGGATGTTTACTTCTCACCAGACGCAACCTTGGCAACCGCGAAGATGACCGAGGACGAAGAGTCTTCAGGCATCATCGACGTGACCAGAATGTTCAAGAAGAATGCGGCCGACACCAACAGCTACTACCTGCTAGACGCACAGGTTCACGTGCCGACAGCAACTGCACGCCCAGACATCACCGATGCAACCACTCAAGCAGAGCTCTTGAAGCTGGTTGAAGGTGGACAGTTGTACCTAATGACTGTTGCCGACTGGACCGCGGTTGACTTTCAGTAGTCTCAACTAAACAGGAGAGGGTGGCTTCGGTCACCCTCTTCTTTTGTTTATGCTTGGCACAAAGGGGGCAATCATGAGCAAACAATGCCAAAGCTGCGGCATGCCGCTGCAGACTAAAAAGGCTGGCGACTGCCGAGGCACTGAAGCCGATGGAAGCCGCAGCGATAAGTGGTGTTCACTCTGCTACGCCGACGGAAAGTTTTTACAACCAAACTGCACGGTTACTGAAATGCAGGCGATTGTTGACCAGGCGCTAATTGAAAATGGCAGCGGCCGGATGATGCGCTTTCTGGCCAAAAAACAGATTCCGACTCTTGAACGCTGGAAGGCCTGAGCCCAGCTAGATTGTGCCGGCGTCGAGCCCGGCAAGCACCTCTTGGGCGCGCTCTTGCAGCTCAGGCAAATCGCTTAGGCGCTTAAGCCCAAACACCTGCTGGCTCATTCGATGGTTCTTTACGAACGTATCTTTGTGCCGCTCAAGGAAATCCCAGTACAAAGTGGTGAACGGGCAGGCATCGGTGCCAACCCGCTTTTTAGGGTCGTAGACACACGACTTGCAGTGCTGAGTCATGCGGCTGAGATAAGCGCCACCAGCAGCGTAAGGCTTGGTCATTAGCAAACCACCATCAGCATGAGTCGCCATACCGATGATGTTTGGCACCATTACCCATTCAGCAGCATCGATAAACTGCTCGCGCATCCAGTCCAAAAATTGCTGCGGGTTTGTGCCGGTAACTAATGCCAAATTACTCAGAATCATCAGGCGCGGAATGTGATGGGTCCAGGCGCGCGCCTCAACATCGGCGACCACTGAGCGCACGCAGTTCATCTGAGTTTTAGAAGAATCGTTGAACAGCGGCAAGAGTTTGCGATCAGCATTGAGCCGGTTGAGGTTTCGGTAATCCTCGCCCAAAAACCAATACATTCCATTGATGTATTCGCGCCAACCGATGACCTGTCGAACAAAAGCCTCGACCGATTCAATCGGGGCTCTGCCGGCTCGAGAGGCATCAACCACGGCGGCAACAACCTCGCTGGCGTGAAGCAAACCGTTGTTGAGATACGGGCTGAGCAGCGAGTGGTGCAGAGCCCAGTTGTCAGCCGCGACTGCGTCTTCATAAGGACCAAAACCGGCCAGGTGGTGCTCGATGAAGTTGGCTAGTTGTCTTTGTGCACCCACTCGGGTGGTGGCCCAAGCATCGGTAGGCTCGTGGCCCAGCTGTGCAGCAACTGCGGCATCGATGTCGTCACGCTCGTGGGTAAGGTACGCCGGCCAGGTGTAATTCTTTGGTGGCGGCAAGCGGTTCTCGGCATCGTAATTCCAACGCCCACCCTCTGGTTCACCGTTGTTAACCAAGATGCCAAGGCGCACGCGCTGGGCTCGATAGAAGTTCTCCATCACAAATGATTTTTGCTTCTGCGCCCACAGATCAAACAACCTGCGAGTGGTTAGAAATAGGTCGTTTTCAACAAACTCAACACCAAAATCTTTGAGGTGCTGATACTGACGAAACGATGATGGCTCGGCACATTGGATCGGTAGGTCACCAAATTCAGCGCGGGTGGCCTTGAGGCCATCGATGGTGGTTGGTGCTTGGATGTAGCGAACAGTGAATCCGCGGGCCTCGGCCTCAGCCACAAAGTGTCGTGCTGATGACAGTAAGAAGAAGAGGCGCTCTTTGTGCCAAGGGCGCCCAGTGATCATGCGCTGGCTTTCGACGAGCACCAGGGCATCAGTGTTTGGGTCTGCCGTTTTTAGAACACCGTGATCAAAATTCAGGTGGTCGTGGGCGATGTAGAGCAGGCGGGTTGGTTTGCCAGCTGCAGCCAAATTAGCCAATGCTTCTAGCCCTTGCACTTCTGTGAGCAGTACTTTACGTTGGCCCAGTCGCGAGCCCATTTTTTGCGCCATTCAAAAGGCAGACCACAGCGTTCGCAGATTTTGGGTTCAAACCCATTCTTTGTTTTGGCTACCGGCATGCGTCAAGAATAACCGCGATGCCTTGGCGCTTGGCTACGAAAAGTTGTCTAACCAGCGCTCTAGGTCAGCCTCAGGCAAAGCCTTACTGAAGTGGTAACCCTGGCCGTAATCAACGGTCATGCCCGCTAGCAACTCAGCGACCAATTGGCTCTCGATGCCCTCAGCGGTAACCTTTAGGTTTTGCCCCTTGGCCATGTTGGTTACGTCTGAAACCATGCGGTGACTGCGGTCATCGGTGTCTACTGCCTCAAGGAAAGATTTGTCGATCTTAAGAATATCGAGAGGCATCTTTTGCGCCTGCCCAAGGTTTGAATAGCCGGTACCAAAGTCGTCAAGAGCAATACGCACTCCAGCCTCGCGAAGGCGCTGCAGCTGGCCCAAAACCACGTCTCCGGCGGCCAGAGTGTGCTCGGTTACCTCAAGCACAATGGCGGTGGTGGGCACGTGTGCATTGGCCGCTTGGGTCAGAACAAACTGCACAAAACTCGGGTCCTCGAGCTGGGCAACCTCAACGTTGATCGATACGTATGGAGTCGGCAAATCCAGCTTCGTGAACACCCTCGAAATGGTTCGAGACCAAGTGGCTAGAGATTCACGCAGAACCTCACTGCCGAGTTCTGCAGTCAGACCGGCACGGTTCACAATGGGCAAGAATTGGTCTGGCGGTACTAGTCCGTGACCCGGGCGCTCCCAACGGATTAGTGCCTCAACACCAACCGGCTTGTGAGTCTCGAGCGAGACAATCGGCTGGAAGTGCATGACAAACTCAACAGATCGCAGGGCATTTCTAACCGCGATTTCTTCTTGCCAGGTAGTGAGCATTGCCTCGTGCTCGGTTGGCGAGAAGATGGTGAAGCCCGAGCGCTCGCCCTCAGCTTTGGCTAGATAGATTGCCAGTGAGGCACAGCGGGCAAGTTCAGTTGCATCAGCTGATCCCGGTTCAGAAATTGCAACACCAACGCTGCTGGTAACCACTGAATCGAGGCCGGCCAAGGTGGTTGAGAATTTTAGGTCTTCAATAAGTTCAGCTGCTCTTGCTGCGGCCGCCTCGCGAGATTCAAAAACACCCGCAAAACCAAACTCGTCGCCCGATAGTCGGGCAGCATGCTCATTGCCTGACTTGAAACGACCAATGTGATCAGCTACTTCACGAAGCAAAACGTCTCCGGCTTCGTAGCCAAGTGAGCCGTTGACATCGCGGAATCTATCGATGTCGATCAGCATGATGGCAACCACCTGTGAATTGGCGCACTCACGCACCTTGTTCTCAATAGTCGCGGTAAAGAGGTTGCGGTTTGGCAACCCAGTGAGATTGTCGTACTCGCGCTCAAAGGTCAGCACCTGATCCTGAACATCGCGAGACAACGCAGCCTGCAAAACCTCGTTCATTCGGTGGTGCATAAACTCGCGGTCTTCATCACTGATGTCTGACGCTGGGTCCTTGATCAACTCAAACTTAGTGATCTCACCGTTGTCGATTTCAACATCTAGCCACAAGTCGGTAGCCAACGAGAAGAGGTATTCCTTGAGCTCGGCCAGCAAAACCTCAGTTGGCTTGCCGATGTGAATGCTGCGGATCAGCTCGCGGCACTTTTCGTCAACTTTTTGCACCAGCAAAAGGCGGTTGCGAGTCCACTCCAGGTTTTCGCGCTGCTGCTGAATCTTGCGCTGCACAGTGCGGAAACCGCGAACAATATCAACGGTCACCCAGGCGCCTAGCGCACCACCGGCAAGCATACCGATTGCCAGCAGCACGGCCTGAATAACCTCGGCCTGCACTCGCTCAGCCACTGTGGCCTCAGTCTGGGCCTCGGTCAAAGCCTCAAAGGTCTGGCTCAAATAACGGGTTTCGCTGGCAAAGTCATCGATTTTGCCTTCAATTCCCTGCTCAAACTCCACACGTTCAGCATCTGGAACATCCGCAATCTGCATGATGATCTGGTCAAGTTCGACCAAAGCATCTCGGTAGCTTTCTTCAGTCAAGTCAAAAGTTGCTTGACCCGACTCTGTGACCACCGAAAGTCTCTGCCCCAGCATCGCCCTGCTAATCTGCACCTCGCGGGCTGACATTTCGCCCATGGTCCACTCGTGAAAATCTAGCAGCACGTTAAATGACTCGCGCTGCACAAAGGTCATTGCCGAGGCATCACCCTCTTGATTCAGCAGGGCCCGCTTGTCTAGTTCGTGCGCACTTAGAGCGGTAAGCGAGTAGAGCATGAGACCCACCAAAGAGCCAAAGGCAATAAGCCCCAGCAAGACGTGACCGACCTTAACGCGGAAGATATTCTTCTTCGCGTTAGGTTTGGCCTTGGTGGATTCACTCATGAACTACTTAGCCACCTCGATGGTGCGTAGGCTCCAGTTCCAGGCATCCAAGAAGTCTGAATAGTCCTGGCCGTTAGGAAACACAATGCGGATTGGGCCACCCTGGTCCATCGGAATAATGCTGCCATCGCGAGTTAGGGCAAGGATGCCCTTCGAGCCAACAAAGGCCGAGGCTGCGTCGTCATACTTGTAGTCATTGAGCGCGATGGTTGAAACGGTATCGGTCAGTTCAATACCTGAAGCTTCGAAAAGGGTCTCAAGTTCAACACCGGTAAAGGTCTGCTGCAGGCCAACAAAAGGTTCGTTAATGGTTGATTCAACCTGAGCCAACGCCTCAAGCTCCGGCATTGTGTAGTCGATTGACTCGGTGCCGGTTACAGTCAACACCACTTCGTCATCAGCCGGTGGGTCAACCGGAAAACCACCGTAAGGGTTTTCAACCGCGGCCGACGCACTTGGTGTGCTTGCAGCCCCCACAGCACTGCTCGAACAACCGCTCAGTGTTGCTCCAATTGCTAGTGCCAAAAGCACCGCACCTAATTTTTTCATTCCATCCCCCTGATTTATTTACTTACCTGTGCCGAACCAAAGGTCGCAGCCCAAATTCTCAAAACTCTTTAACTGCGATGCCGTTGCGCCTAGCGGAGCAACTGAATCGACACCCAAAACATTGGCAATTGCAATCACCGAACGCGGAACAGCCCAGTCGAAGTCAGTTTGGTTTTCTCCACCAAGGTCATCCGGTTGCATTGAAAGCGAGTCAACAATCAGCGCCGCCGGAGTCAGCAGCTGCAAAAGTTCAAGGTCACGGTTACCCGAGCCAAACGCGTCAAGAACCAGCCCGACACCAAATCTGTCCATGAGTTCGCGAGCAACTAGGCGTGACTCGTATGAGGCGCTTGCGCATGAAAGCACTAAGTCAATTTTGATAGCCGGAGCCAAAACACGAATAACTTCAAGCAAGCCAGCGATTCTCTCGCTATCTAACCAAAAGCCCTTTGGAAGCTTTAGCCATACGCCTTTGCACTTATCGACGCGTTCGGCATCGAGCACCTCGACAATCATTGCCCCAAGTTTTTCAGTTTCAGGCAGGCTCAGAACACTCTCGATCGAGACCATGAATCCGTGTGCATCACCAGAACGAAGATCAGTGACTGGGGTGAGAGTCAGAATGTCTTCTAGCCCACGCCCGGCATCTTCGGCTGCAGCACCAGACTGAATCTCAATGCCGCCACCCGCTTTTTTAGCTCGATACATGAGTGCATCGGCTTCTCGCAGCGCCTCTGCATAGGTATCGCCCGGCTGCCAAATAGCCACACCGATGCTTCCGCTGCCGTTCCAGGTCAACCCGTTAGTAAAAGTAAATGGCGCGGCAACTGCCGACCAAAGGCGCTTGGCGAAAAGTTCTGCTGCTTCGGGCGAGGCTACTTCTGCAGCGACAACTACGAACTCATCGCCGCCGATGCGCGCTAGGGCATCTGTTGGTCGAATCTGTCCCGCTAACTCGTTTGCAACATGCGACAGCAACTCATCACCAGCCGCATGGCCATACAGGTCGTTTACCTCTTTGAACTTGTTTAGGTCAATAAAGAGGACAGCACGAAGAGTCTTTTTCACTGCCGGTGCCAACTCAAGCAGTTGATTCAGTCCTCGTCGATTGAGGAGACCTGTTAGAGGGTCGTGACTGGCACGGTACTGCAGCTCAGTTCGCGCCCGCTCTCGCACGACCATTTTTGGCAAGAGAAGGGCAGATACATTGAGAAATTGCTGTTCGACCTGACCTAACGAATCACGGGTCGGCACGATAAATAGCATTCGAGCGCTTGGTCGGTCTTCGGCAATAATGTCGAGGACGACGAGTTGGCGGACACCGATTGCTCTTAGGTTCCTGACGTCAGGCAACCATTCCGCGTACTCGATTGGCACTATCGTTGGTGAGCCATACAGCGCTGTCGGGATTTCATTTAGCACTGAGGCGCGGATGTCGTTTAGTTTATTCAGGCTCGCAGGGGCACTCGGGTGAAGCTGCCATGGTCCAGCTTCTAAGCCGTTCGGCAAGAACCACCACACCTGACCAGCCCACCAGTCGAGATTAATGAGCGCTTCGTCCATGATCTCTTTGGCAATCAGGTTAAAGTTTTCGTCAAACCGACCTTCGCTAACCCGCATCAAGTTTTCCTGAGCGGGTGATCCAGAAACGGCAGCATCGCTGCCATTCAAGTCCTGCAATTCCAATCACCTCCGCTGCTAGCATGAGTTTAGCCTGATAGACCGCGTAAGTGAGGTCTAATTTTTTGCTGACCAAGTAGAAACGAATAGCTCGGCCCCATGGAGAAAAACCCCCAAGAACCGACCCAACCCTACGCACCCATGCCTGCATCGGTGGTTAAGACTCGTCTTCGCCTTGGCTCGTGGTTCCAGCAACACCCTACGGTTGGCAAATTTGTTTCAATAGTTGCTCTCGGTGCAGGTTCTTTTTACCTTTGGTGGCGCCTAGTCTTCACCTTGCCCGATGCAAATCCATTCTTCTTTTGGCCGCTGTTTTTGGCAGAGGCCTTTGGATTTGTGACATTCCTGATTCTGGTTGTAGAAGCTTGGGAAATTCCACTCACTCCGCGCTTGCCACCATTGGATCTGGCGGTGGACATCATTATCGCCACCTATGACGAAGACATCGACATTATTCTTCCGACAGTAATAGGCGCATTGCAGGTCCGTGGACGAACAACCATCTGGTTGTGCGATGACGGGCGGCGAGAAGAGATGCGCCTGTTGGCCGAAAAATACGGCATCAATTACCAGGTTCGCGATAACAACCGCTACGCGAAGGCCGGCAATATAAATGCAGTTCTTCCAAAACTTAAGGGCGACCTAATCCTAGTTCTGGATGCTGACCACGTTCCTTCACCAGATTTTCTAGAGGCAACAACCGGATATTTTTCTGACCCGAAATTGGCCTTGGTTCAAACAGCACACTCGTTTCGAAACCATAACTCAGTGATGCATGAGGAGGTTGGTCGCCACGAACAGTCGCTGTTTTTTGATGTTTTGCTCCCAGGGCGTAACCGACTTAAATCTGTTTTTTGGTGCGGCTCTGCTGGGCTTATTCGCCGGGCAGCTCTTGTCTCCGTCGGTGGCATGGCAATCGCGACATCTACGGAAGACTTTGAGACCTCGCTTTCTCTTCAAGTGGCGGGGTACGAGATTAAGTATCACAACGAGCACCTCGTTCAAGGTTTGGCCCCCGACAACCTAGAGGCCTACACAATTCAGCGATTCCGATGGGCTCAAGGAACCATCGGCTCCTATCGCAAGGGCGGTCGAAAGGCTTGGAGCCCCAAACTTAGTTTTGCTCAGCGCTTTTCGTACACCGGAGGACTCATCTACCATGTGACTCCGCTGCAGCGCCTGGCTTATACGGTCAGTATTTTGGCGGTGACTCTATTTGCCATTCAACCCGTCGGCTATGCGGGAGAGTACTACCTATATTTCTGGGGAGCCTGGGTGCTGCTATCAATGTTGGCCGTCTCAGCACTCGAGCGTGGTGTCACCCAACCATTAGAGGGAATTCGCAATCACCTTATTGTTTTCGAGGCATTTCTGAATGCCCTGCCCTCCATGTTCTCCAACAAGGAAATGCCATTTGTAGTCACTCCAAAAAATGAAGTCGATCTCGGTGGCTGGCGATCGGTCAAGCTACTTAGGTTGCCGATAATTATCACCAGCATCACACTTCTGGCCTTACTCATTCGGTGGGTTGATTTGTATTTGACCGCTGTGACCGGTCAGGGATTTCTAACTCCGATTACAGCCACGGGCATTATCGTGGCGAGTATTTTTGGCGTGGTCGAAGCAGCAATTGTGTTCAGCATGACTGCGAGAGTCTACAACCGGCGTCAGTATCGAAAGCTCTGGAGATTTCCCGTTAGCCTAGCGGCCAAGGTTGCCGGCGATAAAGCTAAGTGCATTGATTTGCATCACGCTGGCGCTGGTGTAATTGTTGCAAAATCTACCGTGGATGACTTGGCAATAGCGGAAGGGTCCCGCGTTCCATTCACAATTCAATGCCGGACCACCGAAGGTTCTTCCATTCTTGCCCGTGGCGTATTAGCTGTGTCAAACGTTCGGCCTTATTCAGAAGCTGGGGCGACCGTACGTTTGGGTGGACCAGTCGAGTGGAACACCGATACTGATCGAGATGCAGTCGTTGAGCACTGCTATGTCGTTGAACCTTACGTTGCCCGCAACCAGGCTTGGGCCAGACGTGCTCCTCGTGTTCCGGTATCGCTGTCGGCAAACTTGGCTGAACTGCCGGCCAACTGCATTGACCTCAGCATCTACGGTGCTGCGTTTATGTGTGAGACCGATGCCTGGGCAGTTGGTGAAATTGTTCCGGTATCGCTAACCCTCGAAGACGGTTTGGTCGTTCGAGGCAACCTTGAGGTCAAGAACGTAATTCTTGGTGAGGACGAATGGTTCCGCATCGGTGGTACTACCCAGTGGGCAGAAACATCTTGGCTACACCGATACACCACGCTTGCCATGGTCCCGGCCAGCAGAAACCGCAGCGTTTTACCGCCGGTTTAGACGCAGCGCGTTCAGGACCACCGAGATGCTCGAAAAGGCCATCGCGGTTCCGGCCAGCATTGGGTTCAGAAGCCCAAGGGCAGCCACCGGAATCAAGATGACGTTGTAACCAAAAGCCCAACCAAGATTTTGCTTGATGTTTGACCATGTCCGGCGGCCCAAAGAGAGCGCGTACGGAATAGAAAGCGGGTCGTCGTCAACCAGGGTTATGGCAGCTGCCGATTGGGCAGCGTGAGTGCCTGAACCCATGGCCAACCCAACATCGGCTCCGGCGAGCGCAGCAACGTCGTTCAGGCCATCTCCGACCATTGCAATCAAGCCACCGGGTGCCTTGGTTTTGATCTCACTGACTACATCAAGTTTTTGCTCTGGCGCTACACCGGCAAAGTAAGTTTCAATACCCAGCTCCTTGGCAACTGATGCCACTCTGGCCTCAACATCACCCGAAAGCAAAATAGGTTCTATGCCAAGTTCTTTGAGGTTGGAAATAGTTCCGAGGGCTTCTTGACGCAGGTCATCCTCAAGAGCAATCAACAGCACAGACTGGTTATCAATGGAGGTAATTGCCAGCGACCGAGGGCCGGCTTGGGCGATTGCGGCAACAAGGGCATCTGGGTTGCTGAAAGTGCTGGCATCGCGCCTTGAGACCTCAACCGCAATACCATCAACCCTGCCCGAGACTCCGGTACCGGCGGTTTCAATAACTCCCTCTGCGCTGAGCGATGAATCTAGGGCAGCGATGGCCTTGGCGATAGGGTGCACCGAGTTACGTTCTATCGCAGCTGCCAGGGCAATGGCCCGCGGCTCATCAAAGCCCGCCAACGGAATGGTCTTAGCAACTCTCAGCTGACCGGTGGTTAGAGTGCCAGTTTTATCCAGCAGTACGCTCTTCACTTTGCTCAGCAGAGACAGCGCATCTGGGTTTCGAATCACAATTCCGCGACGAGCGCCCACCGACGTGGCAACCGCCAGACTCATTGGCACTGCAATGCCAAGAGCGCATGGGCATGCAATTACCAAAACTGCGATACCTGCTCGCAGACCAGCCTGAGCATCGCCGCCAATCAACCACCAGGCGGCAAATGTGAGTATTGAAATTGCAATTACCGCTGGCACAAAGACAGCCGAGATTTTGTCGGTCAGGCTTGAGATTTTGGCTTTGTGGGCGGTGGCCTCACGAACGAGGTCTGCGATTTGAGCGATTCGGCTGTTGGCACTTGCAGCGGTGGTTTTGATGACCAAGCTGGCGCCTAGATTTAGCGAACCTGCGGCAACAGTCATGCCGACGGCTGCCTCCGTTGGCACCGATTCACCGGTGATTAGAGAATTATCGATTTGACTGTGGCCCTCAACCACAGTGCCATCAACCGGCACTTTTTGACCCGAGGCAACTATGACTAGGTCACCCACCAAAACCTGGTTGGTGGCAACGGTCAGCTGTTGGTCCCCTCGTCGAACCACCGCAGTGTCTGGAATAGCCGAAAGCAGTGCCCGAACTGAATCGGTTGCTGAACGACGCGTGCGCAACTCTAACCAGCGGCCGAGCAGCACAACAGTCGGCACCACCGCGGCAACCTCAAAGTAGGCTTCGTGGCCACCCATCAGCAACTCGATGAGGCTATAGCCGTAGGCAATAATCACGCCGAGTGACACCAGGGTATCCATCGTGGTGGCCTGGTGCTTGAGGTTCTTCAGTGCAGCCGAGTGAAATGGCCAGGCAACCCAGATAACTATCGGCAATGTGGCAATAGCCGCGATCAAATTCCAGTTAGGTGGCATCCACTCGTGCACCATGCTGATTAGGGCAACCGGCAGCGCGATTACTGCTCCAACCCAAAGCCGCACCAGGGTGCTCTTGAGTTCATTGCGCTCGGCACCAACCGCGTAGCCGGCATCTTCGACAGCTTTGACAAGATCTGCACGGTCAACGTCAGCAGACAAAGTCAGGTGCGCTTTTTCTGACGCAAAGTCAACGTAAGCACTGACGCCGGCAACCTTGTTCAGGCTCTTCTCAACCCGCCTCGAGCAAGCCGTGCAGGTCATGCCCTCTATGTCGAGATCAAGGCTCTTGACTTCGGCCGAGCTCATGGCCGACCTAGCTGACCGAAACGAGTTTGTAGCCGGCCTCATCAATGGCCGCACTCAGTTGGTCTTGCGAGACACCGTCCTCAGCCTGAATTGTTGCCGACTGAGATGCCAGGTCAACCGATACATCGGTCACGCCGGCAACCATTTCGAGTTCTTTTGTCACCGATGCAACGCAGTGGCCGCAGGTCATTCCTTCAAGCTGAAGAGTTTTTTTCGATGACATTATTACCCCTTTTGTAGAGGCCTAGGCTTTAGACGGCTTCGGCAATTACCGGTAGTTCTTTACGCAGGTTCGGGCAACAGCCCACTGCACAAGCATCTACCCATGGGCCCAGTTTAGACAGGGCCTTCTTCTCGGCACCAGCCTGGCGCTCAAGAATTAGGTCGGCGATTCCGTCAACAAACTCTGGCGCTACACCTGAGGTCACCACGCGGGCAAACTTCAGCTCGCGCTCCTCGGCAGTTTCTTTGGCCTCATTGTCGAGGTCCCAGATAACCTCAACGTGGTCGCTGACAAAACCAATCGGCACAATAATGACGCCCTTGGTTCCGGCATCAGCTGCAGCGTTGATGGCATCGTTTACATCTGGCTCTAGCCAAGGCACCGATGGTGAACCTGATCGTGACTGGTAAACCAGTGACCAGGCAGGCAATTCAGCACCGATTTTTTCGGCAACCTTTTTCATGGTCTCTGAGGCAGCGGCTAGGTGCTGAGCCGCATAGGCTCCACCCTCACCGGCCAGCTCGGCAAATTCTTCACGGCGGGCTTCAGGGCCCGAGCTAACGCCCATCGCAGTTGGAATTGAGTGGGTGGCAAACATGATTGAGATGTCACCGGCGGCAAGACCTTGGTCATACATTGCCGAGATTTGGGTGGCTAGGTCATCGGCAATTGGGGTGATGAAACCCGGGTGGTCAAAGTAGTGGCGCACCTTATCGATGTTCAATTTGCCCTCTAAGCCGGTCTCGATGAGCGCAACCGCAAGGTTCTCACGGTACTGACGGCAACCCGAGTAAGACGAGTAGGCGCTAGTTACCCAAGCCAAAACATTGCGGTGGCCGTCTTCATACATCTGCTTCAGGACATCGGCAAAGTATGGCTCTGAGTTGCGGTTACCCCAGTAAATCGGAATGTCGATGCCACGTGACGGAAAGTGGCTACGCATGGCTGCCAACAGCGCGCGGTTCTGCTCGTTGATTGGGCTAACGCCACCGAGAGCTAGGTAGTGGTGAGAGACCTCTTCAAGACGCTCGCGAGGCACACCGCGGCCAGCAGTTACGCGTTCAAGATACGGCATAACTTCGTCAGGGCCTTCTGGGCCACCGAATGAGGTCAAAAGAATTGCGTCGTAGGTCATGCGAAGGTCTCTCCGATTAGGTTTGCGTCAAGAATGCTGCCGGTGAAGAACGGTACTTCTTCTCGAACATGACGGCGGGCCTCAGTATTTCTCAAAGTGCGCATCATGTCGACAATTTCGTGAAGATCTTCTGACTCAAGGGCAAGCAGCCACTCGTAGTCACCCAATGCGAACGACGAGACCGTGTTGCTCTGAACACCCTTGTAGGTGTGACCAGCCATTCCGTGCTCACGAAGCATCTCTGAACGCTCGGCCTCTGGCAACAGGTACCACTCGTATGAACGAACGAATGGGTAGAAGCACAGCCAGGTCTTTGGTGCATAACCCTGCATGAAAGCTGGCACGTGTGAGCGGTTGAACTCGGCTGGGCGATGGATGCCCATTCCAGACCAGGTTGGTGAGAAGTTTGCACCAAACTCGGTGCGGGCAAAGGCATGAGTTGCCCGCTGCAGTTGCTCGGCGGTGTCAGCGTGCAGCCAAAGCAACAGCGCTGCGTCGGCACGCAAGGCGGTTAGGTCATAGGCACCACGCACCGTCACACCGGCCGCGGCACATTCAGCGACCCAAGCGGTGTAGCTGCGGCTAGCCGAAGCACCGTCGGCCACGCGAGTGTCTAGCTGATACGCCAAAAAGGTTGTGTAGTGAATGGTGTCGTTGATTTCGGCCGGCGTTGGGCGGGCTGCTGGGGTTGTCGATTCAGTCATGTTGTTCATCTTCCTTCGCTCAGAATTCCAGTAATGCCGTTTCCCCCGAGCCCAGCACCGATGATTGCCAGACGGTCATCAGCGGCCAGCGCCGCTCTAACCCGCTTGACGATAACCGAGTGCCCCGGACCGGGTTGCACCAAAGCTTTGGGCCAGAGTTGAGTCACAGATTCAACCACCCGGATGTCCTCGACACCGAAGATCTTGGCTGCATCCGCCTCGGCGAGCGCAGCGAGAGAATCTGTGTGAGCCGGCAGGATGCCATTGCGGCCAAATGAAAAACGCAAAATGTGCTGGTTTGGCGGCAACTCAGAATTGACCCAAGCCCACTTGGCGTTGACGTGTGTGGCGGCCTTGGCACTGATGCCCTCAACGTCGGCGGCCACCAAAACACCGCTACCTCGAGGCATCTCGTTAAGTTGCTCTGACTCGACCAAGAGTGCAACCACCGCTGCATCAACACCGCGGATAGACGCCAGGTCGGCGAATAGGTGCGCGGCACCCTCAATTCCGGCAGCCAAAACGACTCGATCGAAAGCATCCAGTTCAGCTAGGGACTCCACCGGACGGTTGAGGTGAATCTTGGCACCGGCTTTGATCAGATGGCTTTCAAGTGCGCTTACTAACCTGTGCATTCCACCGGATATTGATGCCACCGCAGCGCCTGGCCGGGCGGCAGAATTTCTGGTTGCCCCGACTGCCGCCACTAGTGAACCAAGCTCCGCTGCCTTGGCCAAAAGGCCCGGCGCGACCGTGGCTGCCTCGAGAGTCATGGCATCAGATGAATGGACCCCGGCAATAACCGGCGTTAAGAAATTATCGACAAATGCCCGACCTAGCCTTGCCTCAACCAGGGCACCGATAGTGATGTCTGGGGCAGCCGCCCACGGTTGGGCATCAAGAATCTTTGCGGCCGCCACGGCATCGGCTCCGACCACATCGACAACTGCTGGGTCATCAAGGCTGCTCGGAATACCGAGTACCCCGTGAGGAATCAGGTGGGCACCGCCGCTGGTGAGGATTCTGGCATCGCTGCGCTGTGGCGAAACTATCAGCTGCTCAATACCCAATTCGGCGCAAAGCTCGGGAACGGTGTTTTTTGCCACGGCAAAAGCTTCAGCACCGATGTCGATGAGGTGACCACCAAGGTTGGCTGACGCAATTAGTCCGCCGACTCGGCCGCTGCTTTCAAAGATTTCAACCTGATAACCAGCTTCAATTAGTTGCTTAGCCGAAACCAATCCTGCGATTCCGGCGCCAACTACTGCAGCGGTTTTGGGCATTGGGTCTAGATATCTCCGTGGACTAGGGCAACCATTTTTGTGATCACGTCTGGGTCGGTTTCTGGCGGAACACCGTGACCCAGGTTCACAACGTGACCCGGCGCACTCTCGCCTCGGGCAATAACATCGCGAACATGAGCCTCAAGCTCTGCCCAAGGTTTGAACAAGAAGTCTGGGTTAATGTTTCCCTGAAGCGGCACTTTTCCGCCAAGAATTCGGTTGGCTTCGTCAAGCGGAGTCTCATAGTCAACACCCATAACAGTTGCACCAACGCCATACATTTCGGCAAGTAGGTCTTTGGTCTGAACCCCAAAGTGAACGCGAGACACCGGCAGGTCAAGCAGTGAATCCATGACTGCCTTTGAATGTGGCGCCGCAAACTTTTTGTAATCTTCGAGGCCCAGTCGGCCGGCCCATGAGTCAAAGAGTTGCAGCGCACTGGCACCGGCCAACACCTGGCCACGGATAAAGGTTGCGGTAACCCGGGCAGTCCACGCCAAAATGTCATTCCACAGGTCTGGGTCGTTGGCCATCATCGCGCGGCTAACTGGCAACTCTTTTGACGGCCCGCCCTCAATTAGGTAAGACGCCAAGGTGAAGGGTGCGCCACCAAAACCAATCAGTGGGGTCTCGCCAAGCTCGGCGGTAATCAACCCGATCGCCTCGGTAATCGGTGCAAGGCTGGCCGGGTCCAACTCTTCAAGGCGCTCAAAGTTGGCTCGGGTGCGAATCGGGTTTTCTAGTACCGGCCCAATGCCCGGGGCAATTTCAACGTTTACTCCAGCTAGTTTCAGTGGTACCACGATGTCGCTAAAGAAAATAGCTGCGTCCACTTTGTGGCGGCGGACCGGCTGCATGGTGATCTCAGCAGCTAGCTCTGGTCGCAAGCAAGAGTCCAACATGGCAACGCCCTCGCGCACTTTGCGATACTCCGGTAGCGAACGCCCGGCCTGACGCATTAGCCAAATGGCTTTGCTCTCGGTCTTCTCACCCAGGTAAGACCTGACCAGTAGGGAGTTTGAGGTTTTTCCGGAGGCAAGTGGGTGCGCGCTAGGTAGGTTCACCAATTAATCATTACATGGCCGGGGCAATCACTCGGCGCTTAGAATTTACCTGTGACTCTCGTATTGCTAGGCGCCAATTACAACGACATCCCGTTGAGTGAACTAGAAAATCTTGAACGTCACACCGATTCAATTCGCAGCAAACTTTTTTCAATTTCAAAAGAAGAAAGCGGCATCAGCGGGGGCGTTGCCATTGGTACTTGCAACCGCTTTGAGGTCTACCTAGACACCGATCGGTTTCACAGCGCCGTTGAGAATGTAATCGGTGTGGTTTCAGAAATTACTGGCCTCGACCGGGATTACTGCAGCAAGCTGCTGCGCGTTAGCTACGGTTCGGCAGCGGTTCAACACCTCTACTCGGTAACCTCAGGCCTTGAATCGATGATTGTTGGCGAAGGCGAAATTGCCGGCCAGGTAAAGCGCAGCCTGCAGGTAGCCCAGGCAGATTCACACACTTCAACCGAGATCGAGAAGCTGTTTCAGTCTGCAGCTCAGGTGGCAAAAAAGGTTTCTAACGAGACCGGCCTCGGCGAAGCTGGGCGCTCAGTTTTTACAGCCGCCCTTGCACTGCACAAAGAAAAGTTTGGCCCTATCGAGGGCAATAAGGTTTTGGTCATGGGTACGGGTGCATACGCCCGCGTTGTGGTGGCCGCTTTGCAGCGCGAGAACGTTGCGCAGGTTTTTGTTTACTCATCGAGCGGCCGCGCCGAAGAATTTAGTGAAGGCCGCGGGGCAACCCCGATTGCCAAGGCTGAGCTAGCCGAGACCATGGCGGCCTGCGACTTTACCGTGACTGCCAGCGGAGGCAGCGGCCACATGATCGACTTCAAACTTGCCAAAGCCGTGTTGGCTATTGAGTCAAAAGAATTGCGCATCATCGATGTGGCCTTGTCGGCCGACGTTGCACCTCCGGTCTACGACCTTTCCGGCGTATCGATCATGGACCTCGATTACATTCGCCTGCACACTCCGAGTGAGCACAGCGAGGCAATTCTGCGAGCCCAAGAAATTGTGCGCCACCAGGTAAGCGATTTTGAGAATGAAGCAATTGCCCGTGCCGCAGACCCAATGGTGGTGGCAATGCGCAAGCACATTGCCCAACTGATTGAAGAAGAAGTCGAACGAGTTAGAAATAAATCGGGCGACGAAATGGCTGAAGAGGTTCATCGCAGTTTAAAGAGAGTGACTTCAACCTTTATGCACGTACCAACTTTGGCCGCTAAGACTTCGGCAAAAGAAGGCAACGAAAAGCAGTTCATCGATGCCCTTCGCATGGTCTTCGGCATCGAAATCAACCGCGTGGCCGATGCCAAGTAGGGTCTTGAAGCTTGGCACCCGTGCCAGCTTGCTAGCCAAAACCCAGTCGGGCATGATTGCCGACCAGGTTCTTGCAGCTACCGGCCTCGAAAGCCAACTCGTGTTTATTAAGACCGAGGGTGACAACCCAGCCAGCAATCTGTTTGCCCCAAAGCGCCCAGGTGTTTTTGTTTCTTCCCTTAGAGACGCGCTGCTTGCCGGTGAAGTCGATTACATCGTGCACTCGTTCAAAGATCTACCCTCTGCACCCTTGGCTGGCATCACGTTGGCAGCCATTCCGCAGCGCGAGGACTACCGTGACATTTTGATTAGCCGCGATGGGCTGACCTTGGCTGATCTACCGGCAGGTTCAGTGGTCGGCACATCATCTCCGCGACGAGCCGCGCGCGTAAAGCACCTGCGCCCAGACCTTGAGGTCAAGCCCATCCGCGGCAACATCGATACCCGCCTAAAGAAGATTGATGACGGCGAATTCGACGCGACAATTCTTGCCGCAGCAGGGCTCAATCGGGTTGGTCTGCGACAGGGGGACAGCAACTTTTTTACCGACGATGAACTGCTACCAGCGCCAGCCCAGGGCGCACTAGCCATTGAGTGCCGTTCGGACGACCACGAGCTATTGGCCGAACTGCACAAAATCAATCACGCTCAAACTGAGCTTCTGGTCTCAGCCGAGCGAGCCGTATTGCGAGGCATCTCGGCCTCTTGCACGACCGCTATCGGAGCCCACGCGGTAATCGAGGGCGGGCTGATTCAACTTACGGCTGAGCTCTCTGACAATGACTCTGATTGGCATGAGCGGATCTCGATCTCTATCGATGCTGCAGAAGCAACCTTGGCTAAGACCCGCTCACTGGGCCTAAAGGTTGCTGATCAATTGATGCAGACCGATCTTGGCCTGAAGCTTGGCACCCCGCGCGAGAAATCGGTGTTGCTGGTGCGTTCAAGTGACAACAAACCAGACTCAGATGCCTTTGAGGCGGCCGGTTTCAACGTGATTAGTGACGCCTACCTGCAGATTTCTAACTTTGAAAACCCGGTCGGCGCGGGCCGAATGCTAGACGCCCTGGTCAATGCCGAGCCAGACACCTGGTTGGTAATTACCTCGATAAACGCAGTGCGCTACTTTGCCGAGCAGGTTGGCATGGTTGCGCTGCAGGCTGCGATTGCCAACCCAAACCTGAGATTTGCAGCAATCGGCGAACGCAGCGCTGCCGAGGTTAAGGCCCTGGGCGTCGGTGATGTGTTGCTTGCCGATGCGGCCAATGCGGTCTCACTGAGCCAGTCAATCTTGGTACACAATCCAAAGCGCGTAATTCTGCCTGCATCAAGCATTGCCATGAAGTCACTGCAAGACGCAGTAACTTTTGCGGGCGTTGACCTCGTCACCGATGTGGTCTACACCACCGAGACAGTGACTTCTGAGCCTCGAACTGCAAAGGCGCTAGCGCAAGGTGACATCGATGTTTTGGTGTTGCGCTCACCAAGTGCGGCCCGTGCGGTGGCCAGTTTTGTTACCCCTAAAGACTTGGCCACTCTGGTTTTGGTGACCGGCAATGCCACACTGGAACAGGCAAAGAAACTTGGATTTAGCAACATTGCTCTGACCAACGGGACCACCCCGGCTGCACTGGTAGAAGCCGCCAGCAACAGGAGAACAGCATGAGTTTGATTGAACGCCCACGCCGACTGCGAACCACTCAGGCAATGCGCAACCTCGTTGCCGAGACCACTGTTGTGCCGAGCCAACTGATTTACCCAACTTTTATCAAAGAGGGCCTGACCGAGCCAAAGCCGATCAAAGGCCTGCCGGGAGTTTTTCAAAACACCGAAGCCTCACTGCTAGCCAAAGTTGACCGCGCGATTGCTGCCGGCATCGGTGGAATCATGATTTTTGGTATTCCGGCTGAGCGCGATGAACTGGGTTCGGCGGCCTGCGAGCCAAATGGAATCTTGAACCGCGCGGTTGCTGCCGTGCGCAAACACGCTGGCGACAAGTTAGTTGTAGTGGCCGATCTTTGCCTTGATGAGTTCACCAGTCACGGGCACTGCGGTGTGCTCGATGATCACGGAAACGTTGACAACGATGCAACGCTCGTGGCTTATGGACGCATGGCAGTTGAGTTGGCCAAGGCCGGCGCTCACATGCTGGGCGCCAGCGGCATGATGGATGGCCAGGTTGGTTACGTGCGGCAACAACTTGACGAAGCTGGCTACACCGATGTCTCGATACTGGCCTACTCGGCTAAATACGCCAGTGCCTTTTATGGTCCATTTCGCGATGCCGTTGAGTCTGAACTTGATGGCGACCGCCGAACCTACCAGCAAGACCCACGCAACTTCATCGAGTCAATGCGTGAGGTACGCCTAGACGTTGAGCAGGGTGCCGACATCGTGATGGTGAAGCCAGCTTTGGCCTACCTAGATGTCATTCGCGAGACTGCCCAGAGCGTTGATGTTCCGGTTGCCGCCTACTTGGTCTCGGGCGAGATGGCAATGATTGAGCTGGCAGCCGAGCAAGGTTTGATTGACCGTGAGCGGGCCATCCTCGAGGCGGTTGCATCGGTGCGCCGGGCTGGCGCAAATGTGATTTGCACCTACTGGGCACTTGAACTTGCCGAGATGTTCTACGCACGAAAGACCCTCTAATGAACCAAAACATCGATGCCTCAATTGCTTGGCACAACCGCGCGCAAAATGTAATTCCCGGTGGAGTTAGCTCACCGGTTCGAGCATTCTCTGGCGTTGGCGGCAATCCGCGCTATTTTGTTCGCGGCAAAGGTTCGCGCATTTGGGATGTCGACGGCAACGAGTACGTTGACCTAGTTGGCTCATGGGGCCCAATGATTGTTGGCCACGCCCACGATCACGTTGTGGCCAAGGTTACTGAAGCGGCGGCCCTATCGGCTTCTTTCGGAGCACCGAGCCCAAACGAGGTTTTGCTTGCCGAAGAAATCACCAAGCGCGTTGTAATTGCCGAACGCGTGCGGTTTGTTTCTTCAGGCACCGAGGCCGTTATGACCGCTGTGCGTTTGGCACGTGCCGCCACCAACCGCAACGTCATCGTCAAGTTTGCCGGCTGCTATCACGGCCACAGTGACGCACTTTTGGTTCAGGCCGGCTCTGGTGTGCTCACCCTCGGTCTGCCAAACTCACCCGGCGTTACCCCTGGCCAGGCGCAAGACACTGTGGTTCTGCCTTACAACGATGCCGCTGCGCTCGAGCAACTATTTGCCGCGCGTGGTCACGAAATCGCTGCCGTGATTACCGAACCAACCCCTGCCAACATGGGTGTGGTTCCACCGATCAACAACTTCAACGGCAAGATTCGTGAAATCACGGCAAAGCACGGTGCGCTGATGATTCTCGACGAGGTAATGACCGGCTTCAGAGTTTCTGCAGGTGGCTGGTGGGGCTTGGTCAACCCAAGCGAGGGCTGGGAACCCGACATCCTGACCTACGGCAAGGTAATCGGTGGCGGTTACCCGGTAGCTGCCGTTGCTGGCAGGGCCAAGGTCATGAACCTATTGGCTCCGCTGGGTTCGGTGTATCAGGCCGGAACCCTAAGCGGAAACCCGGTAGCAACTGCCGCCGGACTTGCGACTCTCGAACTTTGTGACCCTGCACTGTATGACACCCTGGACCTGCGCGCCAAGCAGGTCGGCGAGGTAATCTCGGCGGCACTGACCGCTGAGGGCGTGGCTCACCAAACCCAATTCGGTGGCAACCTGTTCTCATTCTTCTTCACTGATAAGCCAGTCGTGACTTTTGCCGATGCCCAGACTCAGAACACCAAGGCATTCAACGCGTTCTTCCACGCCATGCTTGAAAACGGTGTCTCACTGCCGCCATCAGCCTTCGAGGCCTGGTTTGTATCAGGGGCCCACACCGATGCCGACATCGAGAAGATTGAGTCAGTGGCAAAGCTGGCCGCAAAGTCAGCTGCAGCCGTAAGTTGAACTTCTAGTTAAAGAAAAAGAGCCCCCTGTAGCAGAGGGCTCTTTTTCTTTGGCTGATTTATTTCACGGCACCGCTTGAGATACCTGAAATGAACTGGCGCTGCAGGATTAGGTAGAAGGCAATGATTGGGATAACTGCAAGCAGTAGACCCGCCATAGCCTGACCGTAGTTTGATGAATACTGACCGTAGAACAGGTAGGTAGACAACGGCAAGGTTCGTGAGTCACGGTCAAGTGTCAGAACCGGTAGCAAGAAGTCGTTCCAAATCCACAGTGCGTTAACAATCGCCACGGTAGCGGTAACTGGTGAAAGCATCGGGAAGATGATCTTCCAGAAGATGGTGAAGTCGCTCGCACCATCGAGGGCGGCCGCTTCATCAAGCTCAGTTGGAATGTTAGAAATGAAGCCGTGGTACAAGAACGTAGACAACGCCACACCGAAACCGATGTAGAAGAAGATCAAAGATGCTCGGTCGTTGATCGAAAGAATCGGTGCAAACAACCCCATGAACGGAATCATCAGAGCCTGGAAAGGCACGATCATCGATGCAACCAAGATCATGAAGGTGACCTTTGAGAACTTGTTGTGCATGCGTGACAGGTAGTAGGCCAACATCGATGAAACCAAGATCAGAGCGACCACTGAGAAAACGGTGATGACAACTGAGTTGGTCAGCGAGGCAAAGAAGTCCATCTTCTTGACAGCTTGCTCGAAGTTATCGGTGGTGAACTCAATCGGGAACGATAGAGGGTTGTCTAGAATCTCACGCTTTGGCTTGAATGAGTTGACTAGAACCAAGAAGAACGGGAACGCATAGATCAGCGAAAGGATTCCGCCAACCCAGAATGTGATTCTGAGACCTAGTTTTGATTTCTTCATTATCGCTGGACCTCCATGCGCTTGCTAATAGCCACCTGAACAGTAGCTGCGATAGCCACGATCAAGAACATCATTACTGCCTTTGATTGTCCGGTGTCAAAGTTTCCGTAAACGAAAGCCTCGTTGAAAATGTGTGCCGAGATTAGCTCGGTAGTGCGGAATGGGCCACCGCCGGTAAGAGCTACGTTGACGTCGTAGGCCATGAAGCCGGCACGCAAGGTTAGGAATAGTGAGATGGTGAAGGCCTGAGCCATCAGTGGCATCTTGATTGAGAACAGGGTGCGTAGAGCACCGGCGCCGTCAATGCGGGCTGCCTCAAGAACATCTTGCTCAACGCTCATAAGACCGGTGATGTAAATGATCATCATGTAACCAGATGCCTGCCAGGTGGTCACGATGATGAGCGCCCAGAAAGCTGTGTCAGTTTCGTTTAGCCATGATGACTGGAAGAACTCTGGCCATTCGTAGTTTTTGGCAATCGAAACCAAAGCACGGTTGAAGATGAACTGCCAAATAACACCGAGGATTACACCACCGATAAGGTTTGGCACGAAAAAGAAGGTTCTGAAGATGTTTGCGCTGCGTAGTTTGGCGGTTACCAAAAGTGCCAGCGAGAAAGCCACGACGTTGGTCAGAATGATTGACACGACCACGAAGGAGGCGGTGAATCCTAGAGTCGCCCAGAAGCGCTCGTCTTCGAAGGAACGGGCGTAGTTCTCGAGTCCAACGAACTTGTTGAAGTCGAAGCCGTTCCAGTCGGTGAAAGTCAGGAAGAGACCCTGGCTGAAAGGAACCACTAGAACGATGAAGAAAATCGATAGCGGTATGGCTGCAAATATCAGGAATTTTTTGATGTTTTTGCCCTTGTGCATTCCTGCCTCCTGGCTTTCATGTATTGCTTGGTTACTAAGAGTTTAGGACCATCCTGAGGCGGCATTACCGCCTCAGGATGGTCCCATTTGAAACTATTCGACTAGAAAGTCAAGTTCGTTAGAACTTACTCGACCTTCTCGCCACGCCAGGTCTTGGCAACGCCAAGCCAGGCCTTCTCAATTTCATCAGCGTACTGAGCGCCGTTGATCTTGCCGGTGATTAGCTTCTGGCCTGAAGCACCGTATAGGTCCTGGCCGCCAGCTGGGTAGTAGGTGTTGATCCACTCGATGGTCTTGCCAGCAGTTACGTACTCTGAAATCTGCTTTGCCATGAAAGTGGTTGGTTCAACGGTGAAGCCGCTGTAAACAGGGATGAAGCTCATGTTGCCGTCTTCAACTGAACCTGCAACGTGTAGCTGACCCTCTGGGGTGGTGTACAACCAGGTTAGGAAGTCAACAGCGCCATCGCGCTCTTCCTGAGTCGACTGCTCGTTGTCAACCATGAAGTAACCAGGTACACCAACTGAGATTGAGTCGTTGCCGTATGAGGCAGCGTCATCGCTGATTGGAAGAGGCATGATTCCGAAGTCGGTGCCTGCACCGTTGGTGATTAGGTTTGGCTCAGCCCAGTTACCCATGAACCAGAAACCTACGTTGCCATCTGCAAGGTTTAGCAGAGCCTCGTCGTACTCGGTGTCAGTTAGGTTCGGGGTTGAAGCGTTGTACTTCTTTAGCAACTCGAAGGTAGCTAGCCAGTTCTGGAACACTGGGTCAGCGTCTAGGTCCTTGGTGCCATCTGCAAGCCCGTCAAGAACTGCTAGACGACCCTCGTGGTCCTCAGCTGCCATTGCGAAGTACTTGTTGGTGAAGTGTGCACCAAGTGACCACCATAGAGCTGAGAAGTGGATTGCACCCTTGCCTGAAGCCTCGATTGCCTTGAAAGCATCCTCTAGGTCTGAGCGGGTTGCGATTGCAGCTGGGTCTACACCTGCGGCGTCAAGGACAGCCTTGTTGTATAGAAGACCGAAAGCCTCAGCAGTTGATGGAACACCAACAATCTTGCCGTCGATGGTAGCTGCTGCTAGAAGGCCTTCGCCAGCTAGGCCAGCAAGTTCAGTGCCGGTCCAGTCCATAACCTTGTCGGCCATGTCAGGGATCTCCTGAAGGGTGTACATGATGGTTGGTGCTTCGTTAGCTGCGTACATCGGTGTTACGTTAGCTAGGAAGGTAAGGTCTGGGGTACCAGCAATTGACTCAACTTCGTAGCATTCCTGCGATGAGTTGTACTCGTCAACAGCAGCTAGGAATTCGTCCTGGATCTCTACCTTGATGGTTCCAAGCATGGTTACCTTGGTCTTGGTCTCACAAGCTGCGCCATTGCCGGTCTCGGCAGGTGCACAAGCTGAAAGAGTGGTGACCAAACCAGCTGTTACTGCAACAGCAATAAGTTTCTTGATCAATTTTTCTCCTGTTTTCATGGAGGTTGGTCTCAGGTAGTTGATGGACCTAAGGAACCTCGATTTATGGATGAGCAAAACGCATAAGTTACGCGTCATGACCAACACCAAATTTACCCACTGATTTTGCTCACAGGTAGCGTTTACAGTTTTCGTTAGCAATTTGAAACATATGGGCTTATTGGACAGTTCATGATCGCATACGTGGCTGGGGTTGGCATCGCGAGGACCACGAAGGTTTTGGCAGCCTTCCTTTGTTTATAAAGGATTTAGGCCGGTAGGCCAATCTGGTCTGCCTATTTATGGGGTAATGGAAAATTAGAATTGTTTTCCTGTAAACGATTACAGTTTTCTGTAATTTTTTGCACTAAACATCTCATTTACATCACGGCACCGGCTGCGGGATTATTTGACCAAATCCTGAATAGCAGCGGCAAAATTAGGAAACCTGAACTCAAAGCCTTCTCGCAAAAGCCGGTTAGGTAGGCCGCGGCGACCAGTCAGCGCCAGTTGTGGGTCGGTCCGGAACAACAGCCGTGCACCAAGTTGAATGGCAAACTTTGGAATGGGTGGAACCCACGGCCTGCGCGCAACACCCCTCAGGGCCTTCATCATGTCGCGGTTGCGGATTGGGCTTGGGCTTGTCACGTGAACAACGCCCTGGATGCCTTGATGGCCAATCAAAAAATCAATCGCGCGCAAGAAATCTTCGATGTGAATCCAAGACACCCATTGCTGGCCATTGCCTACCGTACCGCCCATAAACCTCTTGGTTATGGTCAAGAGTCGATCAAGCGCTGGGGAGCTTGGTTGCAGCACAACAGCGGTTCGCAAAATCACAGTGCGATCGGCGTTTGCTCCGACCATGGCTGCCTCCCAGGCCTTTGCCACACCTGCCATCTGACGAGGGCCATCGGCTGGTCGGCTAATTTCTGTAAGGTCGCGCTCACCGGCATCACCGTAGATGGCCAGCGTGCTCATTTGCAACCAAAGACTTGGCGCCCCAAATTGGTTAGACGCAGTTGCTAGCGCACGCGTGGGCAGCACTCGTGAGCGCTCAAGAAGGTCAATGTTTTCTTCTGTCGGTACCCGGTCAACCAGCTCGCCGGCAAGGTTGATAAGAATGCAACCACTCAGCTGGCTCCCCCAGCTTTCTTCAGCATCGATGCCGTTCCACTGGATTTCTTGAAACTCAGAGTTTGACTGTGGGTTGCGAGTCAGAATCGATACCAAATGCCCTTGGGTGGCCAGGTGCCTAGCAAGCGCTCGGCCGAGAGTGCCCGAACCACCAGCAATTACAACTGGTTTCAACGCGGCTCGATTTTGCAGGCAGGGGTACCACCCGGCAACTTGTGGCGATACTTGGCAACGAGTCGGTAACCAGGGCGGGCGAGCCAAGCTATCGGAGTGTACATAATCAGTGCACCGGCCAGCTTCAGCAACGGGTTTTTCTGCAGCAACAAGATCTTGGCAAAGGCGCGGTGGCCACCAAAGGTTTTAACACCCTCGACCACAAAGACTTTGTCCATGGTCTGGGCTTGGGTCAAACCGTATTTGGTGACATCAATAAATTGCCACGGATGAATCTCTATCGGTGTGCTTGATTTTTCGCGAATCAAGTTGGCGGTGGTCGTACAGAAACCGCAGTCACCATCAAAAATAAGAACCGGTTTTATTTGCCCCATACTTTGATACTACGCCTGCGACTTATTGTTGAGTTGAGCCCAACGGAGGGAGCCAGTCATGGCAATTGAGAAGCCAGAGTACCGAGTACTTAGGAGCATCGGGGCAATTGAGATTCGTGAATACAAAGAGTATTGGCTAGCCGAGTGTGATGTGACCGCGGTTAAGGATCTCAGGTCTGCCTCGAACCAGGCCTTCAATCGATTGTTTGGCTACATCAGTGGCGAGAATTCGCGCGGACAAAAGATCTCGATGACCGCTCCGGTGCAACAAATGCCGGACTCTGGCGGCTGGAAGGTTTCTTTTGTGGTGCCGAGTAGTTTTTCACCAGAGCACATCCCGGTACCAAACGGACAGTCGATTCGACTGCGAAAAGTTGAGGCGGGTAAGTTTGCAGCGCTCAGGTATCGGGGCGTTTGGAACAACCGAATCTTTGACCAGATGCGCGATGAGTTACTGGCCGGGGTGGCAGCTGCTGGTTTGGCACCGGTCGGCGAGGTATCAAGCGCGGTTTATAACCCGCCGCTAACTCCGCCTATTTTGAGGCGAAATGAGGTTTTGGTCAGAGTTTCTGACTAACCACTTGCGGTTAGTCCGACTGCACCAAACCACCAAGGCTTGCGTTCGGCAGGGCAACCCAACCTTCAATTTTTGCCTGCTCAAGCAGAGCTGCCTCGGGTGCCTGGTATTGACCAAGCGCAGCCGAACGAGTAGCCAGCGCAGCAATAACTGCATCGAAGGCATCACAAGAGTCAATCATCAGTTCTGTGTTGGATTGAAGGTCAAGCCAGGGGGCTTCGGCCAAAACTGATTTGAGGAGCTGGGCTCGAATGTCGCGTGAGGCTCGATAACCCGAGGTTTGAAAACCCCAGATTCGCATCGATGCCGCCGGGTAAATTTCGACGACCTTGCCCTCCCCCGAGCGATCTATCGGGATTCTATGGTGAGCCATTTTTGAAAGTAAACCAGTTGCGCGCATTGCGGTCATGCCAAGGCGATCCGTGGAAACACTCAATGGCCAACGGCCAGTTACCTGCCGAACGCGCCGGTCAGTCTCTCGGTATGCAAGCTTGCGACGCCAATCGATTCCGCCATCAAATTGTGGAGAACCCGTGCTGATTTCAGCTTGAAGATTTACGAAATTTATGAACTCGACGGGCCAACCAAGGGCACAGTCAATACCTATTTTGGTAACACCGGTCGCTGCGGCAACAATGGCCTCGTCGGCGACGCCAAGTTGTAAATCAGTCAGGACTGCGCGACCAGGAATCCAATCGATCACGGCCAAGGCTGTGCCTTTTGGCTCAGCGGCTAAGTCCACCCCTGCGATCAACATGGATAAACCCTAGCCAATCAACTTGACTCGTTATACAAACGCGACAAGGCAACTCGTAATCTGATGGCCGCTTCTTTAGTCTGCTCTGCGCCGTGCAGATGAAGGACAGTGTCAAAAACTCTTTGCTGAAAAGTCTGAAGGTGTTCGAAGGATATGCCAGCTGGCAGTGCGAGTCGCCAAGTTACACCCTCGGGTGGTTCAGGAATATCAGCGTCTGCTAAATAAGTCGTCAGAAAGAAATGAATATCTTCTTTGTCTTCATCCGTTGGAATCGAAAACGTCGCAGGCCCGTCTCCACGGACCTCCATGACAGGCGCGTAAACATTGGGAATCTCATGTGCCCTGCCGGGTCCTGCAGCAAATGCCAGTACTGCGAAGTGGCCGTTGAGCGGAAGATCAACCGTGCGTGCCAGCCCGAGATTAGTGTCTTTGAAGTCTGCCCAATTCCAGGGCCAACTGGATAATCCCATGGCCAAGAGACTAGCAGTTTGCATACTCACGGGAGTTCTTAGAGGGGGTGCGGCAGAACCTGTCTTAAGGGGGCCAGCAAGACTCCTATCCAAAGTCCCGGCCCAGGCTTAGGTTGAGAACATGAAGAAATCGATGCTGTTTTTGTTTGCAATTGCCGGGGGCTTGGCAGTTGGCAACCTGTATTTCATTCAGCCGCTGCTTGGTGAAATTTCAGCCGACCTGGGCACCTCGGCCACTCAAAATGGCTGGTTGGTGACAGCGGTGCAATTGGGGTACGCATCGGGCATTGTTTTTCTTCTACCTCTCGGAGATGTGAAGTCACGCAAAAAGTTTGTGCCCCTGATGGTCACGCTGGCGGGCTTAGGGCAGGTTGCAATTAGCCTGTCTCTCGACTTCAACACCTTGCTAATTGCCCTTTTTGCGGTTGGATTCACAACGATTTCGGGGCAGATTTTGATTCCGCTAACCAGCGAGCTTAGCGATGAATCACACCGCGGGCGCAACGTAAGTTTTGTAGTTTCAGGAATCCTGATTGGAATTTTGGGAGCCCGAACTATCAGTGGAATGCTGACCGATCTAGCCGGCTGGCACACTGCTTTTGCGATTATCGGTGTTGCCAACATCTCGTTGGCCTTGGCGCTGTACCGCACAATTCCAAACCTTGAACCAAAACCTCAGCTGGCCTACCCAAAGTTGGTAGCAGGCATTTTTGCCCTGATGGTCAAAAACCCTTGGGCATTCAGACTGATGAGCACCAACGCAATTGGCATGATGATTTTTAGTGCCGTCTGGACATCGTCTACCCTGCTGCTTGCTGGACCGCAATTCAACATGTCAACCACTGAGATTGGGCTCTGGGGGCTGTTTGGAATTATCGGTGCGGTTGGTGCACGCGGCACTGGGCGATTGATCGATGCCGGAAAGGCTGAATTTGCCACCAAAATTGCCTGGATAGCGACTGCGATTGGAATGGCAGTTGGTGCCCTGGCCGAAAAGTCACTTATTTATCTAGCGATTCAATTGCTGCTGATGGACGCTGCGTTACAGGCAATTGGAATCAGCAATCAGACCAAACTGATTTCAAGTTTTCCGGAGTCGCGCAGCCGAGTGAATGCGGGTTTTGTGACTGTGAACTTTATCGGTGCGGCAATTGGCTCAGCCATGACCGCTGTGCTGTGGCCAACTTTGGGTTGGGCTGGCATTCAACTTTTGGGTGCCGCATTTGCCTTAGGCGCCTTGGTGCTGTGGGCAATCAACAAGCGCCTGATACCTCAGGGCTGAAGCCGCTGAACCTGCCACTGACCCGGTTGACCGTCGGCACCGATTTCTCGCACAAACTCGATGCGGTCATGCATGCGGTTTGAGCGGCCCTTCCAAAACTCAATCCGAGTTGGAATGATTCGATAACCTCCCCAGTATTCGGGGCGAGGGACATCAGAGTTTGAAAACTTGGCCAGGGCCGAGGTGAATTGGTCATCGAGTGCGGCGCGATCTTGAATTGGCTGCGACTGGTGGCTTGACCATGCGGCCACCTGCGAGTCATGCGGGCGCGAGGCAAAGTAATCGTCTGACTCTTGAGGTTCGACTTTCTCGGCAATGCCCTGAATCAGCACCTGCCGATACATTGAGTACCAACCAAAGACGGCACTGACGCTGGGGTTTGCCGCCACTGCCTCACCTTTGCGCGAAAGGTAATTGGTAGCAAAAAAGAATCCGCGCTGATCAACGCCCTTGAGCAAAACCGTGCGGGCGCGCGACTGGTTTTCAGCATCGATAGTGGCCAACACAAATGCGTTTGGCTCGTAAATTTGTGCGGCCTCTGCGTCTATCAACCACGCCTTGAACTGCTCAATAGGGTCGGCAAGCAAGTGGGTCTCATCAAGCGCTGACTGACCGTAGTCCTCATGCCGGTTTAGTGAATCCATGTGACCGCCTCTGCCCTTGGGCCAACAGCCCGTCTTAGGTTTGATTTTATAAACCTAACCCCTACGCACGAACTGAAAATAGACTGGCCGCATGCACAAGATTTATTCGATGGCGTTCTCAAGGGTGTACCCGCTCTACATCGCCAAGGTCGAGCGGAAGGGTCGAACCCAAGCCGAGCTTGATCAGGTAATTTGCTGGCTTACCGGTTTTAGTGCTGACGAACTTCAGGCCTTGATTGACTCGGATGCGACTTTCACGGAGTTCTTTGACCGAGCCCGCATGAATGAAAACGCTGGACTAATCACAGGAGTGATTTGTGGCATGCGAGTGGAAGAAATCGAAGACCCGCTGATGCAGAAAATTCGGTACATGGACAAGATCGTTGACGAGCTTGCCAAGGGCCGTGCCATGGAAAAGATTTTGCGCACCTAATCACGAACAGATGTATGGAAAAATCGGGGCCAAGGTGATTTTTACCTAACATTCAGTCGAGTCCGAATTCACTTCGGATTCTGACTGTTTGATAGGGGTTAGCCGTGAAAATTAAGGCCATCGTACTGACTTTGGTTCTGGGCATTCTTCAGGCTTTGGTGCCGTCAGCGGCATCAGCCGACTTGCCACAGCCACCTGCCGGACCGGTGTTCAACCAGGTTCAGCTAAAGGTGCTGGCCGACAATGACTTTGCTGTGTTCATGGGCAACGACACCGAGATTACTCGGCTCTTCTATCAAAACATGGTGAGTTGGCCAGATCAGGTAAACAACATTCAGACTCTTGATGTCTACCCAGAAAGTGGCGAGACCTACATCTACATTGTTCCGATGGGCGGAAACGGGGGCTACCGAACCGACAGTGGCGGCACCGAGGGCGGTGGCGAAGAGGACTGGAACGGCGTTCTAAACGGAATTGCGCTACTTGACTACCCTGGTGCTGAGGTTGCCGTGGGTCGCAGAGTTGCTGATGCACGTGACGTTATCGAATATGACTACCTCTTGATTCACAAATACCTAACCGGTTTTGAAGCAAATCAGAGCGCGATTGCTGGCGGAACATTCTCGGCAACCCTGCCAGACATGAGTACCGCGAGCCAAAACCTTATTTGGGCGCCGGCCTTACGTAACAACCACCCAAGCCGGATCATCATCAAAAACTCTTGCTCGGTGTCTTGTAGCGGAAGCCGCTTCAACCCAGCCATTGCCAACGGTGCTTGGAACGTGCCGGACGGAGCCGCATCGCTGTTCCGCTACCCATTGAGCAACGCCAACCTTCCGGTTTCACCTGGTGACCGCCAGGTAACCGTGACCTGGAAAGACCCAGGTGCCGGCGGTGCGGTAGACAACTATCTAGTTGAGTACAAAGAATCAAGCCAGCCAGACTCAACCTTCAAAGTTTTTGGCACTGTGCCTGGCACCTCCAGAACCTCGACCGTTACCGGTTTGACCAACGGAACTGCATACACGCTAAGAGTTACGGCAAACAACGCTGCCGGCTCGGCGTCATCGTACGGCCGATCAGTTGTGCCTACCGGCACCCCGTCACGCCCAGCCAACCAGAGCTACAGCGCTGGTGACGGATCGGTATCTATCAACTTCAGCCCACCAGAGAACGATGGTGGTTTGGCAGTCACCAACTACGCGTACTCAGTTGATGAAGGTGTGACTTGGATTACCCGCAGCCCAGCATCAACCAGCTCACCAATTACCATCAGCGGGCTAACCAACGGAACTGACTACTCGGTCCGATTGCGAGCCATCAACCCATTCGGTGCGGGTCAGATCTCGCTACCGATTGCTGTAAAGCCAGGCATTGTGTCTACCCGCACTCTCACCTATGAGTCGGGCACTCTGGCCACGGTAACCGGTTTGGCAGCTGGACGAACCTTCAACGCCGGCGACACTTTTACGGTTGCTGCCGGCCCAACCAGAACCAACTTCACCTTTACCGGATGGAAAGACGGTAACGTCTCGTACGCCGCTGGCGACACCTACACAGTAGGAGCGTCTAACCCAACCCTGACAGCACAGTGGGTTCAGAACTCGCTGCTTGGTGTAACCCCAGGCAGTCGATCAAAGGTGCTGACCTGGAACATCGTTGCAAATGAAAGCATCGACCTGACCGTTGCTGCCGGAACCGACAACTCGGTGCGCATCCAGATTCCGGCAAATGCCCTGGCGGCTGGCACCGAGGTAATATTTTGGCGACTTCTTGACGACCAACTTGCCAAGGCCCGCATCAGCGATGAACGCGAGTACTTTGTGAACCTGGCCGTGACCTGGTCAAAGGGTGACGACGTGAACACCCCGATGGTCGTGGAAAATGCCACAACACCGATTGTTCTAACGCTCATGAACTCATCAATTGTTGAGGGTGCAACCGCTTGGCAAATCATCGGTGAGACAGCACGGATTGTTGGCAACGCAGAACGAGCCGGAGAGCTCACTTTGCGCTTCACCGAAGACCCAGTGATTACTGCCGCCAACGAGGTTGTAATTGCTACTGAGCCAACCCCGACTCCAAGCCCTACTGTCGACCCGACACCAAGCCCAACCCCGACGCCGTCTCCGGCGCCCCGAAAGCGCACCATCGAGGTGGGCGGTTTTGCTGGCGGTTCAGCTGAGCTAACTGCTGCCATGAAGAGCTCTATGAATTCGTTCTTGAACTCGGTTTCCGACCCGACGAAGATTCGCTGCACTGGCTACACAATGGGCCCAACCGTGCTGCGAGTTGACATGAGTCTGGCTAAGCGACGTGCTCAGGCAGTCTGTGACTACATGATTTCGAAGGCCGGCTCAATCACTAGCCGAACCACCCTGGGCAAAACCACCGTTAGCGAGAAGACCAAGTACCGCAGGACAACCATCACGCTGACTTACTAGTCGTGCAGGTAAAGATTGACGGTGACCTCGTCGCCACCCGATTTGCCGATGGCATCTCTGATCGATTTGTTGATTGAGATGAGTTTGTCCTCACCCTTTCGCGGGGGCAAGGTTGATGTTCTTGATCTCGTGACCGTCAATTGTGCCGGAAACTTTCAAAAAGCCCCAACGGCTATCCAAATCCATCGTGCCGGGAATTCGTAAGTGATAGGTCCAAGCACCTAACCCTGGCACATGCTGAAGCCTCAGAACCTGATTATCAATCAGCTTTATCACGACGCTCCAAACCGTTTGTGGATTTAGCTAGAAGGCAAGCGTATCTGAGGCTCAAACCTAGTTAAAAGTGAAAACCCGGCTCTCGTGAGAAGGGAGCCGGGGTCTCACCCTGTGCGCTTGGAGAGACTCGACATTCTGAATGGTTGGCGCGCGCGTTACATCACACAGTTACTCTTAAACAAATTGACCAGGGTAGTGAGTCCTTTGAACTTTAGAGTGCAAACTATTCATGGTTCCAATTGGAGTACCGAGGGAGGCCTGTAGTTCACGCTGATGACGAATCTAATTCGGTTCTCCAGGGGTCGCGGAGCCCTTTACTTTTGTATGTCTCTAGCAGCTTTACTCATCGGCCCTCAAGTGTTCGGAGTTCTCTTTGGTGCTGCGCTTGCCTTAGAGTCTCTGTTTCAACTCAGCTTCTGGAACAAAATGACGCTGGGCTTGGCCAGCATCACGTGCTTTAGTTTTTTTCTCACAGACCTGCCGACACTGAATTTGGCTTTGATTGGCTTCCTGGTAGCTATCGGTACCCTCACTAATTTAGCCAGGCCAGACCGAAATTGGCCATGCTTATTAGCGGATGCAGCAGTTTTATTGGGATTTTCCAGCTGGCATGGGGTCGTTTGGTATTCAACTTCTGAAACGGGAATCATTTGGTTTGTTGCGGCATTTGTGCTTACTATCTCATCGATTGCGCTGGCCATTGAAACGAGGACGGCGCCAGCACGGGCTTAAACGGGGGCCCCGAACGAGTCCTCTCAGCGTTAGGCACGTCAGGGCGCTATTTGCATCTAGTTGGCTTGATATTCGGTTTAGCGTCGTTCCAACAATCGCTTAAACGCAGTTGGAATGGCTATGAGCATAGCCAGCGTCAAAACAAGCCTTGTCCACGCAAATGGCTCAGTAAAGGACCTCGCCACCCAGATTGCCACGACAACAATCAGGATCGAGTAGCTTAATGCCTTGGCCCAGAACAAAATTTGCTGGTGCACTCTCTTTGCTGGTCGTGTAACTAGCCTCAAGCCCGAAACCACATTTGCCCAGGCAGGAGGGTAACCACTGGCAAGGTAGAGCGGCGCGGCGACGATTGCGAATGGCCAAGTTGCTAACACTCTGCTGGCGTCAAAGGTAAATCCAACGCCTGTGAGCCCCAGGAGGCCCGATGCTTCCAAAATGTAAAGCGCGCTCAGCAAAAACATTAGGGTGATAAAGATTTTCCAATATGGCATCGGTAGGGTCCTTAGAAGGAAGTTGCTGTCGTGCAGGGGCCACCGATGACAAGTGTTGTTTTTAGTCGCATTTTATTGACCCCTGTATTTTGAAATTTCGTTGACGTGCCATGTTGCACTTATTCGATAGACTATCGTTAAACAATCTATTGTTTAACGATAGTACATGGAAAGGTGCAAGAAAATCAAAAACTCAAGCTTATTTTTTGGTCAGCTATTTCTAGCCATTTTGATCTTGGCCGCCGCCGCCGTCATTTACTTCGTGGTGCCTCAATTTAGCCTCGAGCTTGCTTCTCGCTATTCTGAGTTTTCAGACGACGAGCTGACAATTCAAATCGCTCTGACCATTCCGATGTTGAGTGCTTCGGCAGCCTTTCTGGAGGTTATGTATTTGCAGCGATTAGTGCACCTGAACCGCATGTTCTCTAGGAGTGTTTACAAGTGGGTTAGGCTCCTTGCGATTACCGCTTTAGTTCTTGCTGCCTCTTTTGTCGCCTTGGGGATGTGGCTCAGTTCGAAAGCGGCGTTGCCTCCTTTGGTTTTCCTCGTGCTGATTGCACTTACGATTTTCTGCCTCGCAGTTTCTGCAGTCACTCACAGCTTGCTGAAGCTTCTCCGGCGGGCAACCTCAGCGACTGAAGAACTTGAAGGAGGTGTCTAGATGGCTATCGTTGTCGACTTTGAGCTACTTCGAGAGAAAAAGGGACTAACTGTTGCCCAACTCGCAGACAAAATTGGAATTACTCAGGCAAATCTATTTGTTCTAAAAAACAATCGGGCACGGGCCGTGAGGTTCTCAACCTTGGCAGCGTTATGCGAAGCGCTCGACTGCCAACCAGGAGATATTCTGCGGTACGAGCCTTGAGGATTGCGGTTGACATTTGTATTGAGCCTTGGATGGCCTGGCCGCTGTGGTTTAGGAACGAAATCGGTGACTTTCCAGAACTTGCGCCGATTTCGGACGTTCTGAAAATCGAAGCCTACGCGCTAAACAAACAATTCAAGGGGTCAATTCATGATTGCAAAGTCACAGATAGCTTCTACGTCGATGATTCGGAGACGCTGAAAAAGCTGAACGAGTCGGCACTCGCTTTGAAGTTCAAGTTGGAACTGGAATTGGGTGACGATTACGAGGTTCGTGGCCAGTACCTTGACCTGTCGACCGAGGGGCACGTTATAAACCGCAGCATCAACGCCTCAATGTATACGCGCGCCCTGCAGGGAAGAAGCGCCGAGGAAGTTTTCAAGGTGCGCTGGCGAAATCACAGCTGCCGCTAGAACAGAAGTTGAAGGCATGACCTGCGGCGTAAAAAAGAAAACCCGGCTCTCGTGAGAAGAAACCGGGTTTCGTGCGCTTGGAGGGACTCGAACCCCCAACCTTCTGATCCGTAGTTATGTTGCAATACCTATATATGTAGCCTGAGTGGCAATGTACCCCTGTATTTTATTAGTCAAGCCACCCTTTACAGATATGCCCGTTTCCGTCCGTTTCCGTCCGTTGAACGGAATCTAAACGGAAGTCGCACAGCGAACTCTGCCCCTATGAGGCACGAGCCCCACCTCCCCTGCTCGCAATTCGGCTAGTCGCCCTTCACAATCTTTGTTAGATCGGGATCAGCGCTACGGGTGAACCATTCACTATTTCCCTTGTCCGGCTCAGGCAGAAGTATCTGCTCTTCTTGCGATTCATCACCTTGTTTTTCAGTCACTTTTATTGATCTCCAATTATTAGGGCTAGTAGGGCGGGCAAGGACGCTATGCAAACTATGAAGCCAATTTTTATGAGCTTGGTTTTCCAAGTAATCGCTTTTTCAATTGCCAAATAGTCTTTCTTAACAAATTCCAGATAGAAAAGGTTTGCTTGATCTGCATTATCTTTAAGGGTCTTCTCAATTGTGGCAAGTTTGTATTTTCTGTTCTTGAGTGGCCAAAAGGAGATAAGGCCAAGTACAGCCGCCGCCGTTAATACTCCCGCAAAGTACAGTCGGATCTCGAACGAATTGGTACTTGAAACTACGAGGCCTATGAGTGAAACTGCCAATGCTGTTAGGACCGTGCCACGCAAGTAAAGATTCGAGAGAGCGGAATTCGCCTCTTCGCGCCTCCAAAGAATCTCCTGGAGCATGAATTGATCAACTTCTGTGGTTGAGGTGATCTTTCCATTCACTGACATTTAACTAGCCATTCTCGCGTGCAGCACTGTACCAATAATCTTCACGAGCCGCGACAGTTTCTGATCATCACCTAGCACTTCATCGCCCATAGCCTTGAGGTTGTCACTCGACGTGAGCAGCGCAGTTAGCAGGACAGTCTTCAAATCAGGGCTTTCTAAAAACTGCTCAAGAGTATTGCCCGAGGTGGCCTGCTTCTTGATCTTCTCGTCTTCAGCCGCCTTAGTTGTTACGGCGTTTACTAGAACTTCATAGTCACCGGGAGTGAATTCACCATCGAACAAGGTGTTCATTTTCTCAATCGCTTCACGCAATGAGGCCATCAGCGGATCATGAGGTTTACCAGAGCCAACATCTGTTAGAGGCTTCAACTCTGCCTTATCCCCCGTGAGGTTGAGCGAAACTGTGTCGTTCTTCTTGAAACCGAGTTTGGTTAGCTCAACACTGCTTAAATCGATGGCCTCATTTCGGCGGGTGTTGCGCACCTCTTTAGCCAGCAGGCGACAGAAGATTGCCTTCTTTTCAAGGTCGGTATCGCCATAGTTGTAAAGCTGGGAAAGGAAGTCATAAGTTTTGGTGAACGCATCGAGGCTCTTACGGAAGTCATCGAGGCGGTCAAGTTCTAGCCGATTGTTGGCACGCTCTGCGCCTTCGTACTTCTTCCAGAATCGATCCTTGGCCTGAGCAAGCGAGGCCGAAAGTTTGCTGTTGCCTCGTTTCTCAACAAACGCCTTGGCAACTGCCTCTACCTCGGATTGATCATAGATTCCGCTGTGGTCTAGTTTGTTGGCAATATCGTGGACCAGGTTAGGGTCGGTCACATCAGATAGTCGCGCATCGCGGAAGTAGGGCTCGAACGCCTCCAGAATCTCGTTCGGATCATTTACGAAATCGAGAACGAACGTGGTGTCTTTGCCTCGGGCGGTTCTATTTAGACGTGAAAGAGTCTGAACCGCAGTAACTCCGGATAGTTTCTTGTCTACGTACATGGACGCCAATAAAGGCTGGTCAAAGCCAGTCTGGAACTTGTTGGCAACTAGCATTACCTGGAATTCCTCAGTCTTGAATGCTTCAGCGAGCTTGCGGCCTCGAAGATCTGGGTTCATGTTGGCTTCATTGAATGGCGCAGGGCTGTTCTCTAAATCTTCTACTTCGCCCGAGAATGCCACCATTGCTTTCACGTCTGCGTAACCATGCTGCTTGATGTAGTTATCGAATGCCAGTTTGTAGCGAACAGCCTCCTTGCGAGAACCAGTGACAACCATCGCCTTAGCCTTGCCATCGAGACGCCATGCGACATTCTCGCGGAAATGTTCAATAATGATCGAAACCTTTGAAGCGATGTTTGTCGGGTGCAGCCGTACCCAATACATCAGTTCTTTCAGTGCCGCATTCTGAGCGACCTGCAGTCCCTCTGAGTCATAGTCCTGTCCGTTATGGGTCAACTTGAATGCAAGTTTGTAAGGTGTGTAGTTTTGCAACACATCCAGGATGAAGCCCTCCTCGATAGCCTGCTGCATTGTGTAAACGTGGAATGGTTCAGGCTTGCCTGATTCGCCAACTCGACCGAACAACTCCATGGTCTTGGCTTTAGGTGTTGCAGTGTAAGCAAAGAAGCTGATGTTGCCAGGGTCAGCGCGGTTAGCCATCTCTGCTGCAAGCAAGTCTTCAACATCGATTTCACCGCCATCTTGAAGAGACTTCCAGTCCTCATCAGAGAGCACCTTCTTGAGTGTGCTTGCAGTGTTACCTGTCTGCGATGAGTGAGCTTCATCAGCAATGATTGCAAAGTTTTTCCCCTTGGCCGCAGAGGACTCCTGAATCTGTCCAAGGATGAATGGGAAAGTCTGCATCGTAACCACGATGATCGGCTTATTGGCACTTAGGGCGTCCGCGAGCGCCGTTGACTTAGAGCCCTGCTTATTGTCAATAGCGGCCACTACGCCGGTCTTGTGGTCTATCTGTTGGATAGCCGAGCTGAGCTGGTCATCGAGAATAGTACGGTCAGTTACAACGATGACTGAGTCAAATACTTTCTTGCCATCTTCGCCATGAAGGGTTGACAGCTGATGTGCCGTCCACGCGATTGAGTTGGTTTTGCCAGATCCGGCAGAGTGCTGAATCAGATACTTGTGTCCAGGCCCCTCAGCCTTTGCACTATCAATAAGTTTTGAAACAGATTCCCACTGGTGGTAGCGAGGGAAGAGGAGGCTCTCTCGCTTGCTTTGTTCACCGGTTACAGGATCGATCGGATTCTCGATGCTGAGGTGCATGAAGCGGCCAAGTATTTGTAGCCAGTTGTCTTTCTGGAAGACGGTCTCCCAAAGGTAGGCGGTCTTGGAGCCTTCAGGATTGATTGGGTTTCCAGCTCGGCCATCATCGCCCTTGTTGAATGGCAAGAAGTAGGTTGAATCGCCAGCCAACTTGGTGGTCATGTAGACCTCTTCGTTTGACACGGCAAAGTGCACGAGCGCACGGTGGCCGAATGTTAGAAGAGGTTCGCCCTTTGGGTCACGGTCCTTCTTGTATTGGATCTTGGCGTCTTCAACATTCTGGGTAAAGTCAGTCTTCAACTCAAGGGTCGCCACAGGCAGGCCATTTACAAAGAAAACTAGATCTAGGCTATTGCGATTCTTGGTTGAATAATGCACCTGGCGCATGACTCGAAGCCGGACTTTCGAATATCGATCCAAGGTAGTCGAATTTAAAGTATCAGCTGGCTTGAACTGGCACATCTCAAACTTGGCTGCGCCGTCCTTGAACCCCTTGCGCAGGACACTCAGCGTTCCGCCGCCCTGGGCAAGAGGTTGGTCCAGACTCTTAGCAAGCCGCTGCATTAGAGCCGTGCGAGCTTTTTCCTGAGCTGCAGAACTGTCAGAGTGTTTTATTAACTTTCCTAGCTCATCAGGCTGAGTCTCAGATAGCCAAGCTAGGGCGTCAGCGGGGTAGAGAGCTAGGGCTTGGTCGTAACCATCATCATTCTTTGAATAGCGCCAACCTGATGCCGCGAGCGCCTCGCAAAGCTCCTGTTCAAATTTGCACTCGTTATAGTCGGCCATTAGCTCTTACCCCGTACATCGATCTTTCCTGTGACTGCCGCAGAGACTAAGGCAGAACGCCGACCTTCCAATTCTCGAATGAGCGTTTTGGCTTTTCCTGCTAGGAGGTCAAGTTTTTCTAGATTTTGTTTCAGGTATTTGACGGCCGCCTCCTGCTCAGAGCGGCTGGGTACTGGCAGAACAAACGAACCAAGACTTTCCATGCTCAAGTTCGGTTGAGCTGCTGTGACGGCCAGCATTGACGAAATGTTTTTTGCAGGAGAACTTTCAAGCCAGAATTTCACCCACTCTGCCATCCACCTATTTTTGAGGCGAATGAAGCAAATCGCTTGATTCGTATTTAAGGGCAAATGGTGACTCTGAACTAGGGCGGTTTTTCCAAGCGTTCCTGCAATTACATAGAGGATGTCCTGGTCTGCGAGCTGCGATCTAGACATGGTTTCATGTGCTTCGTGCGAAATAAAAACAGACCCTTCATCAGTGAGTTTGCCATCCACAAGGTCCTCACCCCGAATGAACCTGATACCAGAAGATTCGTAGGCTGCCCCGAGAGTAGACGGAGTTGTACCTTTCGAAATCTGGCTTGAAAGCGACTTTAACTTCCTGACCGTCCAATGAGACAAGATTTCTGACCGAATCCCATTCAAATTCACGGCCTTCATCTCAGAGCTGTATTGGTAGCCAGTTGTCACCGCCAAGTCAATCTCACGCTGCCGTCGTTCTTTGATGAGTTCCAAGAAACGCACTTGAGAATCGGTCAGCTCAGTGATTAGTCTCAGCTCCCGGTCCAGGAAGTCGGCGATAGACTTCTGCTCATCGGCGGGAGGCAGGGCCACCTTTTGTTTTCCTGCTTCAGCCCATCTGAACTCCGAGGTGCGTTCTCGAACGCTACGACTTAATGATTCAATCCATCCTCGTTTAGCCATGAGCCTTATCTGGTAGCCCATGAATCGAGGATCATTGCCGTAGTTTGCAACACATACTGAGAGGACAGGAGAGCACATTCCGTCCGAATCAGACACGCCAATTGCACCAGCAAACGCGTCCATTGCGTGAATCGCCAGATCGTTGGGCAAAATTCGCTGGTAGCCCGAGTAGTCGTCCGCTTCTGTGTAACCCTCGCTACGACGATTACTTCGAAGAGTGACTTCACCGTCACGAAAAGCTGTAACGATTCCGGCGCCCTCAATAGGTTTCCGCTTTACCCGAGTAAATGCAGTCTTGAGGGGCACCACGGACCAGTGTTCTGGTATTTCCCCAAGCCAACTAACTCCAGAGTCCTTCATGCTTGCTACTTCTCAATCTCGATTAGGAGTTGCGAGATTTCCGCAATTAACTTGTTGAGATCAGCATCAATCTCTTCCAAAGGGCGAGGAGCCTCGTACTTGTAGAAGTGACGAGTAAACGGAATCTCGTAGCCAACCTTGTCTTTGCTGCGATCCAGCCAAAAATCAGGTAGGTGCGGGGCGATTTCTTGCGCAATATAGTCATCGATGTCCACTGAAAGTGGTACGTTCTCGGTATCGCGGAGCGCCGCATCAGCAACCAACTTGCCCTTCGCGTCTCGAACCAGTGGCGCATCGTCATCGTGTTCGGCTAAACCGGCAACTAGATTCTTGATTTGGCTGGCGTTGAGGCCAAGGCCAGCTACTGCTTTTTGAACTCGTTTGGCGAACTCAGTCGAGTTGGTTGTTGATGCGGCGTCCAAAGCTGTTTCTGCGGCGAGCGCCTCTTCGAGTTGGATGCGATCACCCGCGGATAGTTTCTCGAAAGCCTTAGCAGCCAGTGCGGCCTCTATGCGTTCTGGAGTTATGGCCCATGAGAGTCTAAGTGGCTGTTCAACCGTAATTGTGGTGTAGCCGAAATCTGTGGTTTTGAATATCTTTGAGGTTTCGGTTTCTTCAAATTCGTGATAGGTGCGGACGATGTTTTCTAGATTTGCTTGCGAAATCTCGGCTCGCTTGTCGCCCAAGTTTTTGCGCAGTTTCTCGAACTGGCTAGTGGCATCAATGAGCTGCACTTTGCCGCGACGTTCTACGGGCTTGTGGTTGCTTAGGATCCATATGTAAGTCGCGATGCCTGTGTTGTAGAACATGTCTTTTGGAAGGCCGATTATGGCTTCGACAAGGTCTTGTTCGAGCAGGTATTTGCGAATTTCGGATTCACCTGATCCGGCAGCGCCGGTAAACAACGGCGATCCGTTTAGTACGATGCCAATGCGACCGCCACCACCTTCTTTAGTTACGGGGCGCATTTTCTTAACCAGGTGCAATAGGAAAAGAAGTGAGCCATCGGAAACGCGAGGAGTACCTGGACCAAAGCGGCCATCAAAACCGCGGTCCAGATGCTCACGTTCTACAAATGATTGCTGCTTCTTCCACTCGACGCCGAATGGTGGGTTAGCGAGGCAGTAGTCGAAGTGTTTGCCATGGTGGCCATCATTGGTGAGGGTGTCTCCCCAAACCATGTTTTCGATGTCTTGGCCCTTGATTACCATGTCAGCCTTAGCAATTGCGTAGGACTCACCGTTGAGTTCTTGGCCAAATAAAGTGAGGCTGGCTTCTGGGTTTAGGTGGCGGATGTAATCGTCGGCCACGGAGAGCATTCCGCCTGTACCAGCGGTCGGGTCGTAAACACTGCGAACGACGCCCGGCTTACTTAGGATCTCGTCATCGGTTGCGAACAGTAGGTTGACGATCAAGCGCACAACGTCTCGCGGGGTGAAGTGCTCACCGGCAGTCTCATTGGAAGCTTCAGCGAACTTACGAATCAGTTCCTCGAAGATGAGGCCCATCTCAACGTTGGACACGGTTTCAGGATGAAGATCAATCTGGCTGAACTTCTGGGTCACCAGAAGTAGCAAGTCATTCTCATCAAGTTTGTTCAGTTGAGCAGTGAAGTCGTAACGCTCGAAGATGTCTCGAACGTTGGGTGAGAACCCTTCAATGTATGCGACCAGATTGGCTCTCAGGTTGCCGGTATCGCCTGCAGCTCGTTTGAGGTCGTAAGGAGAGGTGTTGTAAAAGCTATACCCGGATGCTTGCTGAAGCAGGAAGTCAGCGGCCGGTTTGTCACCTTGAATCTCGAAGGTATCAAGAACTGCAACCTTCGTTGCCTCAAGTGCGCTATCAAGGCGGCGGAGCACAGTGAACGGCAGAATAACTTTGCCGTAATCGGCCTGCTTGTAGGTTCCTCGCAAAAGGTTTGCGATTGACCAGATAAACGCGGCGTTGTTTTGCTCAGCCAAAATATTCCCCTAAATAAGACCTTTAACTACAGCCTAGTTTCAATTCTTTGCGGCGAGCGCGGCCAGGGTACCCAACCACCGAGCTTCTAATACAAAAAAGAACCATCGAAATTGCCCGCAGGATCCAAGCTACCCATTACATCAGACATTATTAGCCAAAGTAGAGCAGCATGAGTCAGAGATATATCTAGGCGGGCACTGGAGACGCGTAGAAGCCCTCAAACACCTAACCATGTGGAATCAGTTGATTTTGGGGTTCGAGGGCTTCTAGATATATCCTGAGGCTGATCATATATATGCGTTATCTTGCAATGCTTGTGTACGAAAAACTAGCTCGCCTTATTAGTAACAACATTTGCAATCAAGGTACTAAACGCGGCTAGATTGACCAGTCCTGTTTTGGGCTGACTCCGAGCAGTGGCAGGACATTTAGAAACGCCATAGGCATGGTAGTTTCACCGTTTTGTAGGGGTAGCGACTTTCTCAGAACAAAACGATCGTTTCCCTGGGTGAGCAGTTCCCACCCCCGACCTTCAAGCACGGTCAGCAGTTCCTTGCCAACTTTGGCAACATCAGAAAGCGGAAAGCTAATTCGACCAACCTCGTGAGTTTCAGTGAAAGTGGAGCTAATTTTCAAACCTGCTGAGATCAAACTTGAGCGGGCCGCTACTTCCTTTAGCCCACCGTGCGGCGTTTTCTTCAGTGCCAGGTGCTTATAAACAGCCACGAACTCATACCAGGGGTGTTCTGGCCCGAAAGGTAGACGTGCCGTGATTTCTTCATCCATAGTTAGATTTCCTTTTTCTTATTCATCTCGTTTACTTCAGCCAGGTAGGCGAAGTTCGGTTCCTTTGAACGTTTTGCCGTTTCTGACAGCTCAAAACGATCTGCGTCGGTCGGCGTTGCACCCTTGTGACAGACAGCAATCCCCTCTGACGTGGCCTTATCTAGGTAACGTCGCGCTGATGCCGCAGACATTTGAAGTGCTTTGGCGAATTCGACCACGGTCATAACGCCAACCAACTTCTCGCGCACGCGAGAGGCTTGCTTCGACATTGATTCAGACTCAATCTGAGTAAAGATCTTGCCCTCTTCTCCAATGTCGGCAAGGTAAAGCCCTCGAATGGTTTCGGTTAGTGCATTGCGGTTTTTGCCACCATGTGCAAAATCAGTGGACAACGCAATCCAGGCTTGTTTTCCACCCGTGGTTGGCACGAAGCTCTTGCTTTCGTCGTACATGGTCATCACACAATCGGCGCGGCCCTTGAGAGCACTTGATCCTCGCATTTCTGGGCGATCGGTCTGCTCTGTATTTTTCGTTGGGTGATGCACGAATAGCAGTGCTGATTCAGGGCGAATCTTGACTGCGCGATTTAATGCCTCTGAATTCAATGCACCCGCATTTTCATCGGTGACACCCGAGGTGGCCGCCCAGGTATCAAAAATGATTAGATCCACCGCTTCACGGTTAGCTACATCAGAAATCTTTTTGATGCTTTCATCGTTGAACAGATTGGCGCCATCGATGAAAAATAGTTTCCCTCGCAGGTCATCCATGTCATACCCGTGTACCTGAATCCAAGCCTCTAAACGCTTATAAAAACCCGCCTTACCCTCGCCAAGAACTATGAGGATCTTGCCTGAGCGCGTTTGCTTGCCCAACCAAGGAAGCTCAAAGACAATGCGGCAGCTCATGTCCACATAGGCATAGGTCTTGCCGAGATTGGGTCGTGCGATCATGAAGTTAATCGACTCGACAAAAATCAGATCTTCGACCAGATAGCTGCCTTTGGTAGCTTTCAAATCTTCGAGTGTCAGTTCGATTGATCCGTTGAAGTTTTCAGACGCGATTTTGGACTTTGCCTCGTCAGTAGCCTTCATCTCTTCGTATTTGATTTCGGCGAGCGCCGCAATTTTTAGGGTTTGGGCAGATTTGCTGTTGTCGTTCATTTGTTTTTTTCCTTGCTTGCTTCAGGGCCGCCAAATTTGCGGACAGCTCCCTCTAGAGCGGCAGTCCATTCGATGCGGTATTCGTTTGTGTTGTAATCGCCAAAGAGCCAGAGCGCCTGGAAAAGCTCTAGCGCCTCGGCGATTCCTGGGTGTCCAGCTGCCCCAAGTAGAACGAGCTCGGTCTGCTTGGTGATCATTACTTGGTGATCGAAATCCTCGGTCGGGAATCGCTTGATAGCGTCCACCACTCGATAATCGGCAGTTGCGGGATTCAGGTTTTCAATCCAGTCAGCTAAAGTCCCTGAGTACTCGTTAAGCTGCGCGGTTTTTGTTTCATCAAGCAGCCACTGGGGAGCATCGGCGAGTTCCGCGAAATTGGGTGGAGTATCCGAGTAGGCAATGACATACGAACTGCCAGTCTTTCGATCCAACCCCGTGCGGATTGTCTTTTTATCGGGCGATCGGTAGTTGTTGTCTGGACCTAGTGGCTTTCCTGGATTGCGATAAAAAATGTGCTTTCCGCCAGACGGTGTGATTTGCGAATAGCTTTCAGGTGTTTCTAGATTGTTTTCAAGAAGAAAATTGAAGCCGTCTTCCGCCTTATCCAGATCAACGTCGATATCATTTACCACGATTTCGTCACCCAACCAGACTCCAACTAGGCGATTAGGGCTAGCTGCCCAAATGCTTCGGACTAGTGGTTCCTCTTGGGTAGCGTCAAGATGACCATTTCGAATTGCGGGGCTTTTGCGCTTATGTAAACTGCCGCCTACCCAAGTGTCTGATTCATATGCGGGAAACACTGGGCGAAACTTTGACCACGCGAGAGCTTGATTTAGGCGATCCATGAGCCACCGCCTACCATGTTGCGGTTTGCAAAAACTAGAGCTTTTTCATGAGTAGCGACAAGGTTTGCAAAACTGCCGCGAGCGCCGTTACCGCAATTCGTAAGGGTTGTGCCTGTGAACAGGGCTTTGCTTCGCAGCTTTTCACTATCTACATGTCGATAGACATGCAATTCCTGAGCTGATAAACAGGTTTCTCCCGCCTGGGGAGTCGTGGTTAAATTGGCCATGTCGGACCTTTCTTTTCGTAGAGTTTGGTTTCTGATACTGAGCGCTCGGGTTGCCGCCCGAGCGTTCGCTTTAACGTAGGTTGGCTAGCTCCCATGCCTCGACCTCCCAGAGTGGGAAGCGAAGCTGCTGACCAATAGGCAGTACCTTCAGTCCGATGCGTCGGTAATTGCTATAGATCCACTTGTCACTCTTCTGCCAGCGATCTGCCAACTGCCCCACAGTTAGGCACTGTGAGCTCTTACTCATTCAATCTCCTTAGTCTCTCATTTATCTGGTATGCTATACCGTAATGGCTAGTTTACCACGGCATCTATGTGCCGATAAAAAGAGAGTATCGGGTGATTTCATGAACATGGAGCGACGTTCGCCAACGGCTAAAAGAATCGATCTCGCGCTTGAGCGAGGTGCGGTATTCGCAACAGCCGAACTAAAGAAGACTGCCACTGGGAACTTTTGTCACTGGATTGTTTCAGGGCAATCATTGGCTGGGCTGCCGACTATGTTGCTAGACCTAGCTGTACCTCTTTCGGGTGGCAACGAGATCGCGATGTTGGAAGAAGCACGCATATTTGGTGACAAGTTTGTTGTTCCAATGGCGGCGTTCTTGTCTACTACCCCAGGCGCGGGCGAAAAAGTTCCGCCACTTTCTGTAGAAACAAGACGTTGGCTATTTGAAGAACACATGCGCTACCACTTCGCTCCAGAACGTGCGGGAGGGCTTACGCTTCAAAGGCAAACCGAGGCCTTGTTCAACATGGCTTCGTTCCTTGCTGTAGTAGCTCCATTGAAGTCAATCGCAGCGTTCCAGGATGTTGCTGTTGGAACGGTCGAGTCTCGCGTAAAGATAGGGCGTGCAAATGGATCGATCCCTAAAGCGTCAGAGGTGCGTGCTAAAAATGAACTCTTAAAGAAGGGTAAGTAATGCCGAAGCAAGTCAACCGCATTCCTGGAATCAAGCAGCTGCCGACAGGAATGTGGCAGGCGCGTTTATTTCATGACGGCGGAGAGGAATCTCGAAACTTTGAGCGTCAAGAAGACGCCGAGCGTTGGAAGCGCAATCTAAAGAGTGAACTCGATCGATGTGCAGAAGGTGTCGAACGCAAAAAGCGCAAGTGGGTGGCGACTTTTATCGACGAATCTGGTGTTTACACCAAGTCTTTCGATGACGTCGACAGCGCAAATAAGTGGATGTCGCGTGCAGAGTTGGCAGCCGAGGATGGGCGTCCAATCGACTCCGAGTCTGCACGAGTGACTTTTAGCGAGTTCGTTGTTGAGTGGAAGAAAGGCAAGCTAGACATCACAGGTAAAACACTCGGCACATACAACTCCCAGTTGAAGCTCTACTTGCTTCCCGCATTCGGCGAGCGCAAACTAACCTCTATTACAACTTCTGACATCAAGAAGTGGGTCGCGGCTTTAGTCGATGACGGCGTAGGTCCTACCACTATCCGCCAGTCATATCGCCTGCTCCACCAGATACTTCTATCTGCGCTTGAAGATGAGTTGCTAGCTCGAAACCCTGCCGTTGGTATCAAACTTCCTAAGATCACGACTAAAGCCAAGGAAGGTCTAACCGCTCAGGAACTATATGCGTTGGCTGACGAGTGCGGACCGCATCGTTCTCTGGTCATCTTTCTCGGCACTTGCGGTCTACGAGTAAACGAAGCCTTAGCGTTGCGCGTCGAGGATTTCGACCTAGGTTCCAAGATCGTAAAGGTCGCACACTCTTGGACTACTGACGAGTTTGGCAAGAAATTGCGTGACGGTAATGGTGAATTTATCCCAGGCACAACAAAAACTGGAGAAGCACGTGAAGTGCCGCTAGACCAGAACACGATGGAACTGATCAAGCCTCTGCTAGAGGGTAAACGGGGCAGAGACTGGGTGTTCACTGGCGCAAATGGTCAGGCGCTTGACTATGGATTCTTCCGCAGAAAGTACTTCAAGCCTGCTACCGAGAAACTGGGCATGAAGAATGTTGTTATTCACTCGCTTCGCCACACAACTGGTTCATTGCTTGCGAGTCTGGGGGCGCCTATCCCAGAAGTTTCCAAAATCCTCGGTCACTCCTCAGCAAAAATGACCCTGGATGTTTACGGGCATGCCTACCCCGCGCAAACTGCTGCTTGGATGGACAAGCTCGGTGCACACATTCACCGTGAGGGGAACTCTTGAAGTCGGAGGGAGCCCAGCAGGGCACTAGTTTTAACCGTCACCCAAAACTTGACCAGGTAGTAGAGGCGCACGCTCGTCTAGGTGCGCTTTTTCAAGATTTCGATGCTCTGGTACTGGAATTCTCTTCGACCTTTCAGCACCGATCAATGACTTCGGCTATTGGGCTAGATGACCTGGCACTGAAACCCTACCTTCTCACGACCGAGGTGCAATATGCGTTGAGCTCCTGCATAGACCACTTGCAAACGATAAGAAATTTGACGGCTACCGATTTGATTCCAAACCTGGCGGCTTACACCCTTGTGCGTTCAGCGCTTGAACACGCGAGTCTTGCAATGTGGTTCTTGGACCCTGATGACCCTCAGGAGCGAAGAAGGCGGGTTCTCGTTCAAGCTGCGAGAGGGGCAAAACTACTTTGTAACGCATTAGAGGATATCGAGATTTCAGCAAACCCAACCCTTGAGGTAAAACTCAAAAAAATAAACAACACGGTTGTATCCCTTGGCCTCAGCCCAATAACAAACTCAGAGATTCAAACTCCTGGTATCAAGGCTCGGGTCCGCTGGTCAGGGCAGGTGCTTCAAGACTTAGGCGTTGGCTCGGATGGTATTAATCTCATCTCAACCGTGTGGCAAAGCGCGAGTGGCATAGCTCACGCAAATAGTTCTGCTGGATTAATGCTTCTCAATAGGCGCGCCCTCGAAGACCATGACGAAACAAGTAGCACTACATTTCACATCTCTACAAGCGAGGTAGAAATCGCTAGTCTTTTCCAGCTCAGTCTCTATTTCTTGACAACAGTTGTGCAGTTAGCAAAGTATAGACAGGGTCTTGCTTCGGTCAAATACCCGAGCTTCAGCAAGGCACTGTGACCATCACCCTAGACTCAAGTAATGCATCCTGAAGCTCGCCGCCTGCAAGAAATGTTGCAGAGCTTATACGCCCGTCATCGTGGTCTAGTTGGGTTCATCGATGAGAGCTATCGTTCAAATCGTGACGAGGAATTCCCTTTTTATACGGTAACCGCGACGATTCTTGATGTTGAGGATTTGATCGACTTTCGCGATGACTACTTCAGTATCGTGGGCGGCCATCGTTGGCATACAACGGAAATGTATAAGAACGGCGAGACGGAAAAAATCAAGGACTTCATTGCTGTTCTCGCTAACCATGAATCTGAGTTGGTTGTTTCGGTTCAAGTTGAAATCGAGGATGATGATTTAGAACACGCCCGAAGAGAGTGTTTAGTTCAAATTGTCAGCAGGCTCTCTAGTATGGGTTGCAATTTAGTTGTCTACGAACGCAGGGAAGACAACAAGACCAGGAACGCCGATGCAGCGCTCTTTTCTAGAGCGTCGAGGGATGGATTGATTCCTAGAAACCTCCGAGTGTTCCCTGGCAGCCCAAGCGCAGAAAAGCTTCTGTGGGGGCCTGACTTAGCAGGGTGGGCGATGCGACGCTATGTAGCTATGGATGAGATTGACTGGGTGCGCCCCTTCATCAATAACTGTGAAGTAATCGACGCATCTCTAGGCATGAAGTTAAAAAAGAAGGGGCCACAACCTGCCGCAGCAATGGGTTCTGGCCCCGATTCATCCGTAGGCCTAAAAGGCGAAGGGAAGAACCGTTCTTCATCAAAAAGTATTGCACGATTTGGCGCCGCCGAGAAGACAATTTTTGAGATTTTCCCAAAAATATCTGACCCAGCGCATGATCCAGGCCTTTTGGGGGATTGGTTATTGAGGGAATTCCCACGCAGGAAGTAGCCGCTCAATTTTAAGCGGAACGGAATCTAAACGGAATCCTGGGCATAAAAAAATGACGCGGTCGTGAGAACCGCGCCATTTCAGTGCGCTTGGAGGGACTCGAACCCCCAACCTTCTGATCCGTAGTCAGATGCTCTATCCGTTGAGCTACAAACGCATTTGCAGGCTAAAAACCTGCTGCATTACTAGTTGGTGTTGCCTAGGCAACTTTGATAGTTTACGTGGTCTAGCGACGCTTGTAAACCCCAGGCTTGCTAAAGGCCTGTTAGATCATCCGTGGCGGAGTTGGAGGGATTTGAACCCTCGAGGGAGATTTAACCTCCCTACCCACTTAGCAGGCGGGCGCACTCGACCGGGCTATGCGACAACTCCACGGACTGGTCTAGTTTAGTCGAAAACTAAACCGGACCGAAACCCCAGGCTAAAACTAGCCCTGCAGCCAAACGGTGGTGTTGCCAGGCAGGCGGTTGCCATCTAGAGGCCCGCTGCTCAGCAAGACCTTGCCCTTAGGCAGCTTGATCGAGCGGTTGCCGAAGTTGGTAACCGAACGCCAGCCGTTTGGACGAGTAAAGTCGAGCACGTTTGAGTTGAACCAGTGCTTGTTCCAGGTCAACTTTTCAGCACAGACTAGACCCTTGCGAAGCATCAGTGCGGTGCGGTAAAGCTCAAGGGTTGAGCCGGCAACGCCATCTTGCTTCTGAACGTTTACGTCTTTAAACCACTCAGGCTGCGGCAGGTGCGCACCGCCAGGGCCAAAGCCAAATGATGAACCGGTTGAGGTCCAAGGCATCGGAACACGGCAGCCATCGCGGCTAATTGAACCCTCGCTGCGGAACCACTGCGGGTCTTGCATCTGGTCCGAAGGAATGTTCAATGGCTCTTGCAGACCCAGCTCTTCACCCTGGTACAGGTATGTCGAGCCCGGTAGAGCCAAAATCAGCATGGTTGCAGCGCGCGCGCGGGCCAAACCTAGCGGCTTGTTGATCTTTGATTCGCGATCTGCTGAACGGAACCACTTAGGCAGGTTGCTCAGAGACTCGGCGTCTAGACCAAAACGAGTTGCGTGGCGAATGACGTCGTGGTTTGAGAAAACCCAGGTGTTAGAAGAACCAGTCTTGGCAGATGCATCCAGGTTGTAAGCAATGGTGTCGTGGAACTTCTTGGCATTCCAAGGCTCGAAAGCTAGGTCGAAGCTGAATGACTGACCTAGGCCCTCTTCGCTGGCGTATGCGGCACGACGGTTGGCGTGAACCCAGGCCTCAGCAACAGCTACGCGCGGCGGGTCGTATTCGTTGTAAACCTGGCGCCATGACTTGTAAATCTCGTGAACTTCATCACGGTCAAAGAGGTCATCAGTGCCGTCATTTTTCATGGCTGAAAGATCAAAGCTGGTGCGGGCAGGCAGGTGGCCGTCTTTGAGGTTCTTGACCAAGGCGTGAGCAACATCGATGCGGTAACCGTCGACGCCACGGTCAGACCAGAAACGCATGGTTTTGATGAAGTCGTCGCGGACCTCTTGGTTGTCCCAGTTGAAGTCTGGCTGCTCTTTGGCAAACAAGTGCATGTACCACTGGCCTGGAGTGCCATCTGGCTCGGTGATTCGAGTCCAGCCGGTTGGGCCAAAGTGGCTGGCCAACTCTGACGGACGGATCTCGCCGTTCTCACCTTTTCCGTCGCGGAAGATGTAGCGGTCACGCTCAGGTGAACCCTTAGGCGCCTTGAGGGCAGCCTGGAACCATTCGTGCTGGTCTGATGAGTGGTTTGGCACTACGTCGACAAAGACACGGATGCCGACTGCGTGCAACGCTTCAAGCATCTCGTCGAACTCTTCGAGGGTTCCGATGCGAGGGTCGATGTTGCGGTAGTCAGCAACGTCGTAACCACCGTCAGCAAGTTCTGAAGGGTAGAACGGGCTCAACCAAACAGCGTCAACGCCGAGCTCTTTTAGGTAAGGAACGCGGCTGGTGATTCCTTTTAGGTCACCGATGCCGTCGCCATTGTTATCGGCATAGCTGCGTGGGTAGATCTGGTAAACGACAGCTTGACGCCACCAGTCTTTAGGTCCGCGCAAGAAAGTGTGTTCAGCCATAGTTCTACCTCGGGTTCAAAAAGAGCTTTGATAAAAGTACTTAATCTAACCATGCCTAGCGCTTGCAGAAATGTAGGTTAGCCAGAGCAGGTTGTGACAGCAGCGTTAGTACCGCGGGCCCAGTCCGGCAATACCTCGGCCGAAGCACTTGGGCTTGCCGAGCTTGAAGCACTTGGGCTTGGGCTGGCACTTGCCGATGACGACGGTGCCGGGCTGGCAACCACAGAACCGCTACCGGTGTTGGAACCGCTTACAAGAAGTGGCTCATCGTTGGCGATCTTGCTGAACAGGACATTGGCCTGCTCGTAAATAGGCGCAACGCGACCTGAGTAAGGCTTTGGCAGGCCACCGCGGCTAGGCACCTGAAGGAACGTGATTTTGTCTAGCTCAACATCTTTGAGCGCACTGGCCAAAGCCACCATTACGTTGACGTCAGTCAGGCTCTCACTCAACTGCATGTTTCGAGCCGCGGCACTGGCCAATGAGTAAAGGTAAACCGGGTTAGACAACACGCCCTGGCTCTTGACCTTGCGAACCAAAGAGGTCAAGAAGCTCTGCTGGTTGCTAATGCGGCTGAGGTCAGAGCCATCACCAACACCGTGACGGGTGCGCAAGAACTGCAGAGCATCCTTGCCAGAAAGCGTGTATTCACCAGGCTGAAGGTAGGTCTGGGTGTATGGGTCACTGATTTCCTCGGCAACACAAACATCAACACCACCGATGGCGTTTGACATCTCGATTACACCCTTGAAGTCGATCATGGCCAGGTAAGGAATGTCGACACCGGTTAGCTGCTCAACGGTCAACAGCGTGCAGCCTGGGCCGCCGTTAGCAATCGTGGCATTAATTTGGCCAAGGCTTTGCGCTAGGTAACCAGGGCCCGGCGGGTTTGAGGTGCTTGGGCAAGCAGGCCAAGGTACTAGCAGGTCGCGCGGAAAACTCAAGGCAACCGCATTTTTACGGTCAGCTGAAATGTGAAGCAAGATGATTACGTCCGCCAACACCGATGTGTCGTTACCGTAGCCGCCACCCTGGCCTTCGCGGGTGTCACTTCCAACCAAAAGCATGTTGATTGGGCCGTCGAGGTCAGCTTGGGTCAAGGCGGTGGCGCCGGCAATTTCAATGCCATTGTTCTTGATGGTGTTGCTGATCTCCCATATGGAGATACCGGTAATGGCAACGGCCACGCCGGTTAGCATACCGACAGCCTTAAAGAACAAACCCCAGAATGCGCTGGCTTTTGATTGCACACGGATGCGCCCGTGGCGCGCGAAGAGTTCTGGCTTTTTCATGAACTTCTAGTTTAAGTTGACTGGCCCAAGATAGACAGGGCTCCAAGGAAATTAACAGGTAAAGAAAAACCCTCGAGAGACTCGAGGGTTTTACTGGAGGAAGCGGTGGGATTTGAACCCACGGTCGCTATTAACGACGACAGTTTTCAAGACTGTTCCGTTCGGCCGCTCCGGCACGCTTCCGTACGGACAACTTTACCTGAAAAACGCAGGGTTGTCTAAAGAAAGTTTTTTAGGCCTCGCGGCTGAACAAGATTCCTTCGAATCCTGCGAGCACCTGAGCCACGCCATTGTCTTCAACCGCCGCTGTAACCGCGGTGGCTCGAGCCTTTACGGCTTCTGGCGCCTGGCCCATAGCAAACGCCAAACCGCCGCCCTCGCGGGCCCATTCAAACATCTCGACGTCATTATGACCATCGCCAATTGTGATGACCTGAGCTGGGTTGATTCCAAGAGCAGCGCGCTGCACCTCAAGCGCCGAGGCCTTATTGACCCCAGCTGGGGCAATGTCTAGCCAAGCGCTGTAACCGATGGCGTACGAAACCGACTGCAAGCCGACCTTCGAAATTAGCGCGGTGAACTCATCGACCTCATGGTTTGGTGACAAAACTACAATGCGACTTACCGGGTGAGCCATCAAGTCTTCGAGCGGAGTCTCGTGGTTTAGGTCCCCAAGGGCATAGGCCGGGAATGGGCGGTGAAAACGGTAACTGCCATCGATGTCCTCAACGGCAAAATGAGCGTCGGGCAGGTGCTCGATCAGTTCGCGCAAAACCTCTGCCGGCTCAAAGGTAATGACCTCACGGGTAGTGAAGCCCCGTTCATGGGCAGGGTCAACTTCTACCGTCACCGCACCGTTTGAACAAATGCTGACGCCATGCTGAATGCCCACATCGCGAACCACCGGAATGGCATTGGCCGCACTTCGGCCAGTGGCAACAATTACCTCGTGACCCAGTTCGCGAACCCGCTGAACCTGCTCAACCACGACCGGCGACAAAAAGCCGTCGTCGTGCACAAGCGTGCCATCGATGTCAATGCCGATCAGCCAGCGATCGTTGCCGGTTGCTTTGGTCATTTAGGAGAGATGAATTCTTGGCCACCAAGGTAAGGGCGCAGTGCTGCTGGAATTCGAACCGAACCGTCAGCCTGCTGGTGGGTTTCGAGAATTGCAACCAACCAACGAGTGGTTGCCAAGGTTCCGTTCAAAGTGGCAGCGGTCTGGGTCTTGCCGTTCTCATCGCGATATCGAACATTGAGGCGGCGGGCCTGATAAGTAGTGCAGTTTGAGCTTGAGGTTAGCTCTCGGTATGTCTGCTGGCTTGGCACCCATGCCTCAGAGTCATACTTGCGGGCAGCAGATGAACCAAGGTCGCCGGCAGCAGTGTCAATTACTCGGTACGACAACTCGCAGGCCTGCAGCATGGCTTCTTCGAAGGCCAGCAAGTTGAGGTGCTCCTGCTCGGCATCTTCAGGTTTGATGTAGCTGAACATTTCGAGCTTGTTGAACTGGTGGACGCGCAAAATGCCGCGGGTGTCTCGGCCAGCCGAGCCTGCTTCGCGACGGTAGCAGGTGCTCCATCCGGCGTAGCGCAACGGGCCATTTGATAGGTCGATGATTTCATCGCGGTGGTAACCAGCTAGGGCAACCTCTGAGGTGCCGGTCAGGTAAAGGTCATCCGCAGGAAGGTAGTAAATCTCGTCGGCGTGCTCACCCAAGAAACCAGTGCCGGCCATTACCTCTGGGCGAACCAGCGTTGGCGTAACTAGAGCGGTGAAGTTGTTTTTGGCAGCTAGATCTAGAGCCATGTTCATCATGGCAAGTTCTAGTCGGGCGCCCCAACCCTTCAGAAAGTAAAAGCGTGAGCCCGATACTTTGACACCGCGCTCGATGTCGATGATGTCCAGAAGTTCACCCAGCGCAACGTGGTCACGCGGTTCAAAATCAAAAGCTGCTTTGGTGCCGACCTCTTTAATTACGGTGAAGTTTTCTTCGCCGCCAGAAGGAATGCCTTCGATTACAACGTTCTCGATTTTCCAGATGATGGCATCGAGGGTGGCCTGGGCTGCGTTGGCAATCTCGTTGGCGGCCTTAACCTTTTCGGCCAAAACCTGACCGGCTGCGATGAGCGCCGGGCGGTCTTCTTTTGACGCTGAACCAACCAGTTTGGCTGCCGCGTTTTGCTCGGCCCTCAGAGCTTCAAACTCCTGCAGGTGCTTGCGCCAATTTGCGTCAGCGGCAACGGCTTGATCAACGAGCGACTCATCGTTTCCGCGGGCACGCTGCGAGGCCTTAACGGCATCCGGGTTTTCTCTAAGCAGGTTTAGGTCAATCACCCTTCAAGGTTACCGCTTGCTTGCTGCTTGGGCTTGGTTAGGCTGATGGCATGGCAGCAAAGAAAAACCGCGCGGCGGTGATCTACTATCCGGGCAAAATAAACCGGCGCAAACTTTCTGCTGCTGTGAATTTGACCCTGTTGCCACTTGGCTGGGAGCCGACGCTTTGGCTGCCAACCTCAGCGACCGAGCGCGGTGGCGCCCAAGCGTTGCGAGCTATTGCACAGAACGCGACCCACATCTTGGTTGGCGGAGGAGACGGAACGGTTCGTGAAGTGGTCGAAGCCATCACGCTCAACGGACTGAGCGACCGAGTGACGTTGGGTATTTTGCCGGCGGGTACGGGCAATGTTTTGGCCCGAAATCTGAGCATTGACCTCAGCGATTTGACCACGGCCGTGAAGCGTGGATTGGTCGGCAACCGGCACCCGATTGATCTGGGTTTGGCGCGAATTATTTTTGAAGATGGCATTCGAGCCGAGAAGGTATTTTCGGTCATGGCTGGCGTAGGCCTTGATGCAAAAATCATGCAGAAAACCGACCCAAAGCTGAAGCGTGCAATTGGTTGGGTGGCTTATGTTGAGGGCGGTCTGAGAGCTCTGCCGACACTCTTTGAGCGGATGCTGGTGGCGGTTGATAATCGTGAACCACGCCGACTAAAAGTAGTGTCGCTGATTATTGGAAATGCTGGTTGGTTGCCCGGCCGAATTACCCTGATGCCCGATGCCAGCCTGGATGACGGGTTGCTGGATGTTGCAGCAGTTGGGCCGCGCCGGTTCTGGAACTGGATTGATTTTTGGGGTCGCGTAACTTGGATTAATTCACTGCGCGAAAACCGCCAGTTGCGCCACTTGATTGATGCCACGGCAGATGTAAAAACGCTCGAGAACCTAAACGGCAAAAAGATTCGTGTCACGCCTGATAACCCAGTCTTCATCCAGCTTGATGGTGACGCAATGGGAGTTGTCTTAGAGGTTGAGTTTGAAGTTCAACCTCGTGCGGTGACTATCAGGCTTTAGGGTACGAGCCTAAGAACACAACGTTTGCGCTGAGCTGGCTCAATCCGGCGAGCGCCGCTGCCATCTCTGGGTCATCGATGTGACCTTCAGCATCGAGGTTGAATCGGTAGCGCCCGAGGCGGTCGCCAACCGGGCGGCTTTCTATGCGGGTCAGGTTGATTCCGCGCGAGGCAAATTGCTGCAGAATCTCAAGCAGTGCACCCGGGTGGTCATCTGGCAATTCCACAATCACCGATGTTTTGTCGTGCCCGGTGCGCGGCGGCGCGGCGTGCTCGTTGTCTTCGGTTGCCTCTAGGCCAATTTGCAAGAAGCGGGTTTCGGCGTGCTTGTGAACACCGATGTCCTCGGCCAGGGTCTCGAGTTGATAGTGACCGGTGATGCTTGGCGCGGCAATCGCGGCATCGGCCACGGCATTCTCATCTAGCAGCGCGGCGGCGGCAGCAGCGGTAGAGCTGGCCGGCACGTAGGTGTGGTGCGGGAGTTTCTCGAACAACCACTTGCGGGTCTGCGCGTAGGCGACCGGGTGGGTTGAGACGGTCTTGATCTCGGCTAGCCCCACACCCGGCTTGGCTACCAAGTTGAAAGTGACCGGCACCAAATACTCACCGTAAATGTGGATGTTGTCGGTGGCAGCGAGGGCATCGAGGGTTGCGGTTACGCCGCCATCGGTGGAATTTTCAACCGGGATGATTGCGCGAAACGCCCGCCCCGAGATTACGTGGTCAATTGCCTCTTGCACGTGGGCAACTGGCAACCACTCTTCACCCTTGGCTTCAGGCACCTGTGCGAGGGCCATTTCGGTAAATGTGCCGATTGGACCTAGGTACGCGTAGGTGTGCGAATCAAAAGAGTTATTTGCCTGTGATGCCATGAGACTAGGTTAGCCACCAAAATAGTTTCATGAGCGAACGAGCAGGCCAGAAGGCACAGGCATCAGATCTAGTTGACATCAGCAAGTTGATTGATGCGTACTTTGAAATTCACCCCGATGTAACTACCGCTGAACAAAAGGTGACTTTCGGCACCTCAGGTCACCGCGGAACATCACTAAACGGCTCGTTCAACGAAGATCACATTGCTGCAATCACGCAGGCTATTGTCGAGTACCGTCGCGGGCAGAACATCCAGGGTCCGATTTATGTGGGTAAAGACACTCACGCGCTTTCGGGGCCTGCTGAAGTCACCGCACTTGAGGTGTTGGCAGGTAATGGTGTGCCGACTCTGATTGATGCTGAAGAGCGCTACGTTCCAACGCCAGCGGTTTCGGTGGCCATCATCAATCACAACTTGGGCAAGTCACTCGATGATCCTTCGCTTGCCGATGGACTGGTAATTACCCCTAGCCACAACCCGCCAACAGATGGTGGTTTCAAATACAACCCACCTCACGGAGGCCCTGCTGACTCTGACGCAACCAACTGGATTGCTGCTCGCGCCAACGAAATTATCTTGGGTGGGCTTCGTGAGGTAAAGCGCGCCAAGCCTGCTGCAGAAGGCTTCAACTTCCGCGAGAACTACATCTCGCAACTCGGCCAGGTTTTGAACATGGATGCAATCCGTGACTCGCAGGTTTCGATTGGTGCCGACCCAATGGGTGGTGCGTCAGTGGATTACTGGGGCGCGATTGGTGAGCGCTACGGTTTGAACCTAACCGTGGTGAACCCGAATGTTGATTTTCAGTTTGGTTTTATGAACCTGGACTGGGACGGCAAGATTCGTATGGACTGCAGCTCGCCGCACGCCATGGCCGGTTTGATTGAGGGCCGCACCAACTTCGATATTTCAACCGGAAACGACGCCGATGCGGACCGCCACGGAATTGTGACTCGCGATGCCGGACTGATGAACCCAAACCACTTTTTGGCGGTTTGCATCGATTACCTGTACCAAAACCGTCCGGGTTGGTCATCATCGGCCGCCGTGGGCAAGACCATGGTTTCATCGTCGATCATCAACCGCGTTGTTGCCGACCTTGGTAGAAAGCTGATTGAAGTCCCGGTGGGCTTCAAGTGGTTTGTACCGGGATTGATTGATGGATCAGTTGGTTTCGGTGGTGAAGAATCTGCCGGCGCTTCGTTCTTACGCCTCGACGGAAAAGCTTGGTCGACCGATAAAGACGGTTTGATTTTGGCGCTGCTGGCCAGCGAAATTACCGCGGTTACCGGCAAGACGCCATCGCAGCGATACGCCGAATTGACCGACAAGTTCGGCGCGCCAGCCTATGAGCGCATCGATGCACCGGCAACTCTTGAGCAGAAGGCCAAGTTGGGCAAATTGTCTGCCGAGGCCGTTACCGCAAGTGAATTGGCTGGCGAAAAAATCACTGCGATTTTGACTCACGCACCTGGCAACGGTGCAGCTCTCGGTGGTTTAAAGGTCGAGACTGAGAACGCTTGGTTTGCTGCCCGCCCATCTGGTACTGAAAATGTGTACAAGATTTACGGTGAATCGTTCAAGGGGGCTGAGCACCTCAAGCAGGTTCAGGTTGAGGCAAAAGCCCTCGTTGATGGTGTTCTCGGTTAGTTAGTTCGTATTTTTTAATCCGGCCGAATTCTCAAATTTGAGCGGCCTATACCTACCCAAACCATTCGCTGAACCTATTCAGATTCAGAGATTCTGAGTAGGTTCAGCGCTTTAAACCTGCCCAAAATTCCCCAATTTTGCCTATCCAGAAATCTCACATACGCCAGGTTTGGGCCCGGCTTTTAGCCAGTTCATCCGTGACAACCGCCGAGATTAACCCCGGCCTTCGGCCATCGAATCTGCGACATCCCCCAGCTTTTTGACTATGCAAAATTGGTCGGAATTGAGCCGGTTGAAGGGGGCGAAGGTGCTCAATTTGGTCAAAAATGGAGGGGTTTGCTGAACGCCAGCGAGGTCAGTACACCTCTGGCCACAGGCCCAAGCCGACGCCCAAGCCCGAGCCCACGCCAAACCCCAGAATTAGTAACTTGGAGCAGACGGCAAACTGAAGAACTGCTCTAGAGTCTTGATCTTTCGATTCTTCATTTCAGTCGCCAACTCTTTGCCAACAAATCGCAAGTGCCAAGGCTCCCATACGTAGCCGGTAACGTCAGTCAACTTCCACGGATACCGCACGATAAATCCGTACTTATGCCCGTTGGCAGCAATCCATTTATAAGCATCAGTGGAACCAAAATTTCCGATGCGGCATCCGAGTGAAGTAATCGAAACATCTGCGGCCAAGCCGGTTTGGTGTTCACTGTGACCAGGCCGAGCAGCTAGATTTTCGCCGGCTATTTTTCCAAGCGCTGCCACCCTGGCCGAGTGAATGCTCTTTTGCGAACCATAACTGCGGTAACCGCTATTGAGGCAAAGCGTGCCCAATCCGCGACGCTGAAGCTCTGCCTTCAGAGCCCAAAATGCGCTAGCCGCCGGCGGTGCAAGATTAATCTTCGAGTGCAGAACGGGCCCATAGGCCACCGGATTCAATCGCCGCTTTTTGTTGACCACAACCCATAGTGACTCTGCTTTTGCCGTTGGGTGCAACCTCATGTTGAAGAGCGGGCTGGCGGATACCGTTGGGCTCGGAGAAGTCGTAGGTGTCGGAGAAACCGAAGGACTAGGCGAAACCGATGGGGTTGGTGAGGCCGAAGGACTAGCTGAATCGGTTGGCGATGCCGAACTTGATGGCTCGGGCGCAGGTGTCTCAGCAGCACTTCCGGCAAATTGGAATAGCACCGTGCTCAAAATGATTGGCGTACTTAGAAAAAGTTTCCAAAATCGAGGCTTAGGCTTTAACACAGTCCCAAGCCTACTTTTCTTTAGAAAGCGATGCCCCTTTATGGCACGTGCCGAGCGCAAAGCCGCCGCCGCAGAATCAGCAAAAACCGGAGTCATGACTCACCGACAGATCATGTTGGTACTGGCCGGCTTGATGTCAGGAATGTTCCTTTCGGCACTCGACCAGAGCGTAGTCGGCAGCGCAATGCGAACCATTGCCGATGACCTTCAGGGTCTTGAACTTCAGGCCTGGGCAACCACTGCGTACCTCATCACATCAACAATCACCACACCGATCTACGGCAAACTCGGCGACATCTTCGGCCGTCGCCGACTATTCATCGCAGCCATCACAATCTTTGTGGTCGGCTCGGTTGCAGCCGCATTCTCAGCATCGATGTTTGAACTTGCAGCTTGGCGAGCACTACAGGGTGTCGGCGCCGGAGGCCTTTTTACCCTCTCGCTGACCATCCTCGCCGACATCGTTCCGCCGCGCGAACGCGCCCGCTACCAGGGTGCATTCATGGCAGTGTTCGGCACCTCATCGGTGCTCGGCCCACTAATCGGTGGGTTGTTCGCAGACATGAATCAGTTCATCTTTATTGATGGTTGGCGCTGGATCTTCTTGATCAACCTGCCAATCGGTGTCGTGGCCATGCTGATGGTCGTGTCATTTCTGCACGTCCCTCACACCGCTCGCAAATCGCGCATCGACTGGTGGGGTGCAGCAACAATCATCATGGCTGTGGTGCCACTGCTTCTCGTTGCCGAACAGGGCCGCGAGTGGGGTTGGACCAGCAGCCTATCGATCAGCATGTATGCCACCGGTGTAGTCGGCATCATCGCGTTCATTCTCGTTGAGCGCAAAATGGGCACCGATGCCCTGCTTCCACTCAGCTTGTTCAAGTCATCAACCTTCAGCATGAGCACCATCATCGGTGTGATTGTTGGTGTTGGAATGTTCGGCGGAATGATGACCATTCCACTTCTACTTCAGATTGCCAAGGGCGCTTCGCCGACCGAAGCGGGTCTACTGATGATTCCAATGACTATTGGAATGATGACCGCATCGATGGGCTCTGGAATCATCACCGGCAAAACCGGCAAGTACAAGGGCTTCTTGATTGGCGGAACCGGCCTGATGGCTGCGTCATACGTTTATTTCTCGATGATGACTATCGAGTGGGAGATCTGGCAGATCTCAGTCGGCATGGTGTTCCTAGGTCTAGGCCTCGGCCAGCTAATGCAGACGCTCACCATCGCAGCACAAAACTCAGTGGGCCCACGAGACATCGGTGTTGCCACATCGTCAGCAACCTTCTTCAGACAAATGGGTGGAACCCTGGGTGTTGCCGTATTCATTTCGCTGCTATTTGCGGCGCTTAGCGACAAAGCAACCTGGATTGGCGAACAGATTGCGGCAGCCCTGAAAGCAAAACCTGAATTGCTAAACCTGCCGGAGAATCAGATTTTGACTGAAGCCGGTCCGGGTGGACTAGGTGAATTGGTGAACACAGACTCATCATTCTTGAACACAATCTCACCAGAGATTGCCCACCCGATTCAGCAGGCATTTGTTGAGTCATCAACGGTAGTGTTTACATCGGCCGCTGCGATTATTGCCATCGCGTTTGTGCTTACTCTTTTTGTCAAAGAGATCCCGCTGCGCGACAAAGCGGGCTTCGCCGCCGCCGCAGATGATGACGCTGCAGCTGAAGCAAAACTCTCCAGCATGCACTAGGCGTAGAGTGAGCAAACTAGCGTAGTTTTGCGAAAACCTTTTTTGAAATCCAGAGAACTAGAACGCCGCAAAGAGCCCAGTAGGTAAGGGCAGTGAATGCGAAAATCAGGTAAGGCTCTGACTTGAAAATTAGTGTCGTTACAAGAAATGAAATCAGGGTAGAAGCAGCAGAAACAGCAACTGCGATGTTCAAACCTTTGGTGCCATTCCGAGCAGCAATTAGGCCCAAGGTGATTAGCAGAAGCGCTACCGAGGGTCGACCTGCCTGCACTGAGGCCTCAGCTGCTTGCAGCAACAATGTCGCCGGAGTGAATGGGTTCCACGCTGACTCTGGTGCATGGGCGCGAACCAACGCCCCCGCAACGAGCACTAGCCAAGCCGCTAATGCGGAAACGGCAAAACCTCCAACACAAATAACCAGCATTTGCCGAGATGCCCTAAATAATTTCGACCGGATGCCGTTTGGCTGTTTATTCATCGGGTTCCCCACTCGTAGGTATCTACCTCGCAGCCAATTACACCTGACAAAACGGGTGTCAAGCAACCAGCAAAATCTAAATAGGGATCTCTAAGAATGATTGTCCAGGCAGATTCGTCTGAATCCTTTATGTAAATCTCATGATTTGGCACTCTCAATCGCGTGCCCTTTAGGGAATAACTGCCTGACCTATAAATCGTTGCGGTCAAGTCAAAGAATATTCCGTTCGAGGCGCAAAAAGGATTTCCTACATCTTGCCGAAAGCGGAATACTGCCTTAGTTTGGGTTGTGCTTATTGGAGTCATAACCATGGACTCTTTTGAAGCAATGTCATCGTCGATGGGCAAATAGGAACCATTAACTAACCGATAAACGTGGGTGCGTCCGACTGTCTTCAAACTACTAAGTGCACTGGATGCCCATGTAACTGAAACGTCAAATCTAGTTCTAAAGCTCGCGGTTGAACTTGTTGAAAATGAACGATTGTCACCCTTGTAATAATCGTAAGCCCCACTGTATTGACAGCCAGCGAGCGGGGCTTTCATGTATTGTGCCGGGATAAACGTCTGATACCTCAGCGTCGTTGCATTACCCAATGGGCTAGCAACTGCTGATTCCGAGCTCATTATTGATTCGGCAGACGATCCAATTTCTACGCCGACAATGTTCAAATTTTCATAAATTTCGGAAGTGGATTCATCTCCAGTGGGATTTGAATTCTGCATTGAGGTGGGTTGTTCAGAGGTGACGACCATCTCATACTTTTCTACACCTGACACTTCAGTGCGATCCTGAAGAAAACCGTCTCCTGTGCCTGTAAAAATCAACTGTCCAGCCCTCAGTATTTCAACCTGTGACTCACCATCAGCAACCCACCAAGTAAGTCGAACTTCGGACCCGCTGCGTTCAGCTTGCAACCATGCATCACTCGTCGAAGCATGCGCCACTGTAGGTGAGGTGTTTTGGATTGGCACAATCGAGAACCCGAAACCAAGGACCGACGCAAGAATTGCTTTATTTAATTTCCCCAAGATCATTTCCCAATCATAAAGGGGACGCTTATTCTTGAAACACACGGGAGTTCGGTAACACCGGACTGAGAGGAAGACTCCGTAGTCTTCGACCGTCGAACCTGATCTGGGTAATGCCAGCGCAGGGAGGACCTCTAACCCGTGCCCTATCTATTTCAGGAGGGCACGAAAGTGCAAATCAAACACATCATCACCATGACCGTTGCCGGTCTTATCGCAGCAACTTCACTAACCGGATGCTCAGCCGCAACCGGACCAACCTCAACCAATGAACTGACCATCGTGACCCACGACTCAGCGGTCTTTACCGAAGAGCTATTGGCAGAGTTCAAGGCTGAAACCGGCATTACCGTTACCCAAGTAAAAGCGGGCGATGCCGGCGAGATGACCAACAAACTGGTTTTGACCAAAGATGCCCCGATTGGCGACCTGGTCTACGGCATCGACAACACCTTTGCGCCAGCAGCTATCGAAGCTGAAATTTTTGACACCACCGGTGACTACGCCGAAAACCCGTTGCGCGAAATTGACTACGCCGACGTTTGCTTGAACTACGACAAAGCTTGGTTTGCTGATCAGGGCCTAACGCCTCCGACCAAACTTGCCGACCTAACCAAGCCTGAATACAAGGGCTTAACCGTACTCACCAACCCAAGTACTTCGTCACCCGGTTTGGCATTTCTAACCGCCACGGTGGCAACCTTTGGAGAGGCAGGCTGGGAGCAATACTGGTCTGACCTGCAGGCAAACAAAGTCAAAATTGCATCGGGCTGGGAAGACGCTTACTTCACTGACTTCTCAGGCTCAAGCGGCCAGGGCGCCTACCCAATTGTCTTGAGCTACTCATCATCACCAGCCTTCGAAATACGCGACAACGGCCAGAGCCAGACCGCCTCAATCATGGATGGCTGCTTTAGACAGTGGGAGTATGCAGCCGTTCTCAAGGGTGCAAAGAACGTAGTCGGTGCACAGAAATTTATCGACTTCATGCTTGGTCAGTCATTCCAAACTGCGCTGCCAGACAGTATGTATGTCTACCCGGTGACTGAGGGTATTGCCTTGCCAGAAGCCTGGGCACAGTTTGCTCCGGCCGCAACCAACACCGTTGGTGGAGACCTAAACATCGCAGCCAACCGCATGGGCTGGTTGGTCAAATGGTCAGCTATCTTCGGCAACAACTAACCGTAGATTGATTGCATGATCAAAAGGTCAGCACTGTGGGCAGCGCCCCTACTCTTTGTGGGGGTGCTGTTCTACTGGCCGCTGACCAACATTTTGCAAACCGGATTCACCAGCGAGTGGATTGAAACCTTTTCTGAACCCAGCAGCCTGCGGGCTATTTGGTTCACGGTTTGGCAGGCGCTAGTTTCAACACTGCTATGCCTGGTCCTTGGGATTCCAGGCGCCTACCTGCTGTATCGAAAGTCATTTCCAGGCCAAAAATTCATCCGGGCACTGGTCACCGTTCCGCTGGTTCTGCCGACCATCGTGGTGGCTATTGCATTCACCAGCTTCAGAGACCTACCGGCAATTTGGCTGATTATTTTGGCCCACATATTCATCAACTACTCGATCACCGTCAGAACTCTCGGTGGCGTTTGGGCAACCATGGATGTCGAGACCGAGGAGGCAGCGGCAATCGCGGGTGCCGGCCGCCTGCGCACGCTGTGGTCAATCTCACTTCCACAACTTAAACCGGCCCTGGTGTCGGCAGGGGCTCTAACATTTTTGTTCTGCGCTTCGAGCTACGGAATTGTTTTGGTGCTCGGCGGCGGCCTGGTTCAGTCGATTGAAACTGAAATTAGCATTGCCGCACTTCAGTACCTTGACCTTCCAAAGGCATCGGCTCTGGCCATATTTCAAACCCTGCTAACTGCGATGGCCTTCATCGTCAGCGACCGAATCACAAAGGGAACAGTCGGCATTGAGCAGGTAGACGAAGGCGGAAACAAGCCGAGAGTAGACAAGCGGGATTGGTTGGCCGTGGTTGTGACCGGCGCAATTATCGTGGGATTAATCGGCTGGCCGATTGCTCAGGTGATTTCCAAATCATTCAGCTTTGACGGCGTTTTGAGTATGCAAAATTTTGAGAATTTGAGTACCCGCGGTGAGCGCGATTTGCTCAACATCACTGTGCTGAACGCAGCAGTCAACAGCCTGCGAAATGCCGCAATTGCAACTGTAATTTCGGTTGCTCTGGGCACACTGGTTGCCTACCTGCTGTCTAGACCAGCTCTCACAAAAATTGCCAAACTTTCAAACCGCACGCTTGATGCCCTGTTCCTGCTTCCGATGGGAGTCTCATCGGTGGTGCTCGGGTTTGGTTACCTGGTTACCTTTGGCGGCGGACCCCTGCCGCTTCGTTCCAGCTGGCTAGTTGTGCCACTGGTTCAAGCACTGATGGCTCTGCCCCTGGTGATTCGCCTGGTTTACCCAGCGCTGCTTTCAATCGGTTCGGAGCATCGTGAAGCGGCCGAAACCGAGGGCGCCTCTGCTGGGCAAATCTGGTGGCAAATTGAAGCGCCGATGATTCGCGGCGTTTTGGCCACGGCAACAGGATACGCGGCTGTGGTTTCTATCGGTGAGTTTGGCGCTGCATCATTGCTGGCATATGGAAACCAGGCAACTCTGCCGACAATTCTCTACTCACTAATTTCGCGACCAGGTGCTGTGAATTACGGAATGGCAATGGCGGTCTGTGCCATTTTGATTGCGCTTACTTTGCTGCTGGTTTTTTTGGTGAGCGTGCGCGGATCAAATCAAACTCAACGCCAGCCTTAGCCATGCGCTGAGTTATGACCTCAATACTCTCAGGGTTTTGATCAACCAAAATAAAGTTTCGGTCTAGCGATGCTGCGGCGGCACCGGTGGTTCCCGAGCCAGCAAAAAAGTCCAGAACAACATCTCCCGGTTTTGACGATGCCTGAATTACTCGACGCAAAATACCCAATGGCTTCTGCGTTGGGTAACCGGTCTTCTCTTTACCGGTCGGCGAAACAATGGTGTGCCACCAAACATCGGTGGGCAGTTTGCCAAGTTCGGCTTTTTCGGGGGTGACTAGCCCGGGTGCCATGTATGGCTCGCGGTCAACCTCAGCTGAGTTAAAGAAGTACTGGGCAGGGTCTTTGACATAAACCAGGATGGTGTCGTGCTTAGCAGGCCAACGCTTGGTCGACTTTGCGCCATAGTCGTAAGCCCAGATAATTTCGTTCAAAAATGACTCTCTGCCAAACAGAGCATCGAGCAAAACTTTGGCGTAGTGCGACTCTCGGTAATCCAAGTGCAAATAGAGAGTGCCAGTCTCATTTAGCAGGCGCCATGCCTCTTCTAATCGGGGTTCAAGAAAGCCCCAGTAATCGGCAAATTCATCGTCATAAGACAGCACGGTTGACCGAACAATTTCGTAGCGCTGACCCTTGAAACCAACTCGACTGCCGGTCTCACTTCGGCGGGTGGAGTTGCCGCCGCGAGATTGAGTGCGGCCGGTGTTGAATGGCGGATCGATGTAAATAAGCTGTACCGATTCGTCGGGCATAGACTTCAGCACAGAGAGGTTATCTCCGAAGAAGAGCTTGTTTTTATTTGCCGGCACAGAAAGAGGTTAACAGCATGAGCGCTGAAGCATTGAACCCAGAGGTTATTCACAACACCGAGTTGCACCGCTACGAGATTTGGCTCGAGGGCAACAAAGTGGGTCATGCCGACTACAGCATGATGCCGGGAGAGATTCACTTTGTGCACACCGAGGTTGACCCAGCCCAGCAGGGCAAGAATCTTGCAGCAATTTTGATGCGCGAGGCCATCGCCGATGTTCGCGCTGCGGGCAAGGCAAAGATTGTTCCGGTTTGCTCTTACGTGGTGCGATACATGGAGCGCCACCCTGAGACCCAAGACCTACTGCTTAACCCAATCGAAGAAGCAGCAGCCGCCTGCCGACTGCCGAATGTGGCAAAGGCCAGCGAAAAGCTAGGACTCAAGAAGCCCGAGTAATTGGCCGAGTTTTACGCCTTTTGGTTTAGACCTCGTCGAGGTGCTCGGTCGGCAACATCCGATCGTTGATCCAAGCAACGATGTCGGCTAGCACCCCGGCCTTGTTAGTCTCGTTCACCATCTCGTGGCGGCCATCGTGGTAAATAATTGCCTCGATGTCCTTGACCCCTGATCGGCGATAAGCATTGAGCAGAAGCTTGTTGCCTCGCTCGCCACCAAGCGGATCATCCGAGCCGGCGATGAGCAGAATCGGAACATGGCTATCGATGTTTTTGCTCGGTACACCCAGCAACTGCAAGGTGTTTGGAACACCAAAGACCTGAAGGGCGCTCTCTGGGAAATTCTTTGGATCGGCCAAGAATGCCCGACCAACCTCAGGGTCGCGACTCAACCACTCGTAGCCGGTCTTATTTGGAGTGGCATCCCACTTCTTGTTGAAACCTGAGCTTGGCAAGATTCCCGGAACCGCAAGGGTGGATCCGCTAAGAATTAGGGCGTCATATTCATCGCTGTAATTATTGAAAATGCGCTGGGCAATCAGTGAGCCCCAACTGTGGCCAAACATAACCAGAGGCTCTTCGGGGTTTTCACCAACGATGATGTGGCTGAGCTGACGAACACCAGCAAAGACTGCCGCCATACCGCCAGGGCCAAGGTTGCCCTGCTTTTTTGTGATTCCCTCGGCCGTCATTCGAAGCCCGGTCTGGCCGTGACCGCGGTGGTCGTCAGCATAAACGCTGTAGCCCTCGCGATTCAGCGCAGCCGCCACGTGGTCGTAGCGGCGGGCGTGCTCACCTAATCCGTGCACTATTTGCACTGATGCCTTTGGGTTTGCTACCGGCCACTCATAAAACGTGATCTCGATACCCTGGGCGTCTTTGAAGCTGCGTACGATCGGCAATTCAGTCATAGCGACAGATTACGCCTCTTTGGTGATCTCCACGCTAACGAACAACTCTGAGTTGAACGGCCCGGCAAAAACTCCTCGCAAAGGCGGAACATCGTCGTAATCACGACCGCGCCCAACCACCACGTGCCGAGTGTTTACATCGATGTCATTGGTTGGGTCGAAGGCAAACCATGACCCGGCCCACCACTCAACCCAGGCGTGCGACTCACCCACTACCTTCTCGCCGATTTTTGGATCTGTGGAAGGGTGCAGATAACCGCTTACGTATCTGGCCGGAATACCCACTGCTCGCATCGCCCCCAAGGTGATGTGAGCAAAATCTTGGCAAACACCGATTTTTTCTGACCAGGCATCACTAGCAATCGAGTGCACCCCGGTCACGCCGTGCATGTAGGTCATGTCTTGAAACACCTTGTGGCAAATGGCCAGCGCGGTTTCGTGCGGAGTGTGGGTGGTGGCAAGTTTCTTGGCAAACTTCACCAGATCATTGGCCGGCTGAGTACGTTTGGTCTGACCAACGGCATCGGTTAGCTCGAGCGAACTGACAATTTCCATTGCGAGGTCGGACCAATTGAGTCCGGGAATTGGTTCTACGGTTGGGCGAAGCTCGACCACCGAGGTGGCGGTGATATTCAACTCGGTGTGGGGCTCGAGCACCTCAAACATGACCGCACGGGTTTTGAAATAGTCCAGGTATTCGTGCGCGGCACCATCGGGGTGAATTTGAAGCTTGGCACTAAATACCAACTGCGATTCATCGCGGATTGGCAGCAACCGAGCCTCATTATATGAAGCCACAACTTCACCCTGGTACTTAAAGCCGGTGGTGTGAACAATACGATATCGACTCAAGATACCTCTCCGTTCCAAGTTGGCATCACGTTGACCGGAAAGTAACGTGACCGGATTGACTCAGAAATTTCGCCAACCCCGCGCTGCAGTTCGAGCATCTCTTGAGTGAGGTTTGCCAGGATGTCTGGTGCCGAACGGTACTCGAGGTTGTTTCTGAGCTGGCCAACCTGACGGAGCGCAACGTCACTGACACCCACTCGGTCAGAACTAGGAGCCAAGTCACTCAGGCACTTTTCGGCTCGCGCCAGCGCAAAGGCAACCGACCGAGGGAAGATGCGGTCAAGCAGCAGAAACTCAGCGGCGTTGGTGGCCGAAGGAACACCGCGATAGGTTCGCAGGTATGCCTCGTAGGCACCGCAACTGCGGAGAATTGTGGTCCAAGATGGGCCGCTAGCCTCAGTCAATTCTGAGGTAGCCAGCAAGCGGGCGGTCATGTCCACGCGCTCGAGTGAGCGGCCAAGGGTAAAGAAGGTCCATGCCTCGTCGCGCGAAGTCGAGCTTTCGACGATGCCTACGGCGAGCGCAGTACGCTCACGCACCCAACCAAAAAAGTCGTGCGCGCGGTCGATAGAAACCTTGCGGGGCATTCTTGATCGAGTGGTGTTGAGGCACTCCCAGAGTTCGGTAGAGACAATCTCGCGCACCCGTCGAGCATTCTCACGGGCGGCGGTTAGCGAAGACGCAATTGAGCTGCTTTCACCACGATCTACCGACAGAATGTTCAGCAAATCCTGGCGGGTCAACTGATGCGGGTACTCGGCATTTGCCCCGATAACCTTCAGCAGCGATCGGCAAGCGGTGTCTTCATCAACCCACGGGTCTTCGAGCAAAAGCTGCAGGTGCACGTCAAGCAGGCGTGCGGTGCCATCGGCGCGCTCTACGTAGCGACCAATCCAAAATAATGATTCTGCGATTCGACTAAGCATTGTTCTGCGCCTCCTGATTGGACTGCTGCTGCTGTTCCTGTTGACGCGAGAATCCCGAATCGCCAGAAGTCTGGCCGGCAACTACAGATGAAACATGTGAGTTGGTGTTGAGTGCCCGGATGTCGTTGGGCCTGTCTACACCGACGACCCAGGTGTCCTTTGAACCACCACCCTGAGATGAATTAACAACTAGCTCTCCTTCGGGGAGCGCTACGCGGGTCAGGCCACCAGGCAAAACCCAAACATCGTTGCCGTCGTTGACAGCAAATGGTCGAAGGTCTGCGTGACGAGGGCGCAAACCCTGGTCGACCAACGTTGGAATAGTTGACAGCTGAATCACCGGCTGGGCAATCCATCCGCGTGGGTCACGAATCAATCGTTTGCGAAGATCCGCAAGTTCTTTGGCGCTGGCTCGCGGGCCAACCACCAATCCCTTGCCACCCGATCCATCAACCGGTTTGACAACCAGTTCATCCAATCGATCCAGCACTTCCTCGAGACTGTCTCTCTCTTCCAGTCTCCAGGTCTGTACGTTTTCGATGATTGGATCCTCGCCAAGGTAGTACTTGGTGAGGTCTGGCATGTAGGTGTAAACCAACTTGTCGTCGGCAACACCATTGCCAACTGCGTTTGCCAGGGTCACGTTGCCCAGTCGCGCAGCGGTCAGCAAACCTGGCGGCCCAAGCACTGAGTCCGCTCGAAAGGCCAGTGGGTCCAAGAACTCGTCATCCACGCGGCGATAGATAACGTCTACTCGGCGAGCACCCCCGGTGGTGCGCATGTAAACCTTGCCACCCGAGCAGAATAAGTCGCGGCCCTCGACCAGCTCAAGACCCATGAGTCGAGCAAGCAAGGTGTGCTCAAAGTAGGCGCTGTTGTAAACACCGGGAGTGAGCACTACAACCACCGGGTCTTCAACCCCCGATGGCGCTGAGGCCCTAAGGGCCGCGAGCAGCTTATTTGGATATTCACCAACCGGCTGAATACGCATCTGTTGAAAAATCTCGGGCAGCGTCTGCGCCATCACGCGGCGGTTTGAAATCACGTAAGAGACACCAGAGGGCACGCGCACATTGTCTTCGAGCACGCGCCAGGCTCCATACTCGTCACGCACGAGGTCAATGCCGCTGACCTGAATGCGCACACCGTTTGCCGGGTCAATTCCGTGGGCAGCGCGGTGATAGTGGGCCGATGATGCAACAAGTGCAGCGGGTATAACCCCGTCACGGATGGCGTTTTGCGGGCCGTAGATGTCGGCTAGAAAAGCCTCGAGGACTTTGACTCGCTGCTTGATTCCGGCCTCGAGTGAGTTCCACTCGTTCTTGTCGATTACTCGCGGAACAGCATCGAGCGGAAACGGGCGCTCCTCGCCGGCAAAGTCGAAGGTCACACCTTGGGCCAGGTAAGAATCAGCCAGGGCGTTGGTTCGGCCCCGCAGTTCATCCTGAGTCATCGAGGCCAGGGTCTCGTGAATCTTTTTGTAACTCGGCCGCACCTGCCCAGCAGACGCAAACATTTCATCAAACGCCGGTAACTTGCCCGCGCGTCCATCCCCCGAATCGGTTTGCACCGCAACGGGATATTTCTCGAATAGATCTCCCATGCTCAAAAATTAGCCAGCGGTTGTTGCGCGAGTGTTTCGAGAGTGGGTCGTTCGTGAAACACTTAATCTCCGAGGTCGCTTACAGCCTTCATTCAGGAAACTTCCAGATTCATGCGTCAGATTAGAAGCATGTTCAAAGACCTGCAGCTCGTGAAACCCAACGGTAAAGTCCGTTTGGGTGTGCGCAAGTATTTGCGCCTCAAGCGTGCCCAAGACATCATCGAGGGTATTGCCTGGGCCAGCGTGGTTGCGGTCATTGTTATGTTTTTGGCTGCCGGTGGACTAAAAGACATCACCGATGTTCCCTCAGCGCTCGATGCCGCCAGCCGACTAACCGCACTTATCGGCACCGACCTGCTTTTGATTCACATGTTGTTGGTGGCACGAGTGCCTTGGATCGACAAGTTTTACGGACACGACAAGGCAACCCTGGCCCACAAGCGTTTGGGTAAACCGGTTCTGTACTTCATCGTGGCCCACTTTTTGGCATCACTGATTGGCATGGCCATCACCGATGGGCGCACACTAATTGCCGAGTTGACCTACCTAATTACCGATGTTCCAGACATGCTTACCGCTAGCTTGGCCTTGGCTCTGATGATCTTGGTGGTCGTTACTTCGCTCAATTTTGCACGCCGAAAAATGAGCTACGAAGCCTGGTACATCGTTCACGTGATGTCTTACGCGTCAGTTCTATTGGCGGTGCCTCACATCTTTACCTCCGGCACCGACATTGCCGGCAAACCGGTTCAAACCATTTTTTGGGTAACCCTGTACCTATTCGTTGCAGTGAACCTGATCTGGTACCGCGTGCTCGCCCCGATTATCCGTGGCTTCAAAATGAACCTGAGCGTTCAGGCTGTCGTGGCAGAGTCGAGTGACGCAACCTCTTTGTACATCACCGGCAAAAACATCGAACAACTTGGTGGGCAAGCCGGCCAGTTTTACATGCTGCGTTTGCTGACCCCAAAGCAGTGGTGGAGACCTCACCCATTCTCAATCTCAGCGGCACCGAACAACCAGTTCATGCGCTTCACCATCGGCAACCGAGGTGACGACACGGCTGCGCTGCAGAAGCTAAAGCCTGGCACCCGCGTGATGGTCGAAGGCCCATACGGAGTGTTTACCGAAGAACGCCGCACCAAAGAAAAGGTGGTTTTGATTGCCTCTGGAATTGGTATTCCACCGGTTCGCGCGCTTGCCGAATCAATGGCTGCCCGCCCAGGAGACATCACCATAATTTATCGAGTGCGCAGCGATGAAGATGCAGCGCTGCTTGGAGAGGTGCGGGTAATTGCACGACGTCGCGGCTTTCAGTTGCACGTGCTTACCGGCCCACGCGGCAAAGATGGCTCTTGGATGAACCACGACACCGATGGTCTTCCGGATCAAGCCCGCCTAACCGTCATGGCACCTTGGGTCTCAGATTCTGACGTCTATGTTTGTGGCCCTGAGGCTTGGACCAAGATTGTAAGAAAGTCCGTTATTCGCTCCGGCACCCCAGAAGAGAATATTCACGCAGAGGAGTACTCCTGGTGAGAACCGCAACGAAATCAACGCTTGGCTTGGTGAGTCTTGGCCTATTTGCAGCCAGCTATCAAATTGGCCTAACTGCCGAGACCGGCTTTAACTTTGCTGAACCTAGCGCGACCGAATCAACCAACCCTGATGGCGCGGCCTCAAGTCAGATCATGGCCGAGCCAACCCCTACGGCCAGCGAGTCAGCAGCAGCAAAGGAGCCAGCCGCAACCGGCCAGGCTTCGGGTACAACTACAAGCACTCCGGCGCCTTCTGCCACCACCAACGCAGGTACCGGCGGCACGACCAGCACAGCATCGGTGACCAAGACCGGCGATGTCATTGACGTGGGTAAGGGTTACGGATTTGTTCAGGTTGAGGTGGTTAAAAAGGGTGATGTGATCACCACGATCAAACTGCTTCGGGCTGAGTCATCAGATGGTCGCGACAAGGCTTTCCCGAGTTTGGTAGCCGCAGCCATCAAGGCAAATGGCAGCAACTTTGGCAACATCTCAAATGCCACCTACACAACAAACGCCTTCAAAAAAGCAGTGGAGTCAGCTCTTGCTAAATTTTGATCAACCACTCTTGGCAGTCGCACCCAAAAGAAACTGGGCTGGCGGGTTAGTCGCACTGGCTGCAGTTAGCCTCGGCGGAGGCTTTGGCATCAACGCCATCCTGAACCCAGAATTGGGCAGCGACTCAGCCGACGGCACAACCACAACGCAGACCGTAACCGGTGACACAATTACGTACCGATACGGTGAGGTTCAGCTAGAAATTACGGCTACCGATGGTCAAATCGAAAGCATCAACGAGGTAGTCGCCACCGCTACCGATGGTTATGACGCGGTTTTTCCGGTCTTGAACGCAGCTGCACTTAAAGCCCAGAGCGCAGACTTTGGTAATGCCTCTGGAGCAACCTTTAGCACCGATGCCTATCAAGAGGCGCTGGCTAGCGCGCTATCGAAGCTGCAGTGATGACCACCTTTGACCACACCGAAATCTGTATGGGCACTGCCTTCAGATTTGCGGGGCGAACTGAGTTGCCAGAAGCCCAAGTGGCTGAGTTATTGGCCGAGGCCTGCCGGGTCTTGCACCAGGCAGATGAGACTTTCAGTACCTATAAACCAGAGTCACCAATCAGTCGCCTGGCCCGAGGCGAGACCAACCTGGCCTCACTGCCCCCGGTGGTTGCCGAAATTTGGGACGCCTGTGACCACTGGGAAAAGGTGACCAACGGCTGGTTCAGCGCCATGACTCCACAAAATACTTTTGACCCATCCGGATTGGTAAAAACCTGGGCGGCTGCCGAAGCAGCATCTGTGCTGGTAGCCGCCGGAATCGATGACTTTACGATGAACGCCGGCGGAGACGTTTGGTTGGCCGACGGTGTTACCGAGGCGCGCGACTGGCGCATCGGTGTTTCAAAACCGGTGTCTATTGCCAGCCCAGAAGCTGGGGTGCTAACTGTGATTGACCTGGCCAACACCGATTACCGTGCGCTGGCAACTAGTGGATCAGCTGAACGCGGCGAGCACATCTGGAACCCAAAGGCTTCGGGCAAAGCACCGGCGCGTGAGTTGCTTCAGGTTAGCGTGGTGGCCAAAGATTTAGTCACCGCAGACATTTGGGCAACCGCCGCTTTTGCCGAAGGCCCTAGAGCCATTGCCGACCTTAATAAAGTTGACGGCATCGAAGCGATCTTTATTTTGCCCGATGGCGAGTTAGCCGCCACCGATGGATTTGTGGCTCTGTTGGCCAGCGGCGGAAACTAAACGCTAAGGCCAGATACTCGGAGCCGGCTCTTTGCCTTTTGGCAGTGCCGTGGTCTGAGCCCAGTCTTTAACCCACTGTGGCAGTTCTGGCTTTGGCCCGTGCCAGCCACCGCTGCCCTCAATAACTTCACCAGGCACCAGAATTCCACGAGCTTTTTTCAAGAACCTAATGCGAACAATTACCCGAGCGTAAATTTCTTCGCCGACCACGAATCGCTGGTCAAAGTAAAAAGCCTGGTCATCCCAACCAATCACCTTGGACTCGATGTCAAACTTTTGCCAAGGGGTTAGCGACTTACGGTAGGTGATGGTTTGAGCCACCACTACCGGATACCAACCAAGCTTCTTCCAGGCCTGCCAAAGCCCAGAACGGTAAGACAGGTCAAGGCGGCTTAGGTCGAGCAACGACAAAAAGATGCCGTTGTTCATGTGGTTGAACACATCCAGATCAGTTGGCCAAACCCTAAAACTGCGGCGGCCAACCTCCTGCCAACTTAGCTTCGAGCGGCTTCGCCACGACAACATTGCATAGGCCAGGCGGATCCAGAGATTCATTTTTTACCAGATGGTGACGCGGTCGGCAGGGTCTAGCCAGAGGGCGTCGCCCGGCTTGACATCAAACGCCTCGTAGAAGGCATCAACATTGCGCACAATCTGGTTGCAGCGGAACTCAGGCGGTGAGTGTGGGTCGGTGGCCAGACGCTGAATCACAGTTTCATCGCGACCCTTCGAGCTCTCGATACGAGCCAAAGACAAGAACACGCGCTGAACACCGGTCATGCCATCAATCACGTCATCTCCGGGTTTGCCCTCACGACTCATCTCGTAGGCCTTGAGTGCAATGCACAAGCCGCCAAGGTCACCGATGTTTTCACCGATGGTGAGCTCACCATTTACCTTGTGAGATTTGTCTACCAACTGGTGCGGGGTCAGTTCGTTGTACTGAGCAATTAGCTTGGCCGCGCGGGCTTCGAAAGCCTCGCGGTCAGCCTCACTCCACCATGATTCCAGCTTGCCGTCTCCGTCATACTTCGAACCCTGGTCATCGAATCCGTGACCAATTTCGTGACCGATTACGCTGCCAATGCCGCCAAAGTTGGTGGCGTCATCGGCATCTGGGCTAAAGAACGGTGCCTGCAAAATTGCGGCCGGGAACACAATTTCGTTGAAGCCAGGGTTGTAATAAGCGTTGACTGTCTGAGGGCTCATGAACCATTCATCGCGGTCAATCGGTGCACCGATTTTGGCCATCTCAGTAGCTGCGACCCAGGCTGAGACTCGGCGAGTGTTGCCCACCAGGTCATCGCGCTTGATCTCGATGCTGCTGTAGTCCTTCCACTTATTTGGGTAGCCAACCTTTGGCGTGAACTTATCCAGCTTGGCCAACGCCTTGGCCTTGGTCTCTTCAGTCATCCAGTCAAGGTTGTTAATGCTGACGCGGTAAGCCTCGGTCACAAACTTGACCAACTCATCGATGCGCGCCTTGGCTGATTCACTGAAGTACTTCTCGACATAGATCTTGCCGATTGCCTCACCCATCGAACCCTCGACCAAAGAAACCGCGCGCTTCCAGCGTTCACGGTTAACCGGGATGCCCGCTAGCTTGGTGCCGTAGAACGCAAAACGCTCGTTGACAAATTCGTCACTGAGCAAACCGGCGTTGCTTCTAATTACCTGCCAGGCCAGCCACAGTTTGATCTGCTCGAGGTTGGCAGCGTTCCAAATCTGCTCGAGACCCTCAAAGAAACTCGGCATGCAAACGTTGGTCTCAGCCAAAATCTTGGCGTCAAACTTTGCCGCTCCAAGCCAAATGTTCCAGTCAAAGGTTGGGGTCAATGCGTCCAGGTGCGCACGGGCGGTGAGGTTGTAGGTTTTCTCGGCATCACGGCTGTCAACCTTGGTCCAGTGGACGGCAGCCAGTGCGGTTTCAAACGCCATGATGTGTCTTGCGTCGACTGCGGCCTTTTCGGCATCCCAGCCAGCCAGTGTCAACATCTGAGCAATGTGCGGCACATACGCTTCGCGAATTTCAGCGTGCTTTTCATCCTTGTAATAGGCCTCATCTGGCAGGCCAAGACCACCCTGAGCCAGGTTCACAATGTATCGGTCTGGGTTTCCTTCATCGTTGTCTACCCAGATGCCAAACAGGCCGCTAAAACCACTGCGCTCGTACTCACCCAACAGGGCAGTTGCGTCGTCAATCTGACGTATCTGCTCAATTAGTTTTAGGTCAGCTGCGATAGGCGCAGCACCCAGCTCGTTGGCTCGAGCCTCATCAAGGAAAGAAGCGTAGAGGTCACCGATCTGCTGACTCACACCCGGCTGAGGGTTTGCCGCTGCTTCTTCAAGGATGATTCGGACCGCAGCCTCGGCATCATCGGCGAGCATGTGAAAACTGCTGTAGATGCCCTTATCTGCAGGAATCTCAGTTTCAGCCAACCACTTTCCGTTGGTGTATCGGAATAGGTCATCTTGAGGGCGGATGTTCTTGTCGAACTCGGCTGGGTCAAGGCAAGGGTTGATACTCATCCCCTTATCCTAAATCGCCCCGAAGAGTAGAATTAGGAGCGTGGACCTACAAAAAATCATCTTGTATTACGGCTTTGCGCCGGTTGCCGACCCTGTTGCTCTAAAGCTTTGGCAAAAGACCCTCTGCGAGTCACTTGGACTCAAGGGTCGCATCATCGTCTCAAAGCACGGCATCAACGGCACCCTTGGCGGCGACATGATGGCGCTCAAGAAGTACGTTCGTCAAACACGCGAGTACCCGGGCTTCGGCAAGATCGATTTCAAGTGGTCAGACGGAACCGGAAACGACTTTCCTCGCCTGTCGGTCAAGAACCGCAGCGAGCTAGTGGCGTTCACCACCCCGGATGAAATCACTGTAGAAAAATCTGGCATCACCAATGGCGGCAAGCACCTAAAGCCAGCCCAGGTAAACCAGCTGGTTGAAGAGCGCGGCGATGACGTGATTTTCTTCGATGGCCGCAACGCATTCGAAGCCCGAATCGGCAAATTCAAAAACGCTATCGTTCCAGACGTTCAGACCTCACACGACTTTGTTGCAGAACTTGAGTCTGGAAAGTACGACCACCTAAAAGACAAGCCAATCGTCACCTACTGCACCGGTGGAATTCGCTGCGAAATTCTTTCAGCCGTGATGATCAACCGCGGTTTCAAAGAGGTCTACCAAATCGATGGTGGCATCGTTCGCTACGGCGAGAAGTTCAAGGACCAGGGTCTTTGGGAAGGCTCGCTTTACATCTTCGACGACCGAATGGTTCAAGACTTCTCTGACGAAGCCAAGGTCATCGGTGAGTGCGAGGGTTGCGGTGGTGCAACCAACGCTTTCCGCAACTGCTCTCACGTTGGCTGCAAAGACTTGATTCTGCTTTGCGACTCTTGCTATGCAGACCCAAAGCATTCAGAGCACAAGGCCAGCCACACTCGCGGCAAGCGTCACGCCCAAGAAGTTGGCTAGTCGCAAGCGGCAAGCTGATCCAAAACTTAAATAGAAAACCCCGGGCTCAACCCCGGGGTTTTCTATTTACTAGAGAGAGGAATTACTGCTAACAGGAGGTTTAGCGGTGTCCGTGTTTCTTGCCGTGCTTTCCCTTTTTGACGCCGTCAGAGGACTTGGCCTTGGCGGTCGGTGCGGTGTAGGCCGCAGTGACATCAGCCGAGGTGGTTGCCGTGGCAACGGTGCCGGTGGCATCTACCGTGACGGTTGCAAAAATTGCAGTTGCGCCATCGGCGGTGTAAATCGCGTAGTTAGTGGTGGTTGCAGCCAGGCCACCCTTTAGCTCAAGAACGCCGGTCAATGTGCCGTCGGCCAGGGTGCCAGACTTCACATGGATGCGCTTGCCACCAACGGTTGGCTGGGTTGCCGGGACTGCTGTGGCGTCATCTGCCAATTTATAAACGATGAACTGGGTGCCGTGTGCCGCAGCCTTTGCCGAGGTGACGGTTGTTGGAACGGCGGTAATGGTTGCAGTGACGCTTGCCTTTACTGCCTCAACCTCAGTGGTGCTTGAGGTCTCGGTAGAGCTACCAGAAACTCGATCGTGTGCAAAAGATGGGGTGGCTACTGCAAAGGCCAGGATGCTGGTGGCACCGATGACTGCAATCGCTGAACGCTTGGTTTTAAGCTTCATGTTCTTTCCTTTCGTGGGGACCTTTTCAATCTAGAAAAATCTCAAACTCGAGGTGGCAAAACTCAGGATGCTGGGGGTGTTTTATCAGCAACCTCTCAGGTGTGCCGGAAGGTAAACTTGTTCAACGACGATAAGGATGACGTGGGCTTTTTAGAGAACTTTGAAAAGGGTTTGGAACGGGTCGTCAATGGCGCGTTCACGAAGACCTTTAAGTCTGAGCTCCAGCCTGTGGAGATCTCAGGGCACATCCGTGCCGAGATGGATGCCAAGGCCAGCATTCTCAGCCGCGACCGCATTCTGGCCCCAAACACCTTCACGGTTAGCCTCTCAACCCCCGATTTCAAGCGCATGGCTACTCTCGGTGAATCTCTGATCGAAGAGCTAACCGAGGCCGCCACCAAGCACGCCAACAAACAGGGTTTTCAATTTGGAGCGACCCTCGGAATTCGTCTTATCGAAGATGGCAGCTTGAACCTGGGTCAGGTACTAGTCCGCTCGAACACTCAAAAGCACCAGGTCGAATGGATGCCTACCCTGGATGTTGCCGGCAAGCGCTTTTTGCTGCGCGAGGGTGAAACCTCAATTGGCCGCGATGCCTCGGCCGACATTCAAATTGATGACACCGGTTTGAGCCGTAAGCACTTTGCGATTGTTTGGAATGGCAAAAACGCTGCTGTAAAAGACCTGAACAGCACCAACGGAACCCGAGTTGGCGGCCGCCCAATTACCGAGGTTGGCATCAACGCCGACACCGTAATTTCAGCCGGTCGCAATGACTACGTGTTTCGAATCATCGCTAAAACTGTGACCGAGAGTCAGGTGCCAAGTGAGTGAGTTAGCTCTCTTTATCGTCAGAGCCGGATTTTTAGCGGTTCTCTGGATTTTTGTCTTCAGCATTATTTCTGTAATTCGTGCTGACCTCTTTGGTCAAAAAGTGGTTAGCCGCGTTGCCGAAGCCAACGCACCCCAGGTAATTTCTTCACCGGTTGCACCGGCTGCTCCAGCCGGAAAATCGCTGGTAACCGAGTCATCCGGCAGCAATGCCACCAAGCTGGTGATTATCGATGGCGACCGCACCGGCCAGGTAATCAACCTTGACCGCCGAGAACTAACCATCGGTCGCGCCGAAAGCTCAGACCTTGTGGTCGACGACGAATACGCATCCACCAACCACGCAAAGTTGGTGCTGATCAACAACGATTGGCTGATTCAGGACCTAAATTCGACCAACGGAACCTACCTAGATGGCGGCCGAGTCGGCACCCCTGCGGTGGTCAAGTTGAACACTCCGGTTCGAGTTGGCAAGACCGTTTTTGAGCTGCGAGCCTAGGTCAAATAAATAATGTCGATCAAGCCCTTGAGTTTTGCGTCATCTGACATTGGTCGGGTGCGCTCTAGCAATCAAGACTCTGGCTATGCCGGCTACAACCTATTCTTCGTAGCCGACGGCATGGGCGGCCACGCCGGCGGAGACATTGCCTCAGCCCTGTGTGCGCAGCGAATCGCAAAAATCGATACCGTCTATGCCTCGCCAGAGGAAGCAACCAAAGCGCTCATCGACGTGATTTGGGAAGCCAACGGTGTACTCGGCGAAACCGCGCAGGCCCACCCAGAGCTTGCCGGAATGGGCACAACCTTCAGCGGCATGCTGATTACTGGCAACAAGGTGACCATCGGGCACATCGGTGACTCAAGAATCTATCTAGCGCGTGACGGCAAAGTCACCCAGGTAACTACCGACCACACTTTTGTTCAGCGATTGGTAGACACCGGCCGCATTACTCCTGAAGAGGCTTTGGTTCACCCGCGCCGATCGGTGCTGATGCGTGTTCTCGGCGATGTTGAAGAGTTCCCGGATGTAGATTCTGAAACTCTCGAGACCAAGCCGGGTGACCGCTGGTTGCTTTGCTCCGATGGTCTCTCGGGCCCGGTACCCGAAGACATCATGAACGGTATTTTGCTCTCGAAGATTGGCTCTGAAGAAGCAGCCGACCTTTTGGTGGGCGAGGCACTTGAGTTTGGTGCGCCAGACAACGTGACCGTTGTCGTTGTGGACATCGTTGACGCGCAGACCAAAACTGATTTTGTTCCGAGCGCTGTTTTTGTGGGCTCAAGCTCGAACGAGGTCGTGATTGATGAGCGCAAGGGTCGCCGAATTCTGCGAATCCTCAAGCCGCTTAACATCACCGAGCTGTTGCGCCGACCTGAAGACCCAGCCGACTACGTGCCTGAATCAGACGAATACCTCGAGAAGATTCTGCGCGAAACTCACCGCCGGATTCGTTGGCGCAAGATTCGCCAGCTTTTGACCGTGGTGGCACTGGTGGCTGCAATGGCATTCCTGGTGGTCAAGGCCTATGAGTACACGCAGACCCGCTTCTACATCGGTGTTTCCAACGGGCACGTTACGGTTTTCAAAGGCATCAAAGAGGCACTTGGGCCCCTGACTTTCTCTGAGGTGTACCAAGAGACCAACATCGATGCCACCGACCTGAGCATTTACTACCAGCAGCGACTAGAGCAGTCGATCAGTGCCGACAACCTGCAGGAGGCCATGCGTTTGGTGCGCCAACTGCAAGATGCTGTGGTGCCGAATGAGTAAATTGAACGCCGCTGAAGCGCTGCCAAAAATCGTGCGTGTGGTTCCTCGTAATCGCAACATCGAGGCATTTTTGCTTGCCTTTGCCGTGGGCCTAAACGCATTTGAGTTGTCACAAATTCAGCTGTCACTTCTCAAGGTGCTGACCCCCGAGATCTTCTTGTACCTACTGCCACCGGCATTCTTTGCCCTGGTAATTCACATCATTTTGCGCCGCCGCGCCAGCGAGGCAGACCCGATGATCTTGCCAATCGCGGTGGTTCTCAATGGCCTCGGACTATCGATGATTTATCGACTGGACCTCGCGACCATAGCCAACGGTGGCACCGAACTCTTTGCCGAAAAGCAGGTTGTTTGGACAGTGGTTGCCATGGCTTTTGCGGCTGCGGTCATCATTTTTGTGCCGAGCCATTTGTTCTTGCGTCGCTACGTTTACGTCTCGATGATCGTTGGCGTTGGTTTGCTGATTTCACCGATGATTCCTGGCCTAGGCCGCAACATCAACGGAGCCCAGTTGTGGATTGCCATCGGCGACCTAACCTTTCAGCCAGGTGAGTTGGCCAAGATTGCCCTGACGGTTTTCTTTGCCGGATACCTAGTTACTCGCCGCGAATCACTTGCCATCGTTGGCCGAAAAGTCCTCGGTGTGCGCATTCCTCGCGCCCGCGAACTTGGTCCAATTCTTGTAATTTGGGGTGCCAGCCTTTTGGTGCTCATCCTGCAGCGCGACCTCGGAACCTCACTGCTTTACTTCGGTATTTTCATCGTGCTGGTTTACACCGCAACCGGTCGGGCCATCTACGTAATCGCCGGCATCACAATGTTCCTAACCGGTGCATTGGTTGCGGGCCGAATGATGGAATACGTTTCGGGCCGCGTTGACTCTTGGCTCAACCCGTTCTTGGCTTCTAACTACGATGCCGCCGGCGGTAGCTACCAGCTTGCGCAGGGCATCTTTGGCCTAGCCCACGGCGGACTGCTCGGCACCGGACTCGGGGGCGGACTACCTCAGCTGGTCCCGCTGGCTGAGAGCGACTTCATCATCGCCGCACTCGGCGAAGAGATCGGCTTGATCGGCTTGTTTGCCGTGTTTGCGCTCTACCTACTGCTCGTTTCACGCGGCATTCGCATCGGCTTCAACCACCCAGATGACTTCTCCAAACTGCTGGCCACGGGATTGGCGTTTGTAATCGCACTCCAGTGCTTCATCGTTATTGGTGGCGTTACCCGAGTGGTGCCGCTAACTGGCTTGACCACTCCGTTGCTGGCGGCCGGCGGTTCATCGCTGTTGGCAAACTGGATCATCGTTGGATTGCTGCTGAGGATCTCTGACACTGTGGACAGCGGAAATAAGTCGGTGACCGCATGAACCGCGAACTTAAGCGTGTGAGCCTGGTCATCTTTGTCATGTTCCTGAGCCTCTTCATTTCGAGCACCGGAATTCAGGTAATTTCAGCGGATGACTTGGCCACCGACCAACGAAATGTGCGCTCAATTTACGACAGCTACAAAACCCAGCGTGGATCGATTTTGGTTGACGGCAAGCCGATTGCCGAATCTATCCCGGTTGATGATGTCTACCGCTACAACCGGGTCTACTCCGATGAAATGTACTCTTCGGTCACCGGATTCTTCAGCCTGTACCAAGGTGCAACCGGACTCGAATCGGCAACCAACAGCTACCTCACCGGGCAAAATTCATCGCAGTTCTTTGAACAAATAAATGCACTGCTCTCTGGCACTCCGGTTGCCGGTGCGTCTGTTGAGTTGACGATTGACCCAGATGTTCAAAAGGCCGCCTGGGATGCCTTGGGCGACAAAAAGGGTGCGGTCGTTGCCATCAACCCAACCACCGGAAACATTTTGGCGATGGTCTCAAAGCCAGGGTTTGATGCAAATGAGTTGGCGGTTCACGATGGCGCTACCTCGAACGCCAACTACAAGGCTTTGATCGAGGATGAAGACGGTCCGCTGCTCAATCGTGCTTACAGCGAGCTCTACGCACCCGGGTCAGTCTTCAAATTGGTAGTTGCCGCCGCAGCTCTAGAGAGCGGCGAATACACCGCCGACAGCACTTTTCCGAACCCAAGCAAGTACACGCTGCCGGGTACCAGCACCGTTGTGATGAACTCAGGCGAGGGTAAATGTGGTGGCGCGGCTACCGTAAGCATTGCTGATGCCCTGCGACTTTCGTGCAACGTACCTTTTGCCCAGCTGGGAATTGCGCTGAAGCAAAACCGGATTAGCTCGCAGGCTGGCCTCTTTGGCTTTAGTAAAAACATCGAGTTTCCGATGACCTCGGTGGCCAGCGTTTATCCGAGCGGTATGGACGATGCCCAAACCGGACTTTCAGCTTTCGGCCAGTTTGATGTTCGAGTAACCCCACTGCAGATGGCCATGGTTAGTGCCGCAATCGCCAACAAGGGCGTACTGATGCAGCCAAACCTGATTGAAAACGTATTGACCGCAAACCTTTCGGTTTTGCACCAACCAAGCCCAAGCGTCTTCTCGCAACCGATGTCTGCCACGACGGCCAAATCGATGACTGAGATGATGGTTGGCGCCGTTTCTAATGGTGTTTCGGGGAACGCCAGAATTAGCGGAGTCGAGGTAGCGGGTAAAACCGGTACCGCCCAAAATGGCACGGACCAGCCATACACACTTTGGTTCACAGGGTTTGCACCGGCCAACAACCCACAGGTTGCTGTTGCCGTTGTAATCGCTGACGGCGGGGGGCTCGGTCAGTCAGGAAGAGGAAACTCTTTGGCTGCACCGGTGGCTAAAAAAGTGATGCAGGCGGTGTTGAAGAAATGATTCCAGAAGCAGGTCAGCTTTACGGTGGCCGATACAAACTCATCAGTCGAATCGCAATCGGCGGAATGGGTGAGGTTTGGCAGGCGCACGACGAGGTAATTCTTCGTGATGTGGCAATCAAGATTTTGAAGCAAGAGTTCATGGGTGACCCCGGGTTCTTGGAGCGCTTCCGCACCGAAGCCCGCCATGCAGCCATGGTTAACCACCCAGGCATTGCCGATGTTTATGACTACGGAGAAGACTCAGGCTCTGCCTATCTGGTTATGGAACTTGTTCCGGGAGATTCGCTGGCCAAGATTCTAGAAACGCAAAAAACCTTGCCTGCCGAACAGGTTCTAGACATCATCTCGCAGACTGGCCGTGCCCTATTTGAAGCCCATGAGGCTGGTTTGGTGCACCGCGATGTAAAGCCAGGAAACCTGCTGATTACCCCCGACGGTGAAGTCAAAATTACCGACTTTGGTATTGCTCGCGTAGCCGACCAGGTTGGTCTAACCGCCACCGGACAGGTGATGGGAACCGTTCAGTACCTTGCGCCCGAGCAGGCAACCGGAAAACCGGCTACCCCGTCTACCGACATCTACTCACTGGGCATCGTGGCATACGAGGCTTTGGCCGGCAAGCGACCTTTCACCGGTGACTCGCAGATGCAAATTGCCATGGCGCAGATCAACCAGACTCCGCCACCGTTGCCTGAAGGGATTGACCCTCGGGTAGCTAATTTGGTTATGTCCTGCCTGGCTAAAAAGGCAAACCAGAGGCCAGAGTCTGCATTGGCTTTGGCCAAGCGTGCTGAGTCAATGATGTCGAATGCCCCGAGAAATTCGGCGGCCACACAACTGATCAACCAGCCGGTGATCAACGACAGCACCGCTGTTCTTGAACTGCCGACCACAACTGCACCTAACCAAAAGCCGCCGGTGGTTTGGCCTTGGTTTGCGCTCATCGGTGTATTAGCCCTGACTGCGATTTCTGTGGTTGTGGCAATTGTGGTTACCTCACTGCAGCCGGGCATTACGCCAAGCCCAACGCCAACCGATAACCCAAGCAATTCGGGCACTGCTACCCCAAGCCCAACATCTTCGGCTAACCAAGAAGTTGTGGTTCTGCTGTCCGACATCCAAGGTAAAAAAGTCACCGATGTTGCTGCATCACTGGGCCTAATGGGTCTGGTTGTAAATGCGGTGGCCGGTGAGGTTGTTGCCGAGGATGACCCGCGCGTGATGACCGTATATGCGGGCACTCCGCTCGGAACGCTAAAGGTAGGCTCGGCTATCGAAATTACCTATTACGTGGCCGGCACACCTAGCCCAAGCCCAAGCCCTTCGACCAGCACTCCGGCACCAACTGAGTCGCCAAGTGCACCGGTCGAATAGCCCGAAATAGCAGCACAAATCATTAGACTGAAAATGTTTTTTATCAACGAGTGGAGCACGAATTGACTGAGCACCAGCGGGTTATCGCAGGCCGATACGAGGTAGGACACCTCATTGGTCGCGGTGGCATGGCAGATGTCTATGAGGGTGTTGACACCCGACTAGGCCGCACCGTTGCAATCAAGTTGCTCAAGTCTGATTTGGCCAACGACCCATCTTTCGAGGCACGCTTCCGCCAAGAGGCTCAGGCTTCGGCTCGTATGGCGCACCCAACCATCGTTCGTGTTTACGATGCCGGTGAAGAAGAAACCACCGACATCAACGGCAACCCACACAAGTTTCCGTTCATCATCATGGAGTACGTAAAGGGCCAGCTGCTTCGCGATCTTCTGCACGAACGCCGTCTAACTCTTCAAGAAACCCTGGACATTGCTTCGGGCGTACTTACCGCTCTCGAGTTCTCACACCGCGCCGGTGTGGTTCACCGTGACATCAAGTCGGCCAACATCATGCTCAACGAGGCCGGCCAGGTCAAGGTCATGGACTTCGGTATTGCCCGTGCCGTCTCTGACTCATCGGCAACCATGGCGCACACCAGCGGCATCGTGGGCACTGCTCAGTACTTCTCACCAGAGCAAGCCAAGGGTGAGACCGTAGACGCCAGAACAGACCTTTACTCAACCGGTGTTTTGCTTTACGAAATGCTCTGTGGTCGCCCTCCATTCAAGGGTGAGACCGCTGTTTCCGTTGCCTACCAGCACGTTTCAGAGGCAGTAATTCCGCCATCGCAGTTTGATCCAAGCGTCACTCCAGAAATGGACCAGGTTGTCATTCGTGCCCTAGCAAAAGACCGCGAAGAGCGCTTTCAGAGTGCTGAGGAATTCCGCGAGAACGTCTTGGCAGCAGCCAACGGTTCGCCAGCAACCATTGCTGCTCCAGTAATCGCTGCCCCAGAAACACCGATTGCTGAAGAGCCGGTTGTCGAGCCTGAGGTAGCACCTGAGCCAGAGGTCATCGCTGCCGAAGTACCTGGCACCGCAGAGGCATCGGTGCTAGAAAACTCATACGCCGACGACGATTTTGAAGCCTTGCTGGGTGAGTTTGCCTCAGACAAAACAGCCGTCATGCCGACCGCTCCTGAGCCTGAACGAGTAGCTGCTCCGGCACCTGCACCAGTGGCAGCAATGGCATCAGCATCTGGCCCATCGACCAACCCGTTTGACACCCTGGGAGTCACAATTCCGGCCAACACCGGCTCAACTCCGGCACCGCTATTTGCTGAGGTAAAGCGCCCTTCAAACGGAATGCTTTGGGGTATCAGCTCTGGAGTCGGTGTGGTTTTGATTGGTTTGCTGATTTGGCTTTTCTCAATCAGTTCAACGCCAGTTCCAATTCCTACCGATGTTGGCACCAAGGTTGCCGATGTTAGCAACCTGACCTACGACGTGGGCTATTCAACCCTTACCGACCAGGGTTTGATTGTCACCAAGATGTCTGAAACCAGTGACACTGTTCCGGTTGACACAATTATCCGCACCGATCCACCTGCGGGTACCAACGTGCCAGCAAACACCGTAATCACGGTCTACGTCTCGAGCGGTAAAAACACAGTCAAGGTTCCGGCCTTGGCCACAATGACCGAGGCTGAGGCAGCGGCTGCACTGGCAGCGGTAAAGCTCGAATTAGGTTCAATCACTCAGGCTCACAGCGCCACGGTTCCGGCCGGGATTGTCATTGAGTCAGACCCGGCGCTGAACAGTCAGGTACCTGAGGGCACCATCGTGAACCTCATCGTCTCTGATGGCAAGGTAATGGTTCCTGATGTAACCGGTCTAGGAATCGCTGAGGCTCGCTCGGCGATGTCTGCCCCAGACGTAGCGCTTCCATCAACTATCGGAACCATGGAACCGTGCACCGGAACTAAGGGCACCACGGTTATTGGCCAGTCGATTCCGGCAGGTGTAGCACCGCAGGGATCAGCAATTACCCTGTACGTGGAGTGTTTAGTAACCCAATAGGGCTTAGAAAGTAACCATTGGGCTGAGCGACTTAGCGCGCTCGGCAGCACCCTTTAGGCCAATTGACTCAAGCCAGTTGCCCAACATTTGGTAGCCGCCCTGGGTCATAACCGACTCTGGGTGAAACTGAACTCCGTAAATTGGCAGGCTCTTGTGCTGCAGACCCATAATCACGCCACCCTTTGAGTTCTCACCCTTTTCGGTGCGGCTGGTCACAATCAAGTCATCCGGAACTGTTGAATCTACAACCGCCAACGAGTGGTATCTGGTTGCGGTGAAGGAGTTCGGAACATCCTGGTAAATCAAAGAATTATCGTGGGCAACCTGAGAGGTTTTTCCGTGCATCAGTTCTTCCGCACTGGTCACGGTTGCGCCCATTGCCTCGGCGATGGACTGGTGACCTAGGCAAACGCCAAAAACCGGCTGGCCAGTCTGCAACGCCAGCTTGACTACCGGAATGCTTAGGCCGGCCTCGGCAGGAGTACCTGGGCCAGGGCTCAAAAGCACGGCGTCATACTTGGCAAGCAGGGCAGGCAGCTCTGACTCCGGCACGATGTCGTTGCGCAAAACCTCAGTCTCTGCACCAAGCTGCTGCAGATAACCGTTCAGCGTGTAAACAAAGCTGTCGTAGTTGTCGAGTACCAAAATCTTGACCATGTTGACTTAAGCCTACTTTGGAACTGCGAGCAATGCCGGTGTCCCGCTAGAATTGCCTCATGTCTGAAAAGAAAATCAAGGCGCCTAAGGTACAGGCCACCAACACTGAAGATCAGCCAAACCCAGCTTGGTTCAAGCCGGTCATGTTTGGTTTCATGCTGCTTGGCCTCATCTGGATCATCACCTACTACGTGACCAGCGCGCAGTTCCCACTTGGTGCAGGAACCCCGTGGAACCTAGAAAACTGGAACATTCTGATTGGTTTCGGCATTGCGATGGTTGGCTTCATGATGTCAACTCGCTGGAAGTAATCCAAGCCTAAAAATTAGAAAATCCCCCGATTGGCTGATGCCGGTTGGGGGATTTTTCTTTGACTTAGAGGGGTGCGGGCGTTTAGCCCATGAGCATGGTTTGCATGCGGTAAAAAGTTAGGGCCACAAACACCAAAACCACACCGATAGCCCCGATGAGCTGGGTGCTGCGTTGGTTGCGGTTGCGCGTGTTGGCATAAACGGCAGTCATCGCGCCACCGGCAAATAGTCCACCAAGGTGAGCCTGCCAACTGACGCCTGGCATGATGAAGCCAAAGACTAGGTTGATCGCAATGAGTCCAAGCAGGCTCTGAGATCTCTCGCCGACTGCGCGCAAAACCACAAAATAGGCTGCCATCAGACCAAAGACTCCGCCAGAGGCACCGATTACCCAGGTATCTGGGGTGTTAAGGTACATAACCGCTACCGAAGAGCCGAAAACAGAAATCAGCCAGACGGCTAGGAATCTGAGTCGTCCGAGCATCGGCTCAAGAATTGAACCAAAGATGTAAAGCGAGTACATGTTTAGCAACACGTGCAACGGGTTGGATTCGCTGTGTGCAAATCCAGCCGTAATCATGCGCCAAGGCTCGGTGTAAACCGAAAGTGGCACAAAGGCCAGCTGGCTAGTGAGGTTTGAACCCGGGAAAATCTGAAGCAGCCAGATGGCAAGGTTAAGCGAAACCAGCCCGAGGGTTACTCGGGCTGGTGAACGCTTAAAGATGTTTTTCAAGAAAAATTAGATCTTCTCGATGGTGATTGATTCGATGATTACGTCAACCAGTGGCTTGTCGCGACCGTCGGTCTCAACGCCTTCAATCTTGTCAACAACCTTCTTCGATACCTCGTCTGCAACCTCACCGAATACGGTGTGCTTGCCGAACAACCAGGTGGTCGGAGCGGTGGTGATGAAGAACTGTGAACCGTTGGTGCCTGGTCCGGCGTTTGCCATGGCCAACTTATAAGGCTCGTTGAAGTTCAATTCAGCGTTTATTTCGTCGCCAAACTGGTAGCCAGGGCCACCCATACCGGTGCCGGTTGGGTCTCCACCCTGAAGCATGAACTGAGAGATGATGCGGTGGAAGATCACGCCGTTGTATAGCGGCTTGTTGGTCTGAACCGCGCCGGTGCGAGGGTCGCGCCACTCGATAGAACCGGTTGCTAGACCCTCGAAGTTCTCGACAGTCTTAGGTGCGTGGTTTCCGAAAAGGTTGATTTTAATTGCGCCATGGTTTGTGTGAATGGTCGCTACAGAAGTGTGTGCAGTCATTCCTTTATTCTCTCACGGCAGCACTCTCTGGCAGACTAGTGAGATGGCAAAAAGGCGACCAGTTGGAGAGATGCTGGTTTCCGTTCAACTTGGTCGAGTTGTTCAAATTGATGCCGAAAAAGTCTCTCGCGGCACCTTTTTTACCACCGATGACCGCTGGCTGAATCAGCCGGTCAAAGAATTCTTGTCATTCGCATTTCTGGAGCAAACCTCAGGTGGCAAGAGAGCATCGGTGTTGGACCCTTTTGCCGGAGATGGCCACCTACTTGAAGTGCTTGCCGAGACCTATGGGGTGGAGACCAGAGGATTCGACATCGCCGGCGGACAATGGCCAGTAAACGATTCATTGAAGAAAGTGCCAAACCCAGAGCGCTCAGTGATCGTGACCAATCCCCCTTATTTGGCTAATCATTCGGCCAAGCGCAAAGGTGTCAATTCAATTGTTGCCAGCTATTTCAAGCAGGGTTACGACAATCTCTGGAAGCTGGCTTTGGACCGCTGCCTGGCCTCGGCAGACTATGTGGTGGCGATTTTGCCTGAAACCTTCTTGCTCTCGACCTTTCCTAAAGATCGGCTGGCAGTTATCTCAGTTATTGAGGGGCAGCTGTTTGATGACACCGATGCCCCTGCGCTGGTGGCTTGTTTTGGGCCGGCTACCGTTGCCGGCGCAGGATCGGTGTTTATAAACGAACGCCTGATTGGCTCGCTGGCCCAGATTATGGAATGCCGCGGTAAAGGTGGACGCCGCGGAAAACCAGCGCACTTCAACATTCCCGATGGACGAATTGGCCTGCGGGCGGTTGACGGCGCCGATGGAAATACCCCGATTGAGTTTCTGCTGGCCGAAGACTTTGATTACCCGCGCAGTCGTGTCAAGGTCAGTTCACGCCTGATGACCTACCTAGAGCTGCCGACCCTGAGTGATGCTGAGCTGCCGGGTTTTGTAATTCGAGCCAATCAGCTGCTCAACTCTATTCGCGTTGAATCACACGATTTGGTGTTGGCGCCATTCAAGGGAAACATGAAAAACGGGCGCCGCCGCCGCCGGCTTGATTATGAGCTGGCCCGCGAAATCATCGCGCGTTCACTTTAATGTTTTGTAATTCGAAGCACTTTGTCCTAACAAATAGGCATAAACTCTAACCATGAATTTGCCTACGCCAGAAATCATTGACCCAGCATCAGTCACCTCAATGCGCTGGGGCGTGATGGGTGCTGCCGGAATTGCCGAAGCTTTTGTATCGGGCGTACAGAAGCACACCAAGCAGCAAATTGTTGCCGTGGCCTCTCGCACACCGGGCAAGGCCGAGGCTTTTGCCGAACGGTTCGGCATTGAGTCACACGATAATTACGAGGATCTTCTGGCCCGCGAAGACATCGATGTTATTTACATTCCGACGCTGCCGACTCAGCACCGTGATCACGCGTTACAGGCAATCTCGGCTGGCAAGCACGTTTTGATTGAAAAACCCATTACCTTGGATGCTGCTGAAGCTGCCGAAATCTTTGCCGCAGCTAAGGCCGCTGGAGTTCTGGCGATGGAGGCTATGTGGACTCGTTACCTGCCTCAGTACGACATCATCCGCCAGTTGTTGGCCGATGAAACCCTTGGCGAAATCGAGATGGTGAACGTCAGCATGTGCCAGGCCAACCTAGAGGTTCCGCGCCTATGGAAAAAGGGCCACGGTGACCCATTTTTTGACATGGGTATTTATCCGGTCAGTTTTGCACAGAGTTTTCTGGGCAACCCAACCTCGATCACCGCGCAGGGCAAACTCAACGCCGACAAGATCGAAGAAGAGGTTTCGGTTCAGCTCGGTTATGCCAATGGCGCCCGCGCTTACATCTTGTTGTCTGCTCGCGCATCAATTCCGGCAGTTGGTCAAGTTGCCGGCACCAAAGCCAAGCTAACCGTTGGTCCAGAATTCTGCATTCCATCATCGGTGGCTCTTGCTGAGGTTGATTTTTATGCTGAAACTGAGGTTTGGAGGGACCCGAACCCAATTGGCCACGAAGGGCTGGCCTACCAAGCCACCGCCTTGGCTAGCTTTGTTGACCAGGGCTTACTTGAATCACCATTTGAATCACATGAGGACTCGATTGCCAACCTAAAGGTCTGTGAAGAGGTTATTCGCCTGATCGGCGCCGAGGTTGTGTAACCGCAATCATCAGGGCAACAAAACCAAGTAACGCCGGGAACACTCCAAGTTGGTCAATCGCCATCCAAATGTAGGTGCCGGCGGCCAGGGTTGAAGCTCCCATGATGATCGACCAAAGCTGACTTCCGGTTCCCATTCTCGAAACCAAACTGAGAATGACCGATCCAAAACCAAGCATGGTGAAGCTAATCACTGTGAACAGGGACATGTATGGGTCTGGCTGCATAACCTGATTATTTCCTATCTGGCTAGCCCAAAGCCATTAGTTGGCTAGCAGCTGCTGCATGTATTCAATCTCTGCAGTCTGCGAGGTGATGATTGCATCAGCCAGGGCACGAGCCTCGGCGTTGGCAGAATCCTTGATCATGCTGGTCATTTGAATGGCACCTTGGTGATGCTCAATCATCCCCTCAAGGTAAAGGCGGTCAAAATCAGCACCCTTGGCAGCCGCCAATTGCTCCATTTGCTCGTCACTTAGCATGCCACCCATGTCATGTCCCATATCGTGACCCATGTCGATAGATGCCCCGGCACCGTTCAGCCAAGCCGTCATCTGTTCAATCTCAGGAGCCTGTGCCCCCTTGATCTGCGCGGCCAAGTCAAGAATTACCTGGTTCTTAGTGTTGGTTTCAGCCAGTGTAGACATGTCAACGGCCTGTTGGTGGTGCGGAATCATCATCTGGGCAAACATGATATCCATGCCGCTAAAGTCTGTGGTTTCAGACTGCGATGACCCCTGCGGGGCATTGATGTTTACGGTGCAACCGGCCAAGGCGGTGACCGCAATCGAGGCGATTGATATTGCAACAACTACACGGCGTGAAAGTCTCATCTGGCAATTGCATCACAAATTACTGAAAGCTGACTGTGAGTGAAAGTTAGACTGCAGTGATGGACGTTTTGGGCACTGGATTTCTTACTGGGCTATCGCTGATCATGGCGATTGGAGCCCAAAACGCTTACGTCCTGCGGCAGGGTCTGGCCCGCAACCACGTTTTGATGGTGGTTCTGATTTGCTCGATCTCTGACGCTGCGTTGATTGCAGTCGGCATCGGTGGCTTTGGTGCGGTTATTCGTAGCCTTCCGGTTTTGCTGGTGATCATCAAGTGGGTTGGCGTGGCCTATCTTGCGTGGTTTGCGTTCAAATCCTTCCGGCAGGCCACTAAATCTGAGGTTTTGCTGCCATCACAAGAGGCCCCTAAGTCTGCGGCGGCGGTTGCCGGTGCGGTGGTTGGCTTCACTTTTCTAAACCCGCACGTTTATCTAGACACGGTTTTGTTCTTGGGCAGCATCGGGGCTCAGTTTGGCGAGGCTCGCTGGCTGTTTGGCATCGGTGCCGCAGTGGCTAGCGTGGTTTGGTTCTCAACCATCGGGTTCGGCGCGCGCGCTGCCTCAAAGCTCATGTCCAAGCCCGTGTTCTGGCGGGTCCTCGATGTTTTTATCGGTGTCGTAATGTTGGCTATTGCGGTTTCACTTGCCTTCACCGACCTAAGTTGATCAATACAAAACCAATCAAATGACAGGTATAGGCTTTAGCCATGACTTTTGCAGCTGATCTTTCACAGCGGGCCACGAAGGCGTGGCACATCACCATCCTGGTTTACTTCACTATTTTTGGCCTGACCTTTTCATCACTGATGGTTCGCTTGCCGCTGGTGCGTGAACTCGTTGATGTGACCACATCACAACTGGGCCTAATTTTGTTCTTCGGGTCGATTGGTTCAATTACCTCGGTCACTCTTGCGGGTCGGTTTATTGCCAGATTCGGCACCAAGATTGCCGTAATTACCGGCGTCACCATCGTCACCGCTGGTTTTGTTGGCCAGGTCTCTTTCATTGCCAACGGTAGCGCTGTGGGTTACGCCGTCTTTGCGCTGGTAGCCGGATTGGGTATGGGTATCGCCGATGTTGGCATCAACGTTGATGGCGCTGCTATTGAGTCGGCAACTGGAAAAACAGCGCTACCGAAAATGCACGCCGCGTTCTCAATTGGTTCGCTAGCAGGTGCTGGCATTGGCATTCTGGCAACGCAAACCAACTTCGATTTGTTCTGGCAGATCATCATTTTGAGCGCAATCACTATGGTGGTGCCGCTTACTACAGCGCGATTCTTGCCTGCCGGCAACGGCATCGAAGAGCGCCGCGAAAAGCTTGCCAAAGGGCAAAAGCCGCTTGAGCCGCGCTCAACCATCTGGAAAGACCGCCGGATTATCTTCTTGGCGATTGGAATCCTGGGCATCACGCTGGCTGAAGGTGCATCAAACGACTGGTTAACCATCGCACTGGTCGACGACTACCAAGAGACTGATGCAAACGCCGGCATCGCCTACGCAGTATTGCTGGGAGCGATGACCCTAACTCGCTTCTTTGGCGGAAACCTGGCCGACCGATTCGGTAAGGCGCGAACCCTTCAGGTGCTTGCCTTCGGTGGAATCATCGGCTTGCTGCTAATCATTTTTGGCGGCAATCTCTACCTGGCCTGGTTAGGCGCGATGCTTTGGGGTTGCGGTGTGGCACTTGGCTTTCCGCTTTATCTCTCGGCCGCAGGTCAGGGTGAAAACCCGGCGCGTAAAGTTGCCTTCGTGGCCAGCGCTGGTTACCTGGCCTTCTTGGTCGGGCCACCACTGCTCGGCTTTTTGGGTCAGGCCTGGGGAGTCACCAACATGTTCTTTGTGATTGTCGGTGCTTTAATCGTAACCTTCATCTTTGCTACCGGCGCAGGCAACACTAAGGGCGCAGGCTCAGGCCACTAAAAGCGGGTTCGCCTGCCAAGCCAAGCCATTTCAGTCGGCTTTGCGCTAACTATTCGTCTTGCGGTCGGCGACGAGCTGCTCCAAGTACTTCTTGATCTGATTCACTCTGATTAAAATCACAATCACGATTACTGGCAAGGCCAGCATGAATAGCACGAACGGCACAGCCAGAACGGCCCAAAGGGCGTCATAGGTAGTTGGCAAAATCGGGTTCATGATCGGCAACCTTATTTCTTAGTGAAGTAACCGGTGTCGCCAACCAAGACGGTGTTGTCTGCTGGTACCGGCGCTGAGGCAGCCTTGACGATCTCTTCGGCAAATTCTTCTACGTTGTAGAGCTTGCCGACAGCTTCTTTACGAGCATCGATGGCGCCTGGGTTTAGGCGGTCAAGCAGGGTAGCCGTCACGGTCCCCTCAATCATGTCTCCCGAAACCACTACAAACTCGATGCCCTTTTCGGTTAGCTCAGGAATCATGTCGCGAAGAGCGTCTTCGCCGGCGCGCTTGCTGAGAGCAACTGGCACGTACTCAGGCATGGTTGGAGTTTCGCGGATGAAGTGCGCCTGGTGGCTGGTGACGAACACAATGCGTGAGCCAGCGTTCATCAGTGGCAAAGCGGTCTTCACAAGGTTTACCTGTGCATCGCGGTTTAGCTTCATCGCGTAATCCTCGCCCTTGCCAGTCTCCATACCGCCAGAAGCGTTGAGAACCAAAAGGTCTAGGCCACCAAATTCAGCCTTTAGGGTTGCCGCCAAAGCGTCAATACTTGAGTAATCGGTTAGATCTGCACCAACCACGATGGCCTTGCCGCCGGCTTCGATGATCTGGTTTGCAATCTTTTCGGCGCGAACCACCTTGTCGCGGTAGTTGATGGCCACGGTTGCGCCCTGCGCAGCCAGCATCTGGGCAACTTGTGCGCCAATGCCTCGTGATGAACCAGATACAAAAGCGTGCTTACCAGCGAATGAGTTAGTCATGGCTCAAGTTTACTGATGGCAGAGGTTCCGGTGCTTCAGGAAAAGCTACGCGACTGACTCGAGTATTTTCAAATGTTTCTTAGCGACTATTCCCAAATGTTAACTTTCGTCTGAGAATGCAGACTACAAAAATAATCAGTGCAGCTGCCAGGCAGATGGGAGAAGCAGTTACCACACCAATCGATATCAGGTTGGTTCCTTGACCTTGGTCGACTCTGTAGGTGGCAAAATCAACAGCCCAAATTGGTAATAGATAACCGGACATTATCAGGGCCAGCCCCGCTAGGCGCACGGCCCAGAGAAGCGCTTGCCTGTCAGTACCCGGTCCAACCCTTCGTGTTACGAACTCCTGAGCAATCAGGACTGAAGTGCTAACAACTATCGCCATTATTATCCAGATTGCTAGGGACACGGAAACTGCCACCCAGTTGGCATTCGAAAGATTCGATGCGCCTGATTCTCTAAAACTCCAAGAGATGGCGGGCTCAATGATCGCGATGTTGAGAACACCCAAAATAATCAGGGCTAAAAGGGGTGCTCTCATCATATGGACTTTTCGTTGCCGATTCATATGAATCCCACTCCAGACAACCACCAGCAATGTGGCATTGTCACTTTTTAGATTTCTGCAGTGAACACCAGCGTAAAACAGCCCTTGCTGGCACGTGCAGTGTAAAAAAATGCCCCCCTAAATGGGAGGCATTTTATTTTTGGTGGAGATTAGGGGGGTCGAACCCCTGACCCCCTGCTTGCAAAGCAGGTGCTCTACCAACTGAGCTAAATCCCCGGGTCTTGGTGCTTTGAATCTTTGTGTTTCTGCGGTTCAGAACCTTCTTTTGGTGAAGAAGCTTCCTGGTGGGCCTAGGAGGACTTGAACCTCCGACCTCTTCATTATCAGTGAAGCGCTCTAACCACCTGAGCTATAGGCCCGTAGAACCTCTATGACTTTACACGAATTTATTTATGAGTGCAAAGTCACAGAAGAACTTAGTTACTGGTCGTTGGTAAAACCAACTGAGATTCCGCCGGTTAGACGAGCAATCACGTTGTAAATTGCTGCAGAAATACCGGTTAGCAGGGTTCCGATCACAATGTTGAACAGTGCTGTAGTGATGGCAAATGACATCACTCGTGGCAAGCTCAGCTGCTCGGCAACGTTTACGCCCGCCTCAGTTGTGCCGCTTCCGCCACCGATGATTCCGTTGATTAGCGTGCTCAAGCTACCGAACAATCCGGTGCTGCTGACCACAAGCCAGATCAAGAAAAAACCAACAATCATGGCAATGCCAGTGGCAATGGTGACTAGCAGGCCTGCCTTAACAGCTGACCAGAAGCCAATTTGAACCAGCTTCAGCTTTACCTGCTTTGGCGCCGGACCGGTTGCGCGCGATGCGGCGCTCTTGGCTGCGGCCTTTAGGCGTTCTTTCATTCAGCTGCTCCTTCAGTGGCTACTTCGGCGGCTTCAACTTCGTCATCGCCGGCAATCTCATTCGACTCTAGATTGCGTTCGGTGTTTTTCGCTAGTCCGAGAATTACGTCATCCTCTTCGAATCGAGCAAAGACAACACCCATGGTGTCACGGCCCTTGGCTGGAACCTCGTTCACAGCTGAACGAACCACCTTGCCGCTGGCTAGAACTACAAGAACTTCGTCATCTTCGGCAACGATGATTGCGCCAACTAGGTCTCCGCGCTTTTCTTCAAGCTTGGCTACCTTGATACCCAAACCACCGCGGTTTTGCGGGCGGTACTGAGAAACCTCGGTGCGCTTGGCGTATCCGCCTTCAGTAACCACAAATACAAAGGCTTCGTCAGCGTCATTGATCACGCTTGCAGAAAGTAGGTGGTCACCCTCGCGGAAGTTCATACCGATGTTTCCTGAAGTGTCGCGGCCCATTGGTCGCAGCATTTCATCGCTGGCTGAGAATCGGATCGACATACCCTTGTGAGAAACGAGCAGTAGGTCGTCTGCCTCAGATGCCAACATCGCTGAGACCAGTTCGTCACCTTCACGAAGTTTGATCGCGATGATTCCGCCGGTTCGCGCAGTGTCATAGGCATCGAGAGAGGTCTTCTTGACCAAACCGTCACGGGTGGCAAGTACGAGATATGGTGCTTGCTGGTAGTCCTTAAGGTCAAGAACCTGGGCAATCTGTTCATCAGGCTGAAGGGCAAGCAGGTTAGCAACGTGCTGTCCCTTGGTGTCGCGGCCACCTTCAAGAACCTCATAGGCCTTGGTGCGGTAAACGCGGCCCTTGTTTGTGAAGAACAACAACCAGTGGTGGGTTGTGGTCACAAAGAAGTGCTCAACAACGTCATCGGCACGAAGGTTGGCTCCCTTAACGCCCTTACCGCCGCGGTGTTGCTGGCGGTAGTTGTCACTCTTGGTGCGCTTAATGTAGCCACCGCGGGTGAGAGAGATAACCATTTCCTCTTCAGGAATCAGGTCTTCGACTGAAACATCGCCGTCGAAACCAGCAATGATTGCGCTTCGGCGGTCATCTCCGTGCTTTGCCACAACTTCATCGAGTTCTTCACTGATGATGGTGCGCTGGCGAACTGGGTCGGCGATGATTGCCTTGAAGTCAATGATCTGAGCCTCAAGCTCGGCTGCTTCATCAATGATTTTCTGGCGTTCAAGGGCTGCAAGCTGGCGCAACTGCATGTTCAGAATTGCACGTGCCTGCAGTTCATCGATGCTCAGCAAGGCCATCAAGCCTTCGCGTGCGTCTTCAACGTTGGCGCTCTTGCGAATCAAAGCAATTACGGCGTCGAGTGCGTCGAGAGCCTTTAGGTAACCACGCAAAATGTGGGCACGCTCTTCAGCCTTACGCAGACGGAACTGGGTGCGGCGAACAATAACCTCAACCTGGTGCTCAACCCAGTTGCTGATAAAGCCATCAAGACTCAAGGTACGCGGAACACCATCAACCAGAGCCAGCATGTTTGCGCTGAAGTTCTCTTGCAACGGGGTCAGCTTGTAAAGGTTGTTCAAAACAACGCGGGCAACAGCGTCTTTCTTGAGCACAATTACCAAGCGCTGACCGGTACGGCCTGAGGTTTCGTCACGGATGTCGGCGATGCCCTGAAGGCGGCCTTCCTTGACCAAGCCGGCAATCTTTTCTGCCAAGTTGTCAGGGTTTACCTGGTAAGGCAGCTCGGTTACAACCAAACAGGTGCGGCCGTGCAGCTCTTCAACATTGATGATTGCGCGCATGGTGACCGAGCCACGACCGGTGCGGTACGCCTCTTCGATTCCCTTGCGGCCAAGAATGTGTGCGCCGGTTGGGAAGTCTGGGCCCTTGATGCGCTCGATCAATGCCTCAAGCAGTTCTTCGCGGGTTGCCTCTGGGTTCTTTAGGTACCACTGAGCACCATCGGCTACTTCACGAAGGTTGTGAGGTGGAATGTTGGTGGCCATACCAACCGCGATACCGATTGATCCGTTGACCAGTAGGTTCGGGATGCGGCTCGGTAGAACGGTTGGTTCCTGGGTGCGGCCATCGTAGTTGTCCTGGAAATCAACGGTTTCTTCGTCGATGTCGCGAACCATCTCCATGGCCAAAGGAGCCATGCGGCACTCGGTGTATCGAGGTGCAGCGGCAGGGTCGTTACCCGGTGAACCAAAGTTTCCTTGGCCTGAGATTAGTGGGTAGCGAAGGTTCCAGTCCTGAGTAAGTCGTACCATGGTGTCGTAAATCGCGCTGTCACCGTGTGGGTGGTACTGACCCATAACGTCTCCGACAACGCGCGAGCACTTTGAGAACTGCTTGTCTGGGCGGTAACCGCCATCAAACATTGCATAGATAACGCGGCGGTGAACTGGCTTCAGGCCATCGCGAACGTCTGGAAGGGCGCGGCCCACGATAACGCTCATTGCGTAGTCGAGGTAGCTGCGCTGCATTTCGACCTGAAGGTCGACCTGCTCAATATTGTCGATTAGTCCACTTGCATTGGTGGTTTCGTCAGCCATGATGTCTCTTCTCTAAATCTTTCGTCGGTGTCGGCGGCCTAGATGTCTAGGAAGCGGACATCCTTTGCGTTCTGCTGAATGAATGAGCGGCGAGCATCTACGTCTTCACCCATCAGGGTTGAGAAAACCTCATCAGCCAGGGCTGCATCTTCGAGAGTTACCTGAAGCAAGGTGCGCTTGTCTGGGTCCATGGTGGTGTCCCAAAGTTCGTCATAGTCCATCTCACCCAAACCCTTGTAACGCTGGATGGCGTTTTCTTTAGGAATACGCTTGCCAGCTGCAGCGCCATCTGCCAGGGCCTTGTCACGCTGGGCATCTGAGTAAACGTATTGGTGCTCTGAGTTTGACCACTTGATCTTGAATAGTGGTGGCTGTGCCAAGTAAACGTATCCGTGCTCGATAAGTGGGCGCATGTAGCGGAACAGCAGGGTCAGAATCAGGGTGCGGATGTGCAGGCCGTCAACATCGGCGTCGGCCATCAAAATGCACTTGTGGTAGCGGGCCTTAGAGACGTCAAATTCTTCACCGATGCCGGTACCGAAAGCTGTGATGATTGCCTGAACCTCGGCGTTGCCGAGGGCACGATCTAGGCGCGCTTTCTCGACGTTCAAGACCTTACCGCGGAGAGGCAAAATTGCCTGAGTCTCTGGGTTGCGGCCACGAACGGCTGAACCACCCGCTGAGTCACCCTCAACTAGGTAGATTTCTGAAAGTTCTGGCTTGCGGCTTGAGCAGTCGCGAAGCTTGCCCGGCATACCGCCAGACTCAAGCAATCCCTTGCGGCGGGTAGCCTCGCGAGCCTTGCGGGCTGCGTGGCGAGCAGTGGCAGCCTGAATTGCCTTACGAATAATGTCTTTGGCAACGTTTGGGTTGCGGCCAAGCCAGTCGCCTAGCTCTTCGTTGACCACACGCTGAACAAAGGCCTTGGCCTCGGTGTTGCCCAGCTTGGTCTTGGTCTGGCCCTCAAACTGAGGCTCAGAAAGCTTTACCGAGATCACGCAAGTTAGGCCTTCGCGGCAGTCGTCACCAGACAGGTTCTCGTCTTTTTCCTTGAGCAGGTTCTTCTCTCGTGCGTATTTATTTAGCAGCGATGTAAGTGCGGCGCGGAAGCCCTCTTCGTGGGTTCCACCCTCGTGAGTGTTGATGGTGTTTGCGTAGGTGTGGACGCTCTCGTTGTAGGCGTTGGTCCACTGCATGGCAATCTCAACCGACATGTTCTTCTCTTTGGTCTCTGACTCAAAAGAGATGATTTCTTCGTTGACGATTTCGTTTTTCTTTGAAACGTTGAGGTACTCAACGTAGTCGCGAAGACCGTTTTCGTAGTGATAGGTGTCGGTCCGGCCGGTGCGCTCGTCTTCTAGTGAGATGCGCAGGCCCTTGTTCAAGAAGCACATCTGCTGGAAGCGGGCACGGAGGGTCTCGTAGTCGTACTCTACGGTTTCAAAAATTTCTGGGCTGGCCAAAAACTCAATCTGGGTTCCGGTGTAATCAGCTGGCTTACCCTTGGCAAGCGGGGCATCAGGCACACCAATCTTGTAGCTCTGGTTCCACAAGAAACCTTCGCGGGCAACCTGAACCCGTAGCTGAGTAGAAAGTGCGTTTACCACCGATGCACCCACACCGTGAAGACCACCTGAAACTGCGTAGCCACCACCACCGAACTTACCGCCGGCGTGAAGAATGGTCAGAACAACCTGAACGGTTGAGATTCCCTCGGTTGGGTGGGTAGACACCGGAATACCGCGACCGTTGTCTTTTACGCGGATCCAGCCGTCTTTGGTAATGGTGACGTTGATGGTGTCACAGTACCCAGCCAGTGCCTCGTCAACAGAGTTGTCAACGATTTCGTAAACCAAGTGGTGCAAACCACGCGGGCCGGTAGAACCGATGTACATGCCGGGGCGCTTGCGCACTGCTTCTAGGCCCTCGAGGACCTGGATATTTCCGGCTTCGTAAGTGCTGTCAGACATATTCGGTTTTACTCCTTATTCGCGTGGTTAGGCCCGGTGAAATGCGGCTTCAGTAGACGACTGATATTCGGGGTAACTAACTATCAAGAAGTCTACCTTTTTGGCCTGACAAAACCCTGTATTTGTGCGTTGTGTCGAGAACCAAAAACCGCGCCGTAGCGCGGATTAAGGGCCAATCAGGATGGGGTTTAATCACCCAAAAACGGGGGTTATCCGTAGGTGTCTCTCGGGCCTCTTCCGGGCACCGATCGAGGGCCCTTTTTCCAACTCGGAGCATCCGGCCCCAACAGCTTCAAACTTGTAATTTCAAGCTTCGGAAAAGCAGCTCTAATTTGCTCTAAAAGTTGAGTCTGCATGAGTCTCAATTGGGTGGCCCAGGCGGTTGACTTGCACCTAATTGTCAGTACCCCGTTGATTAGTGCCTCTGGCTGAGAGCTGGCAGCGTTAGTTTCGCCAACCACGGTGGCCCAATTATTGAATAGATCGGCCTCTGAAAGCTGACTTTCCCAGCGGAATGACTTTAAGAGTCCCTCGATAGAGTCTCCGGCGGCAATGATGTCCCGCCCCTTCTCAAAAGGACGAGAGTTTTTGGCGTTTTCTTTTTCGGCAATGCGCTTGGCTTCGCGGCTCAGCCTTCCGGTAACGGCCTCGCGCATTCTCCAATAGAACTCCTGGGCAAAATCTCTTTTATCCACCGGCTACCGTGCCCGAAATTACATTAAATACTGTGGCCTGAAGGGCCTTTGGGATGTCCTCAGCTACGGCCGCGGTAATCAAAACCTGCTCGTTATTGGCTACCATTCCGGCCAATCGCTCTCGTCGCCCAGAGTCCAATTCGGCAAACACGTCATCCAAAATCAAAATTGGGTCGCCAGATCTGGTTTCGGCGCGCAGCAGCGCAATTGAAGCCAATCTCAATGCCAGGGCGTAAGACCAAGATTCCCCGTGGCTTGCATACCCTTTGGCCGGTAAGTCTCCCAGCATCAATACCAAGTCATCGCGGTGCGGGCCAACTAATGTAATTCCCCGCTCCAGCTCTTTTGGCCGAACGAATGACAACTTTTTGCTGTACAGCTCGGTTATTTCCGTTCGATCAGAGGTGTTGATGTACTCCAAATCTTCAGAGTCTTCATCAAACTGCACAATTGCGGCACCCAATAGAGATGATTTGACCAAAATCCTTGGCTCGTTGTTTGCAATCGCTATGGATTGGTATGCCTCAAAAAGGTGTGGGCGCAATCTTTCAATCAGGTCCAGCCTTGCGGCAATAATTTCAGATCCGTAAGAAACCAATGATGCATCCCAGGCATCCAGTGTGCTCAGAGCCGAACCTTTGGTTCCGGTTTGTCTGGCGGTTTTTAGAAGAGTGTTTCTTTGTTTCAGCACACGCTCATAATCTGAATAAACACCGGCAAATCTTGGCCACACCTGAATTACAAGTTCGTCGATAAAAGCGCGTCGATTACTTGGATCACGCTTCACGATGTCTAGGTCTTCTGGGGCGAATGTAACAGAATTTACAAACCCAAGGATGTCGCGCACTTTAGGGGCGGGTGATTTATTGATTCGGGCCTTATTGGCAGAATCCCGGTTGATTTCAAGTTCGATTAGTACATCGCGCTCATCAAAACTTGCCATAGCCCGGATGACCGCCTGGCTTTGGTTTTGTTGAATCAGCGGAAGGTAGCCCGCAACTCTGTGGCTACTGATTGTTGATAAATAGCGGATTGCCTCAACCAGATTGGTCTTGCCCTGGCCATTTGGTCCAACCAGTAGGTTGACGCCTTGCGAAAGCGAAAGCTCTGCACTTTTGTAATTACGAAATTGGGCGAGCGAAAGATGCTTTATGTACATCTAACGCCCGCCCTTTTCTAATTCTTGTAATTCAGCCTTTTGTTTTAGTGCCTAGCGAACCAAAAGGTTTGGCTGAAGCAGGTAACGGTAGCTGTCAGAGTCGGTCTTTTCTTTTGATCCGTGGCTAGAAATCAGAACCGGACCCGGTTTGTTTGGGTTGTCGTTGTTGGTGAATGCAATTTTCACAAATTCTCCGTGAACACCGGCTAGGCCATCAATCAAGAACTGCGGCTTGAGCGAAACAACAATTTCTTTTCCGGTTAGCTCGGCATTGATGTTTTCAGACGCCTGAGCAGTTTCATTGCCGGTGGCCTCCAATGAAAGCTCACCCTCGTTGAAGCTGTATCGAAGTGGGCTCTCGCGCTCAAGAACTAGAGCTACTCGACGGGTTGAATCAACTAGATCACCAGTAGAAACAACGGCAAAGTTATCGATGTCAGTTGGGAACAAGCTCTTTACCGGCGGAAAGTTGCCCTTGAGTAGCAATGAAGTCACTGATCTGTTGTTTGCCTTGAAAGCAATCATTTCGCGATCGTCAGTCTTAGCAATTGCAATAGAAATTTCACCCTGGTTACCAAATGTCTTAGCAACTTCTTGCAAAGTTCTTGCTGGTACCAGTGCTACTGATCCGGCGCCTGATGGGCTTGCTACCCAGGCTGCTTCTCGCAGTGCAACGCGGTAGCGGTCGGTTGCAACAAAAGAAATTGACTTTTCGCCGGTTTCTAGCTGAACACCGGTCAATACCGGAGTTACGTCATCCTTTGAAGCGGCAACAGCCACTTGGTGAACGGCATCGGCAAAAGCTTCGCCAGAAATGGTGCCTGAAATAGCTGGAATTTCAGGAAGCGTTGGGTATTCCTCAACCGGCATGGTCAAAAGTGAGAACTTGGTTGATCCACATGAAACGGTGACTTTTGAACCGTCGGTGGCAAATTCAACCGGTGCATTAGGTAGTTTGCTGGCAATTTCAGAAAGCAAACGGCCTGAAACCAAAACTCGTCCTGAGGTTTCTACCTTGGCAACGATTTCTGCCTGGGCTGATACTTCGTAGTCAAACACCGATAGACGAAGTGCGTTGGCATCTGCCTCGATCAGGATTCCGCCAAGAATTGGCAAAGTGGTGCGCTGAGGCAAAAGGCGGACAGCAAAAGAAACAGCTTCGCTGAGCACGTCTTTGTTGACTTGGAACTTCAAGGTTTACCTCAAATCTGCGCATCTTTGAGCGCAATAGTTTCTAGTCCTCAATCTTGGCACATTTATGCCCTAAAACCTTTGGTTTCAAGCCTCTGCACACCGATTGGTGTTTACCCCAAGAGTTATGAATCTGTCTAAATCTTTAAATATTTAAAACAACATTATTAACACCTGTGGAAAATGTGGATAACTGGCAACTTCTCAATGTTTCTCACGAAACTACAACCGTGTTAGATGTTTATACACTTGTGGATTATTCTGTGGATAACTTGACCGCCTGTGAGTTGTAATTTTTGTCATCACAACTCCAGCGTCCGTATTGCACTGTTAATTGCTAGTTATCCGGACTTATCCACAGACATGTTCATATGTTTATTTCTCCACATTTTTGTGGATTAATCACCCAAGTGATCCTTAAATGACAAAACCACCCAAGTTTTTGAGTGGTGGTTGAGCCGGAGTAATTACTTTCTGTGGTTACTAACCCTTTGATGCAGTCTTGATACGAGCAATGATCTCGGTTACCTGGTTATAGACGTAGCGGCGTTCATTCATGAATTCGGTAATTTTGCGCTGGGCATACATCACAGTGGTGTGATCACGGCCACCAAATAGCTGGCCAATTTTTGGCAGTGAAAGGTTGGTTTGCTCACGGCAGATGTACATTGCAATTTGTCTTGCCAATGCAATTGCTGCGATGCGTGAGGAGCCGTAAAGGTCATCTGGGGTGATTTTGTAATACGCGGCAACTGCATTGATGATCTCAATCGGTGCAATTACCTGGTCTGAACCCACTGGAACAATGTCTTTTAGAACTGTCTGAACCAGCTGCATGTCAACCTTTTGGCGGTTTAGAGCAGCAAAAGCGTTTACACGGATCAAAGTACCTTCGAGCTCACGGATGTTTGAAGAAACTCGAGCCGCCATGTACTCGATGATGTCGTCGTCAACGCGAAGTTTGTCATTCTCAGCCTTCTTACGAAGGATTGCGATGCGGGTTTCGAGCTCTGGAGTCTGAATGTCAGTGAGAAGACCCCACTCAAACCTAGAAACCATGCGGTCTTCAAAGCCAGTTAGTTGCTTTGGAGGAAGGTCAGAGGTAATTACAACCTGTTTGTTGTGATCATGCAGGGTGTTGAAAGTGTGGAAAAACGCCTCTTGGGTCTGATCTTTACCCTGCAAAAACTGAATGTCGTCGATTAGAAGAACATCGATGTCACGGTACTCAGCTTGGAACATGCCAGTGCGGTTGTTTTGAATGGCGTTGATGAAGTCGTTCGTGAACTCTTCACTGGATACGTAGCGGACCTTGATTCGTGGGTAAAGGTTCAATGCGTAGTGGCCAATGGCATGCAGCAGGTGGGTTTTACCCAGCCCTGAATCACCATAGATAAATAGCGGGTTGTAGGCCTTGGCCGGTGCTTCGGCTACTGCAAATGAAGCTGCGTGGGCAAATCTATTTGACCCACCTGTAACAAAGTTATCGAAGGTGTACTTAGGGTTTAGCCGAGTTTCGAATCCAGATGTTGTCGCCGGGCCAGTGGATACAGAATCTGGAAAAGTAACTGGAGTTCCGGCTGGGTTTAGAGGCGGCCAGTTTGACTCAGGCGTAACTGCCGGAGTTGCCGGAACAAAATTTGCCTCGATATCTGGATTCACTACGGTTGCAAAGTTAATTGGCCCGCCGAATTCAGCGTTTATTGCCATGGCCTCTTGGATGAAGGGGCGCATACGCTGCTGGATCATTTCGCGGGTTAGTTCGTTTGGAACCTCTAGATAGAGAGTTTCGCCAAGAACACCTTTTGGCTCAACCAGGCTCAAGAAGCCCAGGAGCTGAGGGGTTAGGCGTTCATCGTTGTTGAGTTTGGTAATCAGCGAGTGCCACAAACCTGTGACTACATCTGCTTCTGCCATCTCAAACGCCTTCTTCTGCAACCGGCTGATTGCCAGTAAATCATTACCCTACGCCAAGTTTTCCACAAGGTTATCCACTATGTGAATAATGTGTGGATAA